>MVRL01000108.1 GCA_002067705.1 Methanosaeta sp. PtaU1.Bin112
ATTGACACGGCTAATTTTCTAGCATGAGTTGCTATAAAGACTTAACCAGCTACCCACAGAGAATAGCGAGGAGCCAATCTTTTTCCCTTTTAGTTGCAGATCTACAGTTGTGCAGGAGGTATTCCACTGATAAATGGTAAGGATGTTAAGCCATCAAACGTAATGAAAAAAACTATTAAATATCTAATCGCTTGTATGGCCATACTCATCTGGTTGGGACTCTTGGCCAACCATTGGCCCACTGCCCTTGCGATAGCAGTTATCGGTGGCATTATCTGGCGATCGAGAAAATCATTGCATAAGGAGTTGCCTGAAATAACTCCTGCTTCAGATCCACTTGCTGGAAATGCAACGCCTGCGGCACAGCTATCCTCATCGATGCCACCGGTTACTGCATCTATTCCTGGTCCTGTTATCACCTTTGAATACAACTTAAACCGCTCGATCAGTCGCTCGACAATGCCTGGGACAAATGAAGTTCAGTGGGCATCTTACAATGATATGCTTGAAGTCGCCAGCTACCGCATCGAGCATCCAATGACTTATTGGGCAGCCGGGAAGACGCGCATTGCTGAAGCCTCCTGCATTGAGAAAAATTTGCCGATTGGAAAGCCTATATCTGAGCCGATTGGCGCGCTCGGCTACTGGCCGCGATATGAGAACATGACCCCAGGCCAAAGAGGAAACTATCTTTCTTGGCTGGCAAGCGGAAAGCAGGGGCAATTAGATGATATCGGTTATGCCTTCGTTTATTTCTACGGACTTGAACGGCGGTTTTTCATTGACGGCAAAGATGTCGATCTGATCATTCCCGAAGTCGTTCGTTTGCTTTGCCGATATCCAGAATCAGGATCTTTCAATGGATATTTGAGTCGCTTCATCGCCTTTTCCACAGCCCGGATGGGGCTAAGATCCATAACGAATGATGGCTTTGCGTTTTGCTTCGATCAGGCACCGCTCAATAGCTATTCCGAAGATCTGCTTGCCGTCATTCTCGCCTGGTTCTACCAGCACAATCTTCCACTCCCAGGCCGCTGGGCTTTCGAGGTGGCCAGGCAGGATGTCAGAACCATGCGCAGTGTAGTTATCAACCGCGCGCCAGAGCAATTTAAGTCTCTTTTCATGCAAAAGTACCATGCTCAATTTGCTGAAGGCATGGTGCTTAAAGCAGCAGAAAGAGAGCGGCTGATTGAGTATCATCCTGCAAGTCCAAGTTTAATGGAGTTGGGCCAGTCTTCCACTGCATTTGCAGCAGTCAGAATTCCCGATGTATTGGGTTTGCAGAGTCAATTCGTGCATCTCTCCCAGATCTGGAATACTTGCGTAGAAGAACTTAGGGATTTCAGTCGCGCGGTAGGCAAAGGCTTGGATACTACAACACGCGAAGCGTGGGAAGCGCTACCTCCTGCATTGCGCAAAGACGTGGACCATCCAGATGCTCCACACTGGAAAGCCATAGCAACGACGCAAGCACGTGAGGATGGATTCTCATTTGCTTCAATATCAAAGCTTGCGGAAATTCAGAAATTTCAGTCACGAGAAAAACTGACGGCCACCCAAAGCAAGTCATTGGCACGAACCGCAGAAGATATCGGACTTGCCATCGTCCCTGATGCACGGATTACAGGACGAGCCTATGCCTGGTCGGATGAGGTAGTCCTCTTTCAACAAGAGGGCAGTGCCGCCCTGCAGCAGGAGAGCGGCTATCGTGCTGCATCATGTATGCTGGAATTGGGCATGGTTATCGCTGGGGCAGACGGGAAAATCGATCCAGAGGAAAACGCCCGTATTGAGCAGTTTCTGGAAGATCAATTCCGTCTTTCGTCCGATGAATCTCGACGTTTGAAAGCCTATGGAATATTATTGGGCAAGAAGCCGCCATCCATCTCTTCGCTTGGCAAGTCGTTGCGAGAAGCATTGACTTTGGATCAGCGTGCCATGATTGGCAAATATCTGATTGGAGTGGCTGCCGCTAATGGCATAATTGATCACAAGGAAATTTCATCGCTGAAGAGCATTTATAAGGCACTTGAAATCGAGGCTCCTCTAGATTCATTATTAGCTGAGCTGCGCCTATCCGGCAGTCAGCCCGTGGAAGTTCAAACAATTCGACGTGAACAGCGTGTTAGCGAAGCGATCCCTCAGCGCGAGCAGATGCCTGTTGACAAGCCAGTAGATATCACTCTTAATAACGAGGCATTGGCGCGCATTATGGCGGAGACTGCGGAAGTCTCACGCATTCTTGGACAGGCGCTATGCGAAACTGAAAGCAAAATAGATGAGTCTGATGCTGTTGATAGAGTTAAGCCTTCTGCTGCGCCGGAGGCAGTCACATATACGATAAATTCCAGCTTGCCATTTTCAACGGAACAGCTCGCGGCACTGGATAAACGATATTATGCACCGCTGGCAGAAATAATGAAAGAGCAAGTCTGGTCTTCGGATGACCTCGCCAAACTGGCAAAACGACATCAATTAATGCGTACAGGCATGTTGGATACCATTAACTCCTGGGCTTATGATAGTCTTGGTGACGAGATCCTGTTTGAAGAGGATAACATGTATAAAGTCAATCAATCCCTGGTGGGGGCATAAGCATGGCGATCACCATAAAACCTCGTGAACGAAATGCAATTCTTCAGTCTCTGCGTGCGGGGGTTGTACCGCGCATCGGTCTTCAGCATATTCAGGTAGGTCGCAAAGATGAGGTGGCAGCGATCCTAAGCGATCTCGACCGCATTGCACAGGACGGGGCGACAGTTCGTTTCATTATCGGTCGCTATGGCTCCGGCAAAAGCTTTTTCCTTAATCTAGCTCGCATGGTGGCACTGGAAAAGAAGTTCGTGGTTGTCCAAGCCGATATCTCTCCCGACCGCCGTCTGCATGCTTCAAGCGGACAAGCACGTTCACTCTATTCCGAGTTGATGCATAACATGTCTGCTGGCGCTAAACGAGACGGCGGCGCATTGCCAGGTTTAGTCGAGCGATGGGTCTCTGAAGTAGAGTTTGAAGCCAAAGAGACAGGCGGCGATCCGCAAAAAGAGATTTACAGACGTCTGAAACCACTGCAAGAGAATGTCAGTGGTTATGATTTTGCTACTGTCGTCAATAAATATGTGGAAGGATCTCAGCAGGGAAATGATGCTATGACGAACGCATCACTCCGCTGGTTACGCGCGGAATATGCCACAAAGACGGAGGCACGCCAAGATTTGGGGGTACGTTCGATCATTGGTGATCAGGACGTCTATGATCATTTGAAACTCATGGCCGCCTTTGTCCGTCTTGCCGGCTATTCTGGCCTATTGGTTAACTTGGATGAAATGGGCGTGTTGGCACAGCGGCTCAACAGCAAATCAGCGCGTGATGCAAATTATGAGATGATCCTTCGCATCTTCAACGATTGCTTGCAAGGCAGTGTGAATGGACTGGGTGTGGTTTTTGCAGGCACGGATACATTTATGGATGATCGGAGGCGAGGATTGGCGAGTTATGAAGCCTTAGCTACACGATTGGCAAATAACACTTTTGCCATCGATGGTCTACGAGATTACTCAGGCCCGGTCATCCGGCTTCCAAACTTAACTGTCGAAGACCTCTACGTTTTGCTGCATAATATTCGCCAGGTTTATGCATCAGGTGACGTTTCACGTTACCTCGTGCCTGATGAGGCGCTCAAGGCATTTATCCAGCATTGCGCTCAGACGCTAGGTGTGGAATTCTATCAGACGCCTCGTGACGCTGTAAAAGGATTTGTAGGCTTTCTTTCTGTCTTGGAACAAAATCCAGGTACAGATTGGCAGAAGCTGCTTGGCGGCATAAATCTTCAGCCATCAATAAATCCGGAAATCATTCCGGTGACAGAAGATGACACTCAAGTGCCACCCAATGGCGAAAAAGATGAGTTGGCAACATTTCGGCTTTAGCGAGCGATGTAAATGAATGAACCGACCGCCTTCCAGCGATTAAATCCGATCATTCAGGAAGAGCTATACCGCATGAAATGGACTGACCTGCGTTCCATCCAGGTCGATGCCATCCACGCGATACTTGGAGGCAATAAGCATCTCATCATTTCGGCGAATACAGCCGGAGGAAAGACCGAAGCTGCATTTCTTCCTATCCTCTCCGAGATAGTCGAAGATCATACAAGCAGCGTGCGGGCCTTGTACGTAGGACCTCTCAAGGCACTCATCAACGATCAATTTCGTCGTCTTGAAGAGCTTTGTGAACGCGCCGAAATTCCGGTACATAAATGGCATGGCGATGTCGGTCAATCCAAAAAGCATCAGGTGCTGAAATCACCGGGTGGTGTACTGCTGATAACGCCGGAATCCATAGAGTCACTCTTCATCAATCACCCTGATAAGCTGGACATACTGTTTTCTCATCTCAGCTTTATAGTCATCGACGAAATGCATGCGTTTCTCGGAACAGAACGTGGAGCGCAACTACGTAGCCTGTTGGCAAGATTGACACAACGCGCAAATCATCAAGTGCGCATCATTGGATTGTCTGCTACGCTCGGAGACATGACTTCCGCACAAAAATGGGTTGACCAGAAGAATCCAGATAGCATCGCGATGATCAAAAGTGGAGATAATAAAACCGTAAAATACATCATCAAGGGTTATCGGCGGCTAAAATCTGGAGAGGAATGTGGAGAGGACTCCTCTGATAAAGAGAATGCAGAATCTATCGCCACACCTGACGATTTTCGCTTGGCCAAAGACCTAATCAATGCTTTTGCAGGCAAGACGGCATTGATATTTGCCAACAGTAAACAACAACTGGAACTGTATGCAGACCTTACAGGACGCCTTCTGTTACGAGCCGGGCGGCCAAATCTGTTTCGCATTCACCATGGCTCGTTATCAAAGGCCGAGCGTGAGGATACTGAAGAGGCTTTGCGATCAAAATCAAGCCCAACAGCAACTTTTTGTTCCAGCACATTGGAGCTTGGCATTGATGTCGGCAATATCAGCAGAGTGGGCCAAATAGGCGCTCCCTGGTCTGTTTCTTCGCTGAAACAGCGATTAGGACGCAGTGGTCGTGGAGAGGATCAGGCTTCTGAGCTGTGGTTGTATATGGTTGAAGATGCAGCAACCGAACAATCCAAACCTATTGACCGCCTCTACCCACAATTGCTCCGTGCTATTGCCATGACGGAACTTATGCTGGAAGATTGGTGTGAGCCTCCTGACATTGAACGCTGGCATCTCTCCACCTTGGTTCAGCAAATCATGAGCGTAATTGCCGAAGCTGGCGGCGCATCGGCATTAACTCTATTTGAACGTCTCATCACCCGAGGATCATTTAAGAACATTGACCAGAAAACGTTGGTTCGTGTCCTTCGCAGCATTGGGGCCAATGACCTGGTAGAGCAAACTCCAGAAGGCACAATTATTCTGGGCCTCAAGGGTGAGCGGATAGTCAGAAGCTTTGAATTCTACTCTGCATTTGTAACCGAAAAGGAATTACGTGTGCTGCATCGTGGTCATCTTATCGGAACCGTTTCCGCATTGCCGACAACGGGGGCTGAAGGCTTCTTGATCCTGGCCGGCAGACGCTGGAAAATCATCGAAATCAACCTCGATCGCGAAGAAATCTTGGTGGAACCATCACGCGGTGGGCGCTTGCCATTATTCTCTGGCTCATCTGGGCCTGATCTTCATCCACGCATTCATGAGAAGATGCGCGAGATTCTTTCAGACACCCGAGTGCCCGTTTACCTGGATCAATTGGCAAAAGAGATGCTGCAAGAGGCAAGAATTTTTGCACGAGAGTCGGATATCTTGCACCATCCTTTCTTCCTGAATGGAAACGATACATTATGGTTTACCTGGTGTGGGACACGCGCAAATAGAACCCTCCTTGGATTAGGTTTGTATAAGGATTTGGATGTAAGTGACGAAGGTATTGCTCTTTCCTTTGAAAAAATGAGAGATACTGATATCCAGATGTGCTACAGCCAATTTCTCTCTGAACAACCCGATCTTGTCAAATTGGCAGAGCATTTTCCTGTGAAAATTGTTGAGAAATATGATGGCTTCCTGACAGAAGACTTGCTATGTGAAGCATTTGCACGCAATTATCTCGACCTGCCAGGAGCTTTAAAATCTATCAAAGGGATGCCTTTTATTTCTGATTCTGAAGCACCATAACCATACCCGCTTGATACCCTTCTATCCTCCTGATCAAATCGTTTTCAAAGTCCCGGACTGCCTCTCCGTCCAATTGCACCCTCACGGAGACCCCATCCTTCAGATAGAACAGCTCCGCTCCGAGCATCGGCGAGAAGATCTCCCGAGCGATATAGAGATAGAACCTGGTCTGAAACTCATAAGCCTCGCTATGCCTCTCTGACGAAGAGAACTTGAAATCCAGAATCTTCCATCCTTCAGCAGTCTTGATCACCTTATCCGGCCGGCCGGATAGAATATACCTGCCAAAGGGCCTGATGATCTGGTACTCGTTCATGGACTCCAAAGCCGACTCCATCTCTTTTATCAGGGGATGATCTTTCAACCGGCCCAGATGCCTCAGCACCTCCTGAAAATCAGCCTCGCCCAGCCCTAAAGGCGGCAGATCATACAATTCCCGGAGTGTCTCGTTGCTTGCGACTTCTACAAGCTCTTCCAGCCGGCACCCATTTCCCACCGCCTCCATGACCTTGTGGGCGAAAAGGCCCATTGCTCGACCTTGATCTCCCTTTCCGGGATCTTCTTCACGGGCAATATCATCTTCATCGATCTGTACACCCCGTCCGGGCGATGATGGGGCCTTGCTGATGATCGTAGGCGAGATGTATTCTTTATAGGTCTCGGAGGCTACGGGCTCAATGTACCTCGTCTCCAGAGTAAGCCTTGCAGGAGACGCAGAAGCTGGTGGGGCTGTGGCCTCAGCTGCAGAGACTATCTCCACAATATCTTCAAATCCGGGAGCCGGTGATATCCCCTCGCCCTGGACTTCGATCATGCTGCCCAGGATCATCTCCCTCCAGGGTCGTGATTTGCTGCCCTTCTTGCTGGATATAGTTATGACCAGCATATCCGACGCCCTGGTAGTAGCTACATATAAAGAGCGCTTTTCTTCCTCAAAATCACGTTCCTTTTCCTCCGCTATCATTTTCCCCAGGAAAGACCCAATGCACTGATCTTTGTCCAGGCAATTCAGGGCGAAACACATGCCATCCTCGCTCTTATCAAAGAGCAATAATTCATTTTGCTCCTTTTGGCTCCAGGAGGTGTCGCCCACTATCACTATGGGAAACTCGAGGCCCTTGGCCTTGTGCACAGTCATGACCTTGACCGCATCTGTATCCTCGCTCTCGATGGAGGCCTGCTCTTCGTCATCCAGTCCCACGTTATTGAGCATCCGAATCAGATCCCGTAAAGATACTCCTGCCTCATCCAGGCTGCGGGAAGTGATGATGAACTTCCGAAGGTTGGCTGACTTGCGGCCGCTGGGATCCTCGACGGCCAGGAATGCCGGATAATCCAGCTCCTCCACCAGCCTCTCCGCCAGCTCACTGGGCCGGATCATGGTTCTGATGGGCAGATAACTCTCCATAGCCCGATGAAATCTCCTCAAACGATCGATCCTGCCGGGATCTATATCTGACTCCTCGATCCGGCCTAAAATCTGGAATATGCCTTTTCCGGCGGCTTTGGCCCTGCACTTCAGCCGGGCCATATCCTGAATATCCAGGCCCACTAGCGGAGACATGAGAGCAGTGGTCAAAGCCATTTCATCACCTGGATCCGAAAGCACTCTGAGCATGGCCAGGATGCCAGCGATCTCTGGAATCTCGAAAAACCCGGCCTCTCCAACGGTGTAATAAGGAATGCCATGCCTGGCCAGGGCACTGGTGTACTCCTTGCCCTTTTCCGGCCTCATCTTGCGAAGCAATATTGCAATATCCTTGAACATTATCGCTCTCTTAGTGGCGACGAGTTTTGTCTCACCGCCAAATTGCTCCCTCTTCACAAAATCAAACTGCTGGCCCACTATACTGAGAATGTATTTTGCCGCAGCCTCCGCTTCGTCCTGAGGATCAAAGAGAATCTTCACTCGGGGCCGATTGCCGGTCTCTCCCACCACGGATAGAGGACTTACCGGCTCATAGCTCTGCGAATATCTCTTGTCAGATGAATGGAAGACCAGAGGATAGAACGCATTGCATAGATTCAGAATATCAGGATGGGACCGGAAGTTTCTTTCCAGGTGCCGCACAACTCCCCCCTCCGACCTGATCATTTCCCTGGCATCGGAGAAGACCTCTACCTCGGCCCCCCGGAACCGGTAGATGGACTGCTTGGCATCGCCCACGCAGATGATGCGGCTGTGTTCGCCACAGACGAGGTCCAGGACCTCCTTTTGCAGGGAGTCGGTATCCTGAAACTCGTCCACTATGATGTAACGAAACTGACTGCTGTATCTCTCTTTAATCCAGGCGTTCTCGGGCGAGGCTAACAGCTCCCTGAGAGTGACCAGAACTCCGGCAAAATCGGTTAAGTTCTCTTCCTGCATCTCCTCCTGGAAGGATCGATAAACCTCCTCGAAAAGCTTCTTGAAAGCATCAGAGGCAAAAACCAGGGATTCAGCTATGGAAGAATCGCCATGCAAACGAAGCCCGGCTTCCTCTTTTCCGGCAGGCCTTGACCTCATCATGGCATATCTCCTCTCCTTTACCGCTCGCTTTAGAGCACGGCTGAGGTCATCTAAAGTGAGGTGCCGGATCAAAGGCTCAATCAGGTCCTCGTGTTCGAAGAAGGCACGGAATATGCATCGATCTAAAATGGAAGAAACCTGGGAATCCGAGCCGATCTGGATATCCGGAGCTATCCGGGCGTAGACGCCAACCTCAGAGAGGATGCGTGCCGCAAAGGAGTCAATGGTGCTTATCCATGCAAAGGCCATGGATGATTTAAGCTGCTGCCACCTCACGTCGTCCGCCTCTTGCTGCCTTATCATATCCAGAATGCGGGACTTCATCTGCGCTGCCGCCTTCCTGGTGAAGGTTATGGCTACCACATTTCCTACATTCAGGGGATCATTATTCCGAAAAGCTCGATCGAAAATGTCAATATAAGCCGCGGAGATGGTATGGGTCTTTCCGGTGCCTGCGCTTGCCGAAATGAAGAGGTCCTGCTCCATTATTGCATTCCTCCTCTGGAATTCAAGATCAACTGGCAATTCAGCTGCAGGCCGCAGAAATAGCAGTCGCCTCCCTTTTTTTTAATGTATATGTTTAGCTCACCATTTCCCTTCTTCGCTGTGAATCTATCAGTTTCAGTGTTATTGATTTTCAAGATTACTTCAGAATCTTCGCTAATGAGCGTTAGTGAAATAGTTTTATCCTTTTTGGATATATTGATGGTCTTACCGTCTTCGATTTTGGCAATTCCTGCCGTGTATACCCAATCGATATGATATTTCTTTACTAGAAATTCCTTGAGCTTCTTATCATCAGTTCCTGGTATTTTCGTCCAGCTAAACACATACTCTTCAATCATCTTCCCTGGCCAAAACTCCCTTTTCTCGAAGATTCTATCGAGGGTCTGGAGAAGCTCCCTGTCCACATCCGAGAAGTTCAGGGACGACTTTGGCTTGGTGGAAAGATCCATCCTGCCCTGGCTGGCAAATGCGTCCAGATTCTTGGAAATCGTTCCTTTTTTCACCACCCGGAAAAATGACCTTACAAGCTGTGGGTTGCTGGGAAGATCCCTGTTCTCCATAGATAGCAGCACCAGAGTGTACAGCTTCAGCTGCTCCCAGTCCCCGGAACTGCTGGCCTTGTAATCTGAGAGAACCAGATCGTAGACCTTCTTTTTCAGAGCAACATTTATGTCAATCCGGTCTATCCTGCCCCGAAGGATCATTTCGCCATACTTTTTGCCGCAGCCGGACGCCAGACAGGCCATATCTGCTAGCCTGAACTCAAAGGGCAGCTCAACTAAAGTCCTCTCACCGATACAGGCCAGCTCTCTTTTGTCCCGCTCAAACTCCAGATATCCCTGAATCGCGCCAGTTGCATCCTCTGTCATGGCCCTCCTTACGGACGGCAATGACCGAACGGTATTGGCAGCCAGGAACCTCTGTATTATGCCTTCTACCACCTCACGGACCTTGCCCTCCTCTATTGCCCTGTCCCAGGTGGCATTCTCCTCCTGCTTCCAATCGTAGAGGCTCTTGAGAGCGGCATGGTAGGTGATTCCCTTCTCAATTGAAGACAGCTCATATAGCTCATCGGACTTTTCCTCCAACCGGAGCATGCGACGAAAGAAGAACTTGAAAGGACACTTCTGCAATTCAGAGATCCTGGTATAGCTCAGGGTCCTGCCCACCAGGGATTCGACAACCGCCCGATCTTCTACCTTCCAGGAAAATTTCGAACCGGCATAGAGCTTCAATGGTGCAGTCAGGCTTTGAGCGCTTTCGGGTACCACCAGTTCTCTTCCTTCGGCCATTCCCCGTCCAAACTGGATCATCAGCTCAGTTGCACTCATGGGAGCAGTTCCCCTTTCCAGAGTATTGGTTTTCTCATAGTCCCAGCCATCCAGCCATAAAGAAGGCATCATCAGCTCTCCTTCTCGAGAGGCGGACAGGTAAGTTATCACCGCCTGAGAAGATGAACATAAAGAGGAATAGAGTGCTTGCCTCTGCTCCCGTTCCTTGATCAGGGAGTAGCCAGGATTCAAAGCAATGCCCTCCAGAGAATAAAGGGGATTGGAGCGGCGGGTGGGGAATATACCGTCATTGAAATCAACGATGTACTTTATAGAACGATGCCGAAATCTGGCCGAATGCAGTGGCAGGATTTCCACCTCATTGGCCAGGGGAGAAGATGGCCTGTACTCCTCGCTGCCTATCAAGATCTCTAAGTCGGCCAGGAGACCTGGCAGAGTCAGACTCTTGCCATCAATAATTTTGACCAGGACCTCCAGCTTATCCAGCAACTGCTCAAATCTGGCTATAGCCATAGCCTCTGTTCCGAGATCTGCATTTTCGAGAAAAAGGAAACGAACTCGAAGTGGCTCCATCCAGATGGTTAGCTCCTTTTTGAACCGCTCAAAATCGGTCTCCCCTTCCCTGAACTTCTCGATCTCCTGCAGAGCCTCAAATAGCTGGCCGGATCTTTGCAGCACCTCCTGGCAAAGCAGGATCCTGGCCTCATTAGCCTGAAGATCGCTATCATAAACGCTATCATCCTGAGCCAGAACCTCAAGCCTCTGCTTTTGTGCGGCAAGATGGCCTTCCAGTTTTGCCTTCCACTCTCTTCTCCGGTCCTCCAGAGAACTCCTCTTTGGACCAATGTAAAGCCCCGCTCCCCTGGCTAAAGCTTCCAGACCGTCAAGATCGAATTGTGCTGCCTCCGGCAGTCCCAGGCCGTGATCGAGCATTGATATGAGCAGATGAGAGGGATAGCCAGCTAAAGCTGTCCGGAAAGGCAGAATAAGAAGCTGGATGGCAATGCTGCTCGATAAAGGTTCTTCACCGCTCAATTTTACTGGAACTTTATATTCCTCCAGCTTCCTGGAGAACTCCCCTGCCCTTTCCGAGAAGTTGTTGAGGACCACGGCGATCTCCCCGGGCTTCATGCCGTCATCCACAATTCGCCGTTTGATATCCCGGCAGACCTGTATCAACTCCGCCTCAGGATCCTTAAAGCAGGCAATTTGGATGAAATCGCCTTCCAATTTCACAGTCGGTCCCTGGTCTTTCAAGAGCCTTTCCAGGGGCCCAGCGGCCTTTGGAGAGGATGCGAGCTCCTCGTACAGGACTTTCACAGACTGAATCGAGAGCGATTCCAGGAATTTGCTCCATCTCTCCCTATCCACATAGACCGGGTCCAGTGTCATGAAAGTCTCCTGGAAAAGAGGTATGACCTTAGAAAGAAATATCATCTGAGCCCATGAGAGATTGGTGAAACCGTCAAGGAAAAGAGTTTTGCTGCATCGAGAAGCCAAATAATCTTTGATTTCCTCAGGGTCTATCTTCACGTAGGCATCAAAAGTATCATAGAGTTTTGCCCGGTAAACCGTATCAAGCTCCCTGAGTGCATATTTGACCAGAGATCGGGCGGTATCATTGGCCAATCTTGCCATAAGGGCAGCCTCTCCTTCGTCCTTGGCCTGCATCACCGCTTCAGCGACGAAAGCTATCAAGCCAGGGGAATCTTTGAGCGGATAGAAAGGACCCAAATCTTTTTGGGTTGCCGATCCGAGAATATTAGCTATGAACACATTCAGAAGGTGCTTATCGACATACATCATTTCCTGATGGGTATGGCCATAGACCTCATCAGCAAACTGGTCTATCACCATAAAACTCCCCCTTGGGACAGATGAATGCAGACCCCTTGAGAACCATTCTGAGAACTCCTTTACGAATTCACCAGTTGGCCCCAGAAAGGTGTAATACAAGGGATTTTCGCGGTGAGTTTGCTCCATTACTCTTACTAGATAATTAGTCTTTCCTGATAGAGCTGGCCCTTTGATAATATGCAGTTTCAGTCTATTCCCTCCGGTTCCTAATTCTATAAATGAGATTATTTGATTAATCTATTGGTCGTCTTCAGTGTTTTTTATTAAATCCATTCATCTGGCGGTCGGCCCGGTTTAAAGTTTATTCCACCACCATCCTCTTCAAGCAGGTGCCTTAGCGGTCCAATTCTTTATTTCGTGAGCCCCAGGACATGAGCGCTTTTTTGCAGCCAATCGATGCCGGTCGTAAGGGATGAGATTCTCCCACTTATCATCGATGAATTAATAAATACGTGATACTGTCTTGTTTTTATGGCAGAAAAATGAAGGTGAAATTATAAATTACCAACCAGCATTTAACCAACTCATGGATATTTTTATTACACCAGAGGTCAAGAGACGACAAGAAATCCATGAGCTGTCCTAGGATCTATTTTCACTTTGAAGCTCTGCAAAAATTGCATTCCGCTCTTGCTCCCAAATGCTAACCTCATCCGCAAGCTTCTTCGTACTGGCAATCCTGCGATCCAAGCATTCCTTTTAAAGTGCAGAAAGTTCTCTCTCCTCCATTATTAAGCCAGCTTATTTTCTTAAGAGTACGATGTTGAAAGCCAATCATACCCCTCCCCCATCTTCTCCCTCCCCCCCATCCTCTTCTTCCTCTTCTCCTCCTTCATCCTCTCCACCTTGTAATCCTGGAATAAGCTCTCCAGCTTCTCCGCCTCC
>MVRL01000109.1 GCA_002067705.1 Methanosaeta sp. PtaU1.Bin112
AGTAGAGGGATCCTGCCGCAGCCAGTGCCGTAGCCAAATCGCTTCCTCTTGCATTGGCATGAAGTGCAAAGGCATCAGTGCTCTCTCCGTTAGTTTCTGCTTTTAAGACGCATGCAGAAGCACTGCTGTGGCCCCCGATGCCCATTGCACCGGCCAGGGCCGCCTGTGCGTCGATGGCAGTTCTGGCTTTATAAGTATCGTCGTGGCGTTCATTTCTTTCTGATTGCAAGCTGCGTGCGTTCAGATTTCCAGATGCCGCCAATACTGTAGCCAGACCATTTCCTCTCGCTGCGGCATCAGTCGCGAAGGCATATGTCTTGTCTCCGTTCGTTCCTGCTGCCATTATGTCAGTCGAAGCGCTGCTGCGGCCACCGAAGCCCAATGCACCGGCCAGGGCACCCTGTATGCCGAGATCGTTCTTATATTTGTAGGTGTAGCCGTGACGGCGGTCGCTGCCAGCCAGGTAGCTGTTCCAGTAGAGGGATCCTGCCGCAGCCAGTGCCGTAGCCAAATCGCTTCCTCTTGCATTGGCATGAAGTGCAAAGGCATCAGTGCTCTCTCCGTTAGTTTCTGCTTTTAAGACGCATGCAGAAGCACTGCTGTGGCCCCCGATGCCCATTGCACCGGCCAGGGCCGCCTGTGCGTCGATGGTAGTTTGGGCTTTATAAGTATCGTCGTGGCGTTCATTTCGTTCTGATTGGAAGCTGCGTGCGTTCAGATTTCCAGATGCCGCCAATACTGTAGCCAGATCTTTTCCTCTCGCAGTGGCATCAGTCGCAAAGGCATATGTTTTATCCCAATTTGTTCCTGCTGCCATTAAGTCAGCCGAAGCGCTGCTGCGGCCACCGAGAGCAAACGCATCTGCCAAAGCACCTTGTACGCCGAGGTAATAGCCGCGAGAATAAGTGTCTTCGCGGCAGCTATCTCGTTTGTACTCATAGCTGCTTGTTTGGAGATTTCCTGCCGCAGCAAATGCCGTGGCCAGACTTCCTCCGCGGGCTTTTGGATCAGCCGCAAAGGCAAACGTCTGCTGGCCGTTTGTTCCCGCAGCTATAATGTCAGCCGAAGCGCTGCTGTGGCACCCTAAACCCAACGCGGTAGCCAAGGCACCCTGCACGCCAAGGTAGCCAAACTCTTCCATCAGACGATTATGCCTGGAGCGATAATAGTAACCTTCTGCGTCGTACCCTATGCTTCCTGCGGCAGCACCAACGAGTGCCAGGCCATTGCTATTGGCCTTGAGGCGGTCTCCCGCAGCCAAAGTTCTACTGCCATCGGTGATTGCGCCAATATAACTTGCTTTGGCTTTGTTGTTGTCACCAATGCCAGCTGCTACGATGAGAGCACCCTGCAAATCCAGGCGATCTCTGTAGAATGCCATCATAGGTCCAAATTGAGGCCCGCCAAATGGACCGATTGGCCCAAAACCGTCAGCGCTCTGCAGATTGAAATCGCCCGCACCAGCTGTTACAATGGCAGCATCATCGCCTTTTGCCTTTGCATTAACCTGATACGCCGAGGTTTCTTGCCCATCGGTTTGGGCCTGAATGTATCTTACAGAGGCTCGGCTGTCCTCGCCGACTCCCACAGTCCCCGTGAAAGCCCCCTGGCCATCAAGCCCAATGAAATCCGCGAATTGGCTTTCCGACCAGGACCCTTTCAGGGCACCAGCCCCTGCGATAACTCCTGCAGCTTTATCTCCTTGCGCAGTAATATGGGAACCATAGGCAACCGGATCTATAGCATCAGGAACCTTGATTACTTCGGCGCCCATAAATCCGCTGATGCTTCCCTCATTGCAGGCACCTGCCACGATGAACGCACCTTGTGCATCAATGAAGTTTGAACCATGTGAGCCGACAAGCGCGTACCCTATGGCAAGAGGATGAATGCCGCTCGCCTGAAAAGCCTGTGCGGAATAGATGCTCCTGCCCAGGCTTAAGGTCTGTACTGTGCTCAGAATTCCGTTTTCCACGCCTAAATACTGACCAGTGAGCGCCATTCCACCATAATAATCCTGCCATCCGGCCAGGAAGGACTGAGAAAAAGAGCCGGCGATATTTGATCTTTGGGTAGCGCTCAGATCAGTTGATGTAAGAAGAGCGGAACTCTGAACAGATCCCGAATCCGCCTTTACCCCTGATGTAGCTGTATAGCTGTTTGATGAAAATCCTTGCTTTAAATTTATTTTGCCATTACCAGAAACCTCTCTATAATCACTGATTGTTGTTTGCTGCGGATCTCCTGAGACCTCTTCATAAAAGTATACCTGATCATCAACATCGCTTTTTGTACTGAGATCCAGTTCATTCACCGAGAAATCGACTTCGATACCGGAAACCATTTGAAGGATTAATATTAATATAATAACGGTCGCATATATCCGTTTCAACCTCATATCGTCCCTCCCAATTAATCGTTGAGATGTACTACTATATCAGTCCTGCGATAGTCCCGAGATATGTCCCAAGTAGCAATCGGCTTAATGAGCAGTATATCCAGCAAACGTGAGCATCAGCCGATAGGGATCAGATTTATATTCAAAGCCAGGCAATTGTGGCTCTTGCAGTTGAGGTGTAGAGATGAGATGGTGGCCTGGATCGTTGGTTCTCGGATTGGTGATAATATCAGTCATCGCCAGCACAAGCATTATTGTTGTTAGTGCCGCAAAGGTGCCCCAGAATCTTACTGAGCATTCCTGGATATATAGCCAAGGGACCATCGATGATATGCGCATCTACCAGACTGTGGCCGGCTTTCATGGACAGAAACTTGTCACAGGAACGAGGGGTACCGGCACGGTCTCCAGAACCATCGATGCAGAGGTCTACGGCGGCTTTGAAGACGGATACAATGAGATCTGGGCGAACGAATGGGGCGTATTCCAGAACAAGCCTTCCAGATACAGCCCGCCCATAACCAACAGCGAACTCAAGAATGCCCTCTGCGCCAAGAATTATGAGGTTGGGTCGGTCTACTCTGAGAGCTACTCCGGGCTGGTGGAATTGATCAAGGATACATCCGTCAGCCAGACGGACAACAACTCTGTCTACGATATTCATTCCGAGGTAGAGGGAACAGCCAGAGTGGGTGCTCGTGTGCAAAAGAGCTCTAGCGCGGTGCCTATCTACGTCATGAGCGGCACCTATTCGGGATACCTGAATATGCATATGTCGCTGGAGAGCGGAAATGCATCCGTAATGACTCTGCCCTGCCCCTGAGGGCATGAGAATTCTTTTTGTTTTAGGAATTCCTGATAAGCTTTATCATCATCGCCATCCTTGGGTACGGTATGAAAAATGGGCCCCTAGCAGTTCTACTGATCGTCATATTTGCCCTCGATTCCCTCGCCGGTGCTGTCCACTGGGCGAGCAGCGTCGACACTAACTCGACTCACTGGTCCATCTTTCGCCAGAGCAGCAATCTCAGCTTTGACCTGTCAAGCTCTATTAATGGCAGCATCTCTGCCATAGACATATCTCCTGCAAAATCGCGCAGCAGAATCCTGCAACCCTACCAGTCCTATTATGCAGAGGTGGGAAATAATGACGTTCATTTCAGGCAGAGGACAAGCTCTCTCGAAGGCAGCTATAGATCATCAGACCAGATAATGATGCAGTCTGCAGTCTACCCGGATGAGATTAATATCACAGTTACTAAGCCATCAGGAACTGATCTATTTACAATCGAGTATGGTACTGAGAGATGGCCAGTCTTTATAAAGAGCAAAAGAACTCTCGCTTACTCTGGCAAGGGAATAAACGACAGAGATTTTGAGGGAAATAATGGCGATTTTGCAGGCGCAAGCTTTCTATATAACAGAGAACTGTCAAAAGAACAGAAGACTATTATGTGGCTGCAGAGGATGAATGCCACCGTCCAGGCGGCAGATGATTCCACCATCTTTGCCGAGCTAAAGCCTACAAAATATTTGGGTTACGAAATCAACTCCAGCAGCACGGGAGTCGCTGATTTGAGCTATCGGTTCAGAGATACACATTACGATGCCAAACATCAGAATTATCCGGCATTGAGCATGAGCGAAGAAAGATACTACGGCGCATACGATCTGATGCGAAAGATTAATATGAAGACCGTATTTGAGAGAGCCAATAATACCGATGACCAAATAGAGGGCTGGCTGCCATGTTGTTTTGAGGGCTGGAAAGAGATGACACCCTCGGAAAAATTGAGCTTTTCTGAAGACGCAAAGGAGGTCTTCGATTGTACCTGCTACAAAGAAATCAGGACGCAGAATTAGAATGATTGGCAGAATGATCACTCGCCAATCATCCTTTATCCTCCAGTTCCTCAGCTCTTAAGAAAACTTCCTTCGCCTCAGTTTCCCGGCCCATTTTAAGAAGAGCTGCACCCTTTCGGTACCAGACCTCGGCATTGTCAGGATTTAGCCTGACGGCTTCATTAAAGCATTTGATGGATTCATCAAAAACACTATCGCCGTTCAAACCGATACGGACTAGGGCGAGGCCCTGGCCAAGGAGAGCTATCCCTTTGTCGAGCCAGGCCGAGGTAAGATTAGGATTTAGCCTGATGGCCTCATCAAAACACCTCATTGCCTCATCGTACTTATCCTGACCATCGAGAGTGATATCCGGGTAATCAAGAGCTGAACCCTGGTTTCTGAGAATTACGCCTTTAATGTCCCAGGCATAAGCGTAATTGGGGGCCAGCCTGATGGCCTCATCAACACAATTTGCAGCTTCCTCGTAGCTGCCTTGATTATGAAGGACTATGCCTTTGCTGTTCCAGGCATAAGCATAATTGGGATCGAGCCTGATGGCCTCGTCAAGAACCATTATGGCCTCGTCGAAGCTGCCCTGCTCCCCTAAAGCCAGGCCTTTTTCAATCAAGGATCGGGCATATTGGTCAGGATTGGAGCCCTGCATGCTCAACCATCCTTCACTATTCTGCTGAGCGCCTGCCGATGCCATCAGCAAGAGTAGATGGATGAAGAATGCATACCTGCGTCTCATCTCAAATTGACTTCTCCCAGCCCTGACCAAAATCGATCAGCGGCCTCACCTGCGTTATCTCGAAGATGGCCAGCACGGCAATCATCCCTGCGGCCTGCTCTCCCACAATCTTGGCCATCTGGCTCCTGTACTCGTCCAGCTTCGGCCCGGAATCGAATGCTTCCTTCATCCTCAGATAGACTCGCAACCCTTTCCAATCGGCCAGCCCTCCTCCTGGCTCCATTATCATGTAAACAGCATGGGGATTATCCTGCAGATTGGCAAAGGTGCGCCCCCTGGCAAACGCTACGATAACCGTCTTTTCATCGATCATCCGCGGGGAGCCATAAACGGCACAATCAACCATGCCATTCCTGTTTGATGTGCTTATGACGCCAATCCTCGGTTGCCTGTTGAAGTACTCCATCAATCTTTCAGTCATCTTGCGCCTCCTATCGAACTGCTGATACCTTTGCCTTTGCTGCTATGAACTGCCGCGCAAGCCTCGCTGCCAGAAGAGCCGTCTCACCGTGATCGTATGCGGGTGTCAGCTCATTGATATCTAATCCCACTGCCTGCGGCGCAATACGATCAACAGCTCTGGACACATCCCAGGAAGAAAGGCCAAAGGGCTCCGGATTGCCAACTGCCGGGGCAAATGAAGGATCAAGAACATCCAGGTCGATGGACAGATAGAGCCTCTCGCAATTCAGCCACTCCAATGCCCTGTCCAGAACATCATTTATGCCCCTCTCATCGACATCGCGGGAGGTGTAGTAGGTTATTCCGCCCTCCTTCGCGAATGAGAACTCCTCTCTGCTGCCACTGCGAATGCCGATGCAGGCATAAGCGCCTATGCCCTTCGTCTCCAGGATCCTCCGGCTGGCGCAGGCGTGGCTGTATCTGGTGCAGCCGAATGCGTCGCGCAGATCAAGGTGGGCATCCAGAACCAGTATGCCAAGCGAGCCCAGCCCCTTCTGGACCAGACCATCTACAATTGGCGGAGTAATGGAATGCTCACCGCCCAGAAAGATGGGCACGGCGTCTCGGGGCAGCAGAGCTATCCCTTCTTTAATGGTCTCTTCGGCATAGACGGGATCTGCACCGAGATCCATATTCCCCAGATCGCAGATGGCCAGCTCAGAGAGATCGATGTCGTAATTGCAGTCATAGCTCTCGAAGTTAAAAGAGGCCAGACGAATGGCATCCGGTCCATCCCGTGCACCGGATCGAAATGATGCGGTGCCGTCAAAGGGAAGTCCCACTACTGCGTAGCTTGCATCCTGCAAATCTGCATCGGCGTCGGCAAAGCCGCACCTTTGAAACATGAAAATAATTGGAAGGGTCTCTAGCGCAGGTCCAGCTTGGTCCTGCCCATTACAAAGAGATAGGGAACCTCTTTTCCTTCCTCGATCTTATCTTTTTGATCCTCATTTATGGGAACATCGACTGTGGCATAGCTTCCCAGGTCCATGAGCTGCACCGAGGTATCGCCTATGGATAGGACCTGCCCTGTCTTGCGCTCTACTGTAGGCACATAAATTTTAGTAGTAACCGGCTGAACGATGGACTTCTTCTGGTTGTCGAAGATGCCTATCGCGTCCACTCTGGCCTTGGCGCTGCCATGTTTGCCAGGCTTGGAATGGGATATGCTCTTGATTATGCATGGCTCTTCGTCAATGATAACGTATCTTCCTTCCTTCAGCTCTCTAACCTCAACCTGCTCCTTCATTTCATCACTCCTAAGGGCGAATGCCACTCTCCTATTTAAAGGATGTCTTTCATGCGACGCAATGCTTCCTCAAGCTGAGAGCGCGCTGCGGCATAAGAGATTCTGATGTGCTCTTTTCCACCCGGACCAAAGGCAGATCCAGGAACGGCAATGACTCCTGCCTTCCCCAGGCGGGCAGCGACCAGGTCGCCATCTCCCACCCTAGGGAAGAGGTAGAACGCGCCTTCCGGTTCGACTATATTCACGCCCCTCTCCCGGAAGCCCTTTACCAGCAGATCCCGGCGGGATTTGAATTCGTCTCTCATCTGGGCAACACAATCCTGTGGACCGGTGATAGCTTCCAGAGCCGCAGCCTGGGAGATGGAGCTGGCACATGCCTGGACATACTGGTGAATCTTAAGCAGTTGCTCGAGAGCTCCGCCTTTGGCTGCCAGGTATCCCAGCCTCCAGCCGGTCATGGCATAGGTCTTGGAGACGGCATTGACGGTGATGACATTGTCTGAGAACTGTCCGGGGCTGACATGTGTTCCCTGATAGATAAAATGCTCATAGACCTCATCAGAGAGCACCCAGATGCCCTTATCCTCGGCGATCTCCGCAATGGCGCGCATCTGATTCGCCGTTGCCACCGAACCTGTGGGATTGGAGGGCGAATTTACTATTACCAGCCGGGTTTTGTCCGTGATCCTTTCCAGAACATCCTCCGGCGCGAGGCGAAGATGATCATCAAGAGGAACGCTCACCGGTCTGCCTCCCACCAGGCGGGTCAGCTCGGCATAGGACAGGAAACTCGGGTCGCCTATCAGAACCTCTTCGCCCCGATCGACCAGAGCGGCTATGACCAGGAAGAGCGCCTCACTGGCACCGCTTGTCACCATTATCTCCTCCGCTGTGCAGTCGATCCGGTTCTCGGAGCAGAACTTTTCCGCGATGGCAGTGCGAAGCTGCGGCAGGCCACAATTGGGTGTATAGCCGCACATACCCTTTTCAATTGCCGCAATTGCCGCTTTCTTGATGTGCTCCGGTGTGTCGAAGTCCGGCTGGCCCAGTCCCAAATTGACCGATCCGGGAGCAGCTCCCTCAAAACATTTCCTTATACCTGATATCTCAATATTCTCAGTGCAGCTTGCAAATCTCATGGCTCTTCTCTCCTGCCGACTGCTTCCGCCAGCTCATCCTTATAAATGACATTGAGTGTGCCAAAACAATTGAGCCTGGAAAGCTCCTCTTTTATCAGATTCATCCTGATTCTGCCCCCTCTCCAGTAAAGGGTAATCCTGACATCCTCTTTTTCCGTCTCCTGGGAGATGGACTCCATGAACATCTCCAGAGCCCTGCAATTGGAGAACGGAACGACGAATATTGCCCGGTAATTCTCATTCTTGCGGGCATAGGAGGTGAGGATGTAGCCGTTGTTTTCAAACTCGCTTATCTTCTCGAAATGACAAAGGACCTCCTTCTCGTGCTCCGCGGTTGCATCCACCTTGGAGATGATCAGGAGAATCCTGGCAATAATCGATTTATCAAATTTCTTTCCAAACCAGATATTGATAGCACCCTGAGTCAGGACAATGGAGACCGCCGGTCCGCTAATCTCAATTGAGACCGGCTCTTGCCTGCTACCTGTGGAGCTGGGCATAGCTGCTTAGATCGAGCGCAGCCAATATAACCGTTTCGAGAATAGTCCCCGGTTGAGGAATCACAACATGGATGATTGTCTGGCAGCATTAATGAGAGAGTTTTCTGAGGAGCCCTATGCCAGGATCTTCGGCATAGAGATTATAGAGCTTGAAGCGGGACACGCCACTCTCAAGATGAAGACCTCCGAGAAGATGAACAACCTCTTCGGCGCAACTCACGGTGCTGCCATCTTCTCACTTGTGGATGCCACCTTCGAGCTTACCGTCAATTCGCATGGCACTGTGGCTGTGGCTTTGAGCGTTGATATGAATTATCTCAATGCTCCTCTTCCCGGCGAGTGCCTGCAGGCAGAAGGAAGGGAGGTCAACCGCTCCCGGAGGATCTCCGCCTGCCATATATCCGTCACAGGAGAAGATGCAAGGCCCATCGCGACCTGCCAGTGCCTGGCTTACCGGAAGAAGGACAGACTGCCATTCCTTTGAGCTGTCCTTTTAAACGATCTCATTAGCCCATTGCCCAAAAGCAGAGTTTATATCTCATCGCTGATCAAATCTCCGTCGATGATACTAGCGTCCTGCATAAAGAAGTACAAAGACGATACCCATCGGGCTATATCGCCTGAGGAGACGCTCAAGCGAGCTGACGCTAAATTGCCTGCCGCCGGGATTACCAGGGTTGCCGATATTACCAATCTGGACAGAATAGGCATACCCGTCTTCTCCTCCATCCGGCCCATGGCCGATCGGGGTGCCATATCTGTCTACAATGGAAAGGGGGCCACGCCCACAGAAGCCAGGGTATCGGCTATGATGGAAGGACTGGAACGCTACTCTGCCGAGATAAGAGACAGACAGCTCAGTATAGACCGCTTCTCCCATCTGGATGAAGCGCTGGATCCGCGGGAGCTCATACTGCCTGCCGAGGCGGATCCGGATGCTATGATACCCTGGGTCTCCGGATGGGACATAATGAACGATGAAGAGATCCTGGTTCCGGCCAATGCGGTCTTCCATCCCTTGCCTTCCGAATTCAAACGCCTCTTTAGAACCAATACCAGTGGACTGGCTTCAGGCAATGTCATTGAAGAGGCGATATTCCATGGCTTGGCCGAGGTTATAGAGAGAGATGCCTGGGCGCTGGTTGAGGCTTCGAAGAAGACAGGGGCCTTAATTTCCGACGTTGAGGATGAACAAGCGAAAGGTCTCCTGGACAAGTTCGCAGCTGCAGAGGTGGATGTCTATCTGAGGGATATTACCAGCGACATTGGCGTTGCCACCTGTGCGGCTGCGGCGGATGACATCCGGCTGCGCGATCCAACGCTGCTCACGACAGGCATGGGAACTCATACCAGCGCCGCGGTGGCTGTACTGCGCGCTCTCACCGAGGTGGCGCAGAGCCGCCTTACCCAGATTCATGGAGCGAGAGAGGATACCACTACAGCCGATTTTAGAAGGCAGATCGGCTATGATAGAACCAAGAGGCTCAACCGGCACTGGTTTGAGGGCTCAGAGACGAAGGCGTTTTCCGATATCGAGTCATTTGAGAGCGACGACTTCCTCCTGGACATAAGATACATGATAAAGAAGCTGGAGGAAGCGGGCCTCGATAGAGTGATCGTTGTGGATCTGACTCGTGAGGAGATCGGCCTTCCCGTGGTGAGAGTGATTGTGCCGGGACTGGAGATATCGGCAGTCGACCCGGAAAGGGTGGGCAAAAGGTGCAGAAATGCCAGGAATCGTCGTCTTCCTAGGTCCAAGCCTCTCTCAGGATAAGGCTTTGCAGATACTGGAGGCTGACTATCGGCCTCCGGCGAAGAGAGGTGATATTTACCGGGCGGCAAGGGATGGGGCAGAGATCATTCTGCTCATCGATGGCGTCTTCTTTCAGGAGTGCTCGGTGGCCCACAAGGAGGTGATCTATGCCCTTGAGGCTGGAGCAAAGGTGCTGGGGGCTTCGAGCATGGGAGCGCTGCGTGCCTCGGAGTTGGATGTTTACGGCATGGAGGGCGTTGGCAGGATCTATCAGGCTTACAAGAGCGGCCATCTGGTCTCGGATGATGAGGTGGCTTTGGTCTTCGACCCATTCTCCTATGAGCCCACTTCCGAGCCTCTGGTGAACATTCGTTTCAATCTGGATCTGGCCTGGCAGAAGGCAGTGATCAGCGCGGCCAGCCGGGATCGACTATTTCGCTGTGCTCAGTCCCAATACTTTCCAGACAGAAGCTATGAGCGCATGCTCTCCGATGCCGCAAATTGGGTGGCGGAAGAAGAGCTGCAGCGTTTTCGCGAGTTTCTGGCAACGGAGGGGCGGGATTTCAAGATGGAGGATGCTGTGCAGGCCCTGGAGCGAGTAAAGGAAATGAGAAGGCACCTGTGACGGCCTCCAGTGATTTCCGGCCTTCTGCCGGCTTCTAAATGAAAGGCGATGAAATCAGACGAAAGACAAACCACCTTTAATTATGACGATAATATTCCGTATACCTATTTAAAAAGATTGAAATAATAGTTTCTCAGAGGATGGGCCAGTTCTATGTCAGCGATACAAGATATTCTAGCTTTGAAAGAGGAGCACCGCGCGACCATACTGGCTCATAACTACCAGATGCCAGAGGTGCAGGATGTAGCCGATCTGGTGGGCGACTCCCTGGAGCTCTCTCGCGCAGCAGCGCGCCTGGATGCAGAGGTCATCGTCTTTTGCGGTGTGGACTTCATGGCAGAGACTGCGGCTATTCTCTCCCCGAGCAAGAAGGTCGTTCTGCCTGAGAAGGGTGCCTGGTGTCCAATGGCTCATATGATCTCGCCTGAGCAGCTGCGCGACCTCAAGGCACTTCATCCAGAGGCAGCAGTTGTCTGCTATGTGAACTCCACCGCAGAGATCAAGGCAGAGAGCGATGTCTGTTGCACCTCTGCAAATGGGGTGCAGGTCGTCTCCTCTCTCTCTGAGAAGGAGGTCATCTTTGTGCCGGACAGGAATCTGGCTGCCTATGTGGCCCGCCACACAGACAAGAAGATCATTCCCTGGAACGGCTACTGCTATGTGCATGACCACATGACTGCTGAGCAGGTAAGGGCCGCCAGGGCTGAGCATCCCCTGGCTGAGGTTCTGGTGCATCCGGAGTGTCGGCCTGAGGTCATCGATGAGGCGGATTTCACCTACAGCACCGCCGGGATGGGAAGACATGCCAAGGCCAGCACTGCCAGGGAGTTCATCATAGGCACTGAGGTGGGCATGATCCACCGGCTGAAGAAGGATAATCCTGGCAAAGAGTTCTATCCTCTGACCAGCGATGCCATCTGCCACAATATGAAGAAGACTGACCTGTACAAGATCCTGCGGGCGCTGCAGACTCTAGAGCCGCAGGTTACCGTTCCAGAGGAGATTGCAGGGAAAGCGCGCCGGTCGATTGAGAGGATGCTGGCGGTCAAAGTTTAGAGATGGAAAAATAGACAGTAGTATTTGTGGAACATTTTTTCCGAGGGGCGCGCAGCGGGCGGGCGTGTGGCGCAGAAGGTGGGTTGGCACCTTTCAGCGCCGGGCAGGCTTGGACACTCTTGCTTCTAACGGATGGCCGGGATGGGGCGAATTTGCTCCTGCGGCTGTTCGGGTTAAGGGATTTGAAGAAGACAGACCCGGCCAGGATTCTGTGGACGCTACAAATTCATCAGACGCAGGTTGCGGTGTGCGGGGAGATATTTATAAGCCCGTAATGCTATAATACTATAGCTATGTCCACAACAATTCAAGTTCAGGATGACGTTTATAAAACACTTAGCATATTAAAAAAGGAGCTGAATGCCGACTCCTATAGCGATGTAGTCAAGCATCTCCTGCGAAAATGCAAACGAATGGATGAATCGGAATTTGGAAGCATGCCAGGGATCGCACCATTCCGGAGAGAAGAAATTGACCGTTTTGATTGATTCCTGGGCATGGGTGGAGTTCTTTGCAGGCAGCAAGATTGGAGAAGAGGTCAGAAGCTATGTCATGGACGAGTCAGTTGATATCATCATAAGCAGCATCAATCTGGCGGAGATCTATCGCATAGCTCTGGACCGATGTGATGAACCGACCGCAGAAAAACGCCGCAGGGCTATGCTGTCCCGATGCTTTCTGGTCCCGGTTGATGAGGAGATTGCAGTCCAGGGAGCCAGGTTCAGGCACGAGCGCGATTGGGGAATGGGGGATGCTCTGATCTATGCCACAGCCCTGCGAGAGGGAGCGCGGGTCTTGACGGGCGATCATCACTTCAAAGGCCTCAAGGATACGATCTTTCTGGAAAGATGAGTCATGCCATTTCGCATTGAAGGGGCCTGTTCCTGGACTGCGTGGCTTTCAAGGGGTAATGCATTACGAGGGATGTGGCGTGATCGTTGGGTCAGTTCCCTTCCGCGCCGAGCGGTCCAAGACAATTGGCAGTCTGCGGTTGATCGCTATGTGCACTCGATGTCCATATCGACTGTTTCTTGAGACCGTTAGGGGATGGACGCCGCGCGCGAAAAAAACGCGCCGAGGGGCGCAAGCCCGCCCTCAACGGCGGACAGGCTTGGACACTTCTGCTGCTTACGGATGATCGGGCGTGATTGCGCTATGCCTGCGGCTGATCAGGGAACTTGAGCAGTGTCGTCCTTCTGTTCGATAGATTGCTCACTCCTGTAAGGCCATGCAGGATCTTGAAAGCGCCCTATGGTTTGCGGAGGATTGCGACGCGGGCATTGAGAGAATAGCTTAGGGAAAACGAAGGCAAAAGGGCCTCTGGCAGCAAGATGGCAGGACTGCAACGCCGGCCCGCCGGGCTGAAGCTACGAATACAGTTAAATACTACTACTGCATGAGATTGGCTGCCTCTTTTGCGGGGGTTGCCAAGCCAGGTCAAAGGCGCTGGATTCAGGGTCCAGTCACGAAGGTGTTCGTGGGTTCGAATCCCATCCCCCGCACCTACACATATCGGTTTTAGCCATTTTACTCCCTTAGAATTCTTCTGTGGGTGACTGGATTCTTTTTCAGTGCCACTTCAAGGATGATACAGGATGTCCAAGAAGAGGCTGGATATATGCTGGAAGAGACCGGCAGGCAAGGAAGACATCAAACCGACAGTCAAACAGCGCACCCCGCAGCAAGCTGCGAGGTATTCATTAAAAATAACAACATAATAAATAAAGAAATATATAAGGGAATAATAATTGGGAGTGTGCTTCAGGCTGAGAATCCCGAAGAAATTTATCTCACCCTCTTTTCTGTAAATTCCATATCGTGATTCTAAAATGTGCCTATTGATATCGATTGATTGCGACACGACGTTTTGTCGCGATTGTCGGAAATCCCTATTGATAGTGGTTTTAGAATTATCGGAACGATGTCAGAGGAGCAGTTCTTCGCATCTCAGGGTGGCCGCATTGAATGTGGAGCATTTAAAGCACAATGATTGTGGAGCTACCCAGGGAAAGGGTAATAGATGAGCATGTCTAAGAGATGGCAATAGGAGAACTCGTATGGCTCTGAAAGTAGAAATCAAGGATAACAAGCTCTTCATAGAAATTGACCTGGAAAAACCAACTCCATCGTCATCCGGCAAAACCCTCGTTGTTGCAAGTACACATGGGAATATCGTTACCAGCGCTAGAGTTGATGATAAGCCAATCACCATCGGATTGAATGCTTATATTAAGCCTTGAGAATCCAATCAGTGTTAATATTTCACGGGGGGAGCCAAAATAGGTGATCTACATACCACATTTTTATTAGGTATGACCCTAAGGTTTTTAGTCTGATGCATCTATCATGAATACAGGGTGGATTAAGGATGATTGGATTGCGCTGTATTCTATTTATTTTCCTGTTTGTCTACTTCTTTCAGGGATCACTAGCTATCGAAGTCTCATTCTCAGCAGAGGATGGCGGGGAATCAGTAGGCATTTCTGATGAATATGATGTCAGCGCAGATGTCTCAGTTTCCGAGGAGTCCGAGGCAAAATTTGGAAACGTGGAGATGACCAACTCCAGAGAAGTGGCAGGCAGCGGAGATGCAAAAGCAGTACAGAGCTACTCCGGAAGTGGCTATACGGGGCATGCGTCCTTTATGGCATCAGGAGCTTTGTCAAGCCTGACGGGCTTCGCACAGCTCACGCCGTATTACTTGAATGCTGCACAGAATATCGTCGTCTCCGGCGATTGGGCCAAATCCTTCCTGGGCGTGATGCAGGGCAATTCTGAGGCATTCACCACTGGTTCCGTGAACGACGGCAGCATGATCGTCTCCCAGGTAGCATGGACGGGCAGCGTGCATGTCTCAGAAAGCGTGCAGGCCCAGGGCAATAACATAGTTGTGACGACTGAGGCCCGTCAGGGCGCAGAAGAGTGGAGCAAAATTGAAACAGGAATTGAATCTGCACCCGGATATCCAGGAAGCTTCAGCGGTATATTGACCACGGAAGCAGGCCATTCAACTCATGTAACTCAGTCTGGGAGCCTCAACGGGGCATACAATGTCCAAGGTGCGAATTCCGAAATGAGCAAAAAAATCGCGGGAATAGCTAGCTTAAACAGGAACTTTGAATCTGGAACGGGCATCGAGGGCGCATATCTGGTGGGCTTTACTGGAGTAATCCAAGACATCATCGATGCAGCCGCCCCACAAACGGCAGTGCTTCTTCCAGCAGGTTACTATGATGAGGATGTGGACTTCTGGAAGAATCTCCGAATTCATGTTGAGAACAACGGCAAGACGACGGTGAACATCCTGGCACTGACCAATAACGCTCGGCTCTTAGCCGACTCATCGGGGCTGTTCGCGCCTCAGGTCTACGTCAATCCCGGCAGCCGCATCAATGATGGTTTGAGTTTAGCTTCAAGCTCAGGAACTGTGAATGTGGCTGCTGGGAACTACAACGAGAATGTCGAAATCAATAAAGACCTAACTCTTAAGGGAACAGGCGATCCAAATGCCAACAGCTTTACCTTGAATGGAATACTTGGAACAGATTCTGGCGGTATTACTGCACCAATAATTAACGTGAACCCTACAGCTAGAATTCAGGACGGTGTTACTCTTGCGTCTTCGGGAGGGACTGTCAATGTAGCTGCAGGAATCTACCTTGAGGATGTCAACATCAACAAAGTCCTGACCTTGAAGGGAACTGGTAATCCAACCGCCACCAGTTTCACATTGAATGCAATACTTGAAACAGGTTCATGCGGTATAACTGCGCCTCTGATAACTGTGAACTCCGGGTCCAAGATCCAAGATGGAATAACTCTGGCATCCACAAACGGAAAGGTCAATGTTAATGCGGGAACCTATGGAGATAACTTGGACCAGAGTTTCTACTCAAAAGGCATCACGCTAACTGGATTCAATAATCCAGTAACCAACAGTTTCACGCTGAATCAGGATGTAGCTGGAAAGATCAGTGGCATAACCGCAAATACTGTAACAGTGAATCCATATGCCAAGATTCTGCAAGGAATTGATCTGGCTAATGAAGGCGCAATGGTCAACGTAAATGGAGCTGCTGGATACACTTATAGTGACGACCTCACCCAGAGCTTCTATGCAAGCGGTATCACGCTAACGGGCATTAATAATCCAGTGACAAATAGCATTTCGCTAAATCAAATTGTGGATGGAAAGATTGGCGGCATCACAGCCAATACAGTAAATGTCCAAAATAGCAATGCTAAGATCCAAGACGGTGTTAACCTTGTGTCTTCGGGAGGGACGGTCAATATCGCTGCTGATACTTATAATGAGAACCTGATTATCAATAAGCTTTTGACCCTATTAGGAGCTGGTAGCGGGGACGATACAAGCTTCAACACTTTAATTAATGCCGCGGATAGGAGCAAGTCAGTTATCTCTATTGTGACTGGTGGTACATCGGAAGACAATAGGTTAATCGTAAAGGATTTGCAGGCAGCAGGTGCTACATCAAGTAGCGGTATTTCCATTAACGGAGTCGGTGATATTAGCCATATCACATTGGATAATATAAAATCTTCCGGCAATTATAATGGAGCCGAGTTCTCTGCATTGGGTTCAGGTAATAGCATCTCTGATGTGATCATTAGTAACTCTCAGTTAACTAATTCTGGCATGGAGGGCGTGAACATAGACGCACGGAATCATGGAAGCATAGTCAATGTCGAAATCAAAGATAGCACTATCTCTGATTCTGGTGGGAATGGCGTGAGAGTAAATGCTGGTGTTCGCTACAGTTCAGATAGTAGGGTTAGCGGCACCATAGGCAGCATCGAGATTAAGGGATGCACTATATCTAACTCTGGTGGCAGCGGCGTGGACGTGCGGGCATATTCTGGAAGCACCATAAATAGCGTCGGAATTGCTGGAAGCATCATATCTGGAGCCGTTCAAGGTGTGTACGGCGACGCATATTATGGTGGTTCCACCATAGGGAACATTGGGATTACAGGAAGCACCATATCCGACGCACTAATAGGTGTGAGTATGGGTGCAACGGGTGGCGGCATCAATAATAACATCGCTCTCACAGATAGCACAATATCGAACTCCCTCTGTGACGGGATTTGGGCAGCGGCGGCATATGGTGGTAAGACTGGTCTCGTGATCACCAGAAGCACCATAACAGGCTCTGGTTGGAACGGCGTAAGCACGAAAACATGGGCTGGCGGATCAATGAGCAAACTCGAAGCCCATGAGTCAAATATCTACGGTAACAACGAATTTGGAATAATGAACCAAGCAGGAACTGTGTTCGATGCTACTAATAACTGGTGGGGTAATGGTGGAACAGGCGTGAATGCTGGCAAACCAGGAGAGGAAGGCAACAACCGTGCAGGGAGTGTGCTCTATACACCCACAGAAGCCTGGCGTAGATCATATGGACAAACAACAGCCCAGACTTTAGGAATTGTAACCTACACACCATGGAGCACTTTGAAATTCCTGGAGGCATCTTAAATGAAAGCCATTAATTTGAGCTTTATTAAGAGCAGTCTTTGCAGGGGCAGATCTCACCAGTAGACTACCGGGGTCAATCCCTCAGTCAGTACCGCTCTTACTGTAAAGAGATCAACAACCAAGATTTTTTCCAGCTAATGATTTTTCAAATATGATTATAATCTAATATCCCAAAGTCTATAATATAGGCTAATGCTATCCGGATCGACTATGCGATTGCAGATTCAAGATTTCTGCCACATCTCAGATACGTTTTTCTCTCCATCTGGGGCATATCATCCTGAACATCAGAGGCAATTACTCTTCCATACACTCCAACCATTTTGCATACGCGAAATGAGGCAAGCGTATCTCTTCAAGCCTTTACGACTACAGTCTTGGCTATGCTATCCCCCAGCCTCTGTTGTTTATCAGATCTCCAGATCAAGACTGCACCGATCAGGTAGGCAAAAAGCCCATCAATAACCCGAAGGATATTTCTCTTGAATGCCTGCTCCATATCAATGGGCGTGCCATCTTCTCTGACCACCTTAATTTTGGTGATCATCTTGCCGATGGTCTGGCCTCTTGTCCCTTCCAGATATGTGTAGTAGGCGATATAGAATGCAAATGAGAGCAAGCCCACCGACCAGGTCCCATGTCTCATCATACCGACTCCCAGAACGGTTGCCAGGACCCCAAATATTGCGCTGATAACCAGGCTGTCGATAATTAACGACACAAATCGTATCCCTATTCCCTGATATTCCATACGGACAGCAGGCACAGGCCCCATCTGATCTAAATTCGTCATATATCTCCCCTTCCAGGAGATACACTCGATCTTATTTAGATATGTCGATATCTCAACTCATGAGTACAGCAATCATCTCCCGAAATATGCAGCAACTTTCTTCAATTGTTCTCGGATAGATATGCCCTGCGGACATTTCTCCTCGCATTCCCCGCATTCCTGACATTGGGATGCAAATCCAGGACTTCCAAACATTCCCCCAAGGAAGCTGTAATTGTACTTGGCAACGTCCGGCGACTCAAACATGCAGCCTTGGTTATATATCTCAAAGCACTCAGGGATGCTTACGTTGGCAGAACAGGGCATGCAGTATCTGCAACCTGTGCATGGTATTTGGATTCGCTTTTTATATTCATCTTCTGCTTCTTTAAAGAGGGTTAGCTCCTCAGATGATAGCGAATTTGGAAGACCATCTTCCGCAAAGGCCAGATTCTGCCTGACCTGCTCGAAATTTGACATGCCGGATAGAACGACGGTTACCTCGGGATGGTTCCAAACCCATTTTAATGCCCATTCTGTGGGGCTTCTCCTGGCCGGAGCTTTCTGCCAGATGCTGTTTATGGAGGGGATCTCTTTGCAGAGCATGCCACCGCGCAGCGGCTCCATGACCACAATTCCAAGGCCCCGGGCTGCGGCATATCTGAGTCCCTCTGTTCCCGCCTGGTAATGCTCATCAAAGAAATTGTATTGGATCTGGCAGAATGTCCAATCATAGGCATCTACGATCTCCTGAAACAAAGCCAGCTCGTCATGAAATGAGAAACCTGCATACTTTATCCTGCCGTCGTCTATTGCGCCATCGAGAAAACTGGTGACATCCAATGCCTTCAGGTTTTCCCAGATCGGCTTCATGAGCCCATGCACCATGTAGAAGTCAATATGATCTGTTTGCAGCCGTTTTAGCTGCTCATCCAGATAATGATCCATATCCGCACGAGATTTAATGAGCCAGGAAGGCAGCTTTGTGGCAAGATGGACCTTCTCTCGATAACCGTTCTGCAAAGCACGACCGACAAAAGGTTCACTTTGCCCCTTGTGATATGGATAGGCTGTGTCTACGTAATTTACACCATGATCAATAGCATATCTGAGCATCTCCGTTGCTTGCTTTTCGTCGATACTACCATCATTCTGGACAGGCAAGCGCATACATCCGAATCCAAGAATGGAGAGATCAGCTGTCAGCTTGTTTATTCTCCGATAGAGCATTGTAGCACCCCAGGGCACAAACGCAGATCCGCTTTTTATCTATTTAACATCGTTGCGATAAACAACACCCTCTTTCATGACCAATCTGACGTTCTCTGTAGCCGACATGTTCTCAAACGGATTTCCTGCCAGAGCTACCAGATCGGCTCTCTTGCCCAGAGCTATGATGCCGGTATCATTGAGCTGTAGCATCTCTGCTGCCATCGATGTTCCTGCCTTCAGCGCTCGCAAAGGTGCAATTCCATTTCTTACCATCTCGCTAAATTCTGCCGCGCCGTTTTTAGAATAGTCAAATGTACCCACATCGGTGCCCAGGGCAATTTTCACATCGCTTTTGGCCAGGTTCCTGGACGATTCGAGAATTTGTGGTGCATATTTGAGATCCTTTTGGCGAGCCCATTCCGGCTCTTTTGGGTCGAATGTTCCATTGACTGCATCTCTGGCCACAGGCACCAAAGCCATTTGCGTTGGCACCACATAGATCCCATTCTCTGCTATCATCTTAAGCGTCTGAACGGAAGCCATGCTGGCATGCTCAATGGATCTCACTTTTGCCGCTGCTGCCCGATGAACAGGCTCATCTCCGTAAGCATGCACGAAGACCGGCTTGCCCAGGTCCGTTGATGCATTTACAATGGCATTCATCTCCTCCTGCGAATAAGATGCATCCTCTGGGCCATCGCTGGGAGACAAAAAGCCGCCGCTACCGGCAACCTTGATCCAGTCTGCTCCATGACGCACTTCATTATGCACTGCTCGCCTGACTCCATCCACTCCTTCCGCAACGCTCACCTGGTCCAGGGCTGCGCCAGCTCTGAGCATCCCTCCAAAGTCGAAATGTCCCCCGAGGGCGGAGATCATATGTCCTCCGCAGATGATTCGAGGTCCCCTGATGCTGCCGGAAGCGACCGCTTTCTTTAGCTCCGGAACCACCCAGGAGTTGATGCTCAAGTCCCCAGCATCGCGGACGGTGGTAAAGCCATTGTGCAAGAGGATCTTGCAGGCGTTTATGCCCGCCAGCGTCAGCGCAGCATCGCTGTAAGTAGGCAAAGCAGCGATTACGTCCGGATTGATTGTGAGGTGAACATGGCTATCGATAAAACCGGGCATCAAAAACATACCCGACAGGTCGATCACTTTTGCGGCCTCGTTGTGCGTAACGTTCTTTCCTACTTTAGCGATCTTGCCATCAATGATCAGGACTTCTGCAGGCCCCAATGGTCCGTCTGCCAGACCGTCCCAATAATTTCCTGCTAAGATCAGCGTTTCATTGCTCTTTTCCCCTAATGAACCGCCAGAAAGCGGCACAAATGCCAGCATAATAAGAATGCTGAACGAAGATTCGATAAAAGCACGATTCATTATGACCTTTTTCAAATATCGTATTTATCAATTTTCCTTTTGCAGATAATGGGTCTGCGACAGCATCTACGATGAGCCGAAAACTCTGCAAGTCTACATTATACAGGGCGATCTCGCCAACTCCTCGGAGTCTGAGGGAACTGCAATTCAAAAAAGAACCTCTGGAAACAGAGCCGCAACTGTAACGAATGGCAACGAATGCGGCTTGTTTATGGATGGGGACGGTTCTTTTTCGTCTTCAATTCGCGAGGATATTCGCAGATTGGGCTATGATGTCCACCTCGACGAGGCGCCCTTCTACCTCCATGGAATCGCCGAATATGCCTTCCATGAGAACCTTTCCGTTACGAATCATGAGCCTCACCACGCCTTCCATTGCCTTTTCTCTGGCATTGCCCTTTAAAATGTAAACCGTAAGTTCGCACATAGTTCCACCCAAAAATGATAATAATAAGGCGGGCCCGGCGGGATTCGAACCCGCGACCCCCGGGTTAGAAGCCCGGTGCTATATCCTGGCTAAGCCACGGGCCCGCAAACTGATTTTAGCCGCCCTTGGGCGGCATCTGACCAAGCGCTGCTTTGAGCTGCTCTTGAAGCTGAGTGAACCGGCCCTGGATGCGTTCTTCCTGATTGGCCATGTTCTTTCTCCGGATCTCGTTCATATCCTTCTTCTCTTTCAGCTCTTCGATCAGCTTGAGCTTATCAGCCTTGAAGAGGAGTTCCCCGACGCTCTTGTATATAACTGCGTCGTCTGCGCTCTTCTCCAGCTCCTTGAGCGCCGCCTCAGTCTCTCTTATAAGACCCTCGATCTGGCCCTTCTGGGCCAAGACTGCCTGCGCCTGCTGCTGGAGCTGCTGGAGCTGAGCCAACTGATTCTGTATCTGTGGAGGCAATTCGCCACTCATATATTCACCATCTCAAATGCGATGTTAACCAACCTTATCCAGGTATTTAAGGCTGCCCGGAGAGAGACCGTGTCCTCGCCCCAAATCCTCAATCGAATAGAGCCATCTTCCAGGCCTAAGAATACATTGGACCGGTGCAGCTCGTCATCAACTTCAGGAGCCAGCGCCTGATAGATCAATCCGGCATGCTCGCTTTCAAACAATAACTCTGCACAGCCCTTCATATCTTAAGCCTGAATTTGGCCAGGCCCTCGTCTACAAATTCGAGAGCATTTGGTGCAACCCAGATTATGCGGCCCCGGGCCGGAGCGATGCTCCCATGCCACTCTAGCTCAAAGAACTTAGCAATGGCAGTAGCCGCCATCTCCTCGCCGGCGACCTTAGGCACGCACCTCTTTAGCCGTCTTCCTTCAGGGTCTCCTGAAAGCTGAAAGCTCATTTGCTCCGTTTGATCCCCGGCGCGCTTTATGAGACCGGCCGGATTGCCGTGATCCTCTATTACTATGAGCCAAGTCTCGTCCTCCTCCAGATTTTGCTTTCCCCTATTCACATAGGGCAGAGAGAGAAACGAGGCCAGAGCCCTTGCAAACCTTCTGGCCTTGCTGGAAGGGTCTCGCGAAGTGGTGACGAGCATCAGACGGCTTTCATCTTTTTGACCGTGGTGGGCCGCTCCTTCATCAGAATCCTGTGCCCACAATATGGACAGCGTATGCCGCTGTACTCATAATCAACCTCAACGGTCTTCTTGCATCTGGTGCACTTATATGCCATCTACTAAGCCGCCTCAAGGGTCTTCTTCAGAGACCTTATCACTGACCGGCCCAAAGAAGTCTCCGGCAAGAAAGAGCCGCCTGCAAAGGTATAGCCGCACTTGCTGCAGCTCCAGATGGCTGTGCTTATTCTTGTCACTTTATTCCTATTGCATGATGGGCAGTCATAAGAAGCCTTGCTCTTATCCTCCATATCTGCCACGAGCTTTCGTGATTTGCGGCCATACCTGGGACCAAACCGGGCTGCCGACCTGCTCTTCCTTCCTTTTGTAGTCTGCTTTGCCATGATCTTAACTTCCGTTTATGCTTCCAGAAACTTTTCCCGGATTCCTTTCGCATTCTCACATGCTATATCAATGATGCGGTAGACCTGCTCCGGTTTGAGCATTCCAGCCCCGCTCTTCTGCGAGCCGCAGATATTGCCGTTCGCCGTAGATATTATGGTAAGACGGGTATTGGCAATGGCCTCTTCATCTACCCCGGGATCGAACATCAGGACATCATTGAACTCAATCGCAGTCGTTGCTATGGGGATATCCCGTATTGGTAAGACGTAGTCTTCGCCCAGACCGAACCGGGCAGCCGGCACCTTGGTGGAGAGCAGAGCTGCAATAGCACCCAGTGATGCGGCATCGATGAGATTTCCACAGTCATCCAGGATATGAACATCGATGAATACAATCCATACCTGCTTGCCGGGCACGATGCAGAGTGCCTCCAGGTCCACTGCCTTGGATTCGCGGACGCCGCGATCCACAACCCTAGCCAGCTCAATTCCCACCTCATTCGGCGGACCCGGCTCAAAGGATGGCGAGGCAAGCGGCACCAGCTCGGCATTGGTTATAATGACTCCCTTATTGGGCGTATCCGGGAAAGGTTCCCCAGGCTGCATCTTAATGCCCACCAACACCTGGCTGGATCCGATCTTAACAAGCGCACTGCCTTCTGCCTTGCGGATCACATCTCTCTGGATGGAGATCTCTCGGTACTCATCAAATTTGCGGCCATCTATTCTCTCCCCTTTGAGGAGCAGGTTGTAGATAAAGTCCTTCTTTATCTCGGAGATGACGTTAGTCACAGACATGCACATCCCCTCGCACCGGCTGTTCCACCATCTGGCTGTATTTCTTCACGAGAGCAGCTCTTTGCAGCTCATAGATATTTCTCGCACCCTTCATGGCCATCTCCACAGCTCTTTGAAACTCGTCCCGTGTGAGATCGCCATCCATTTGCAGCAGAGTGATGTCTCCGCTCGGAGTCATGGCGATGGGCAGGTCAGCCTGGCCGAAGTTGTCTTCCTCTTTCATCGGATCAAGGACTATCGTATCTGCCACTTTTCCCGCAGCACAAGACGAGATCATGCTCTTCATGGGGATTCCCGCATCCGCGAGAGCTACCGCCGCGGCATTAATGCCAGCAGTCCTTGTTCCCGCATCGGCCTGAAGCACCTCGATAAAGACATCTATAACCGATCTGGGGAAAAAGCTGGTCAGAATCACGGGCTCGAGCGCCTCCCGACTAACCTTGGATAGCTCCTGAGATCTTCGGTCCGGGCCCGGCCGTTTTCTATCCTCCACTGAGAATGAGGCCATATTGTACCGGTAACGCACAATAGCTCTGGTTGCTTCCTGCAAATGCCTGGGATGCACCTCCCTGGGCCCGTAAACCGCCGCAATGACCTTATTCCCACCCATCTCGATGTAACATGAGCCGTCTGCTCTGGCCAGGACTCCCACCTCTATTTTCACAGGCCGGAGCTGATCTGCCCTTCGGCCATCCAGGCGCAGTCCATCTTTAAAAAATGATATATCAGTCTCATCCATAGCGATCAACTTCTGGCCCCTTTCTCCTTCTTCAGGAAGTCCACTATTCTGTCCGTAAGACCATTGGTATGGGCTTCCTTCTCAATCAGAGTAATGGTCCTCAGAGCCAGATCCATATCCTCTGCACTCCCGTGGATCCAGATTCTGCCGTTCTGACCAACGAAGATATTGCAATTTACCTCTTTCTTCAACATGCTGATCATGGAGCCGCCCTTGCCGATCAGCCTGGGAACTCTTGTATGGCTAATCTCAACGACCTGCCCGGCCCTGATATGGCCGAGCTTCTTATCATTTAGGGTGAGCTCCACCTTCATAGTAGGATCTACATCTGCGACCCGCGTCATGATCGAACTGCCGATGCGCAAATATTTTGGCATCTCCTCCGATTCTATCTTAATCGGGATCTCAGAGATGTGCAGCAGCCCGTCATAAGGCGAATTTATATCCACGATCCAATTTGAGAAGGTAACATCCTTCACGACACCTATGACGTTGTCCCCCGGTCCAGGTATATACTTTCCCGCCAGGGGTATGACGTTTATCTTATCCCTAAAGTTCGCGAGACCATACAGCAAGGAGTAGACGCTGCCATTTTTTACATACGTCCCCTCGCCCGACCTCTTGGCCTCCTCAGAGAGAAGATCACCTGGTATTACCACCTTGCGATCCATGCACTTTTTACTCCCATCTTCAATGCTTAAGAAGCTTCGTCTCAGCTTCTCCTTTGGTCAGCCGGTTGATCAGGGCATAGAAATCGGTCTGCATGCCCGCAGGTATCTCGATCACGCCAATCCAAGAGCCATTGTTCTGCCATGCCTCTCGATTGAGCTTGCCAAAGGCGGCAACTTCGCCATAAGCCTTGGGAGCATATGCGGACGGGATCTTTACCGCCACCTCTACCATCTCGAATCTTATGGGGATGAGAGGTCGAATGGCCTTCATGGCTATCTTGACCAGATCATCGGTGGACTTGGTGGGATCGATATTTACGCGAGCTTCAGTCATAGCCTGATCGATCCTTGCCGGAGGGTGAGGCGTCTTGGTCTGAGGATTGATGGCGTTCCTGGCTATGGTCTCGATGACCTGCCGCCGCTTGTTCTCAATGAAATGCTTTCTCTGCTCGGCCGTAAGGCTGATATCGCCCTTTTTTATAATTATCTCGGCAATGGGCAGGACTTCCAGCGTCCCAAAGGCCTTTTTCAAATCCTCTTCCGGGCTTCTGTCTCCGCGGGAGGCATTTTCGAAGATATCCTCTACAGCCAGGATATCTTCAAGGTTGACGCAATCCCCTCTCTTCAGGGCCAATGCACCATCAGGATCTACCAGAACCTCAAAGATGGTTCCGTGGGTTTTGAGTCTGGCAGGAACCGCGTCATCCAGTCTTACCATTCCTATGCCTCTCCTTTTTCTCCTTTCTCAACTTTGCCTGCGGCGACGGCAGACTTCATCCTTTCAACGTAAGTGGCTACCTCACTCTCAGCCATCTTGTAGAACTTCTTGTCACCCAGTTTGATGATACCAATCTCTGTTGTAGCTGCTTCTACCTTTCCTTCTGCAGCCTTGTAGAGTGCCTCCAGGCCCATGAGAACGGCCTCGTCCATATTCAGGTCTTCCCGGTATTTCTCTTCGAAGAGCTCCATCACTGCCGATCTGCCAGCACCGATGCCCGTAGCCTTGTATTCCAATAGAGCGCCGGATGGGTCGGTCTCAAAGAGACGGGTCCTATCCTCCTCCGCGCCTATGATAAGCAGTGCCGTTCCGAAGGGACGGACTCCGCCGTACTGGGTATATTGCTGCTTGAAGTCGCAGATCTTCTTGGCCAGCGCCTCGACTCCAATGGGCTCATCATAGACCAGACGGTTGATTTGGCTCTCTACCCTGGCCCTGTCAATCAGGACTCTGGCATCTGCCACCAGGCCGGAAGTGGCGGCACCGATATGTGTGTCTATTTGAAAGATCTTCTCAATGGACTTGGGCTCCATGAGCCTGCTGGTGATCCTCTTGTCTACCAGCACTGCTACGCCATCTTTTGACTTGATGCCCACAGCCGTGGTTCCTCTACGCACGGCCTCGCGGGCATATTCAACTTGAAATAACCTGCCGTCAGGGCTGAATACTGTAATAGCCCTATCATAACCCATCTGCGGTGCCATCTGCATCCTCGTGTCCTCCACTTAAATCAAAAGAGGTCAGCCCCAAGTATTGGGTATCTGATCCTGTGCTCTTATTGCGGTCGTCCGGACAGAGATCGACTTTTACACCATGAGTGCGGATAATACACCCGGAAACGTCTCTCAGTTCGATTCTTCTTCCGTCGCTTTCAGCACATATTTTACTCAGTCTTGGTAAATACTTTTCTGTAGCGGATTTGATTGTTCCACAGACGCCTTTTGTATGGAGAGCAACTCGAATCCCATGAATAGTGTGAATAGTAGCCAATGTAGCCCGCGTCTCCTGACCATAGGCATGGGAGAAGCGGATCAGGCCATAACGGCCATTGAAAGCTATCATTTTGAGCCGGTTTTTCGCTGCACCCACATCACCGAAGAGAGAGAGCTGAGAAGATTTGATCTCAACCATCAGGTCTTTGGGCGAGATCTCGCCTTCGGAGAGAAGCTCGAAGACCATGTACCGCCTTCTCTCCCGCAGGACGGGCAGTCTGCTCCTCATAATAGCTCGACCCCGGCAGCGACCCACTTTCTGCGATTGAGCTCTAGCAGCATTCCCGCCCGGCGCAGAGCTTCTTTTGCCTCATCAGCTTCAAAGCCCGCCACTTCCGCCATGGCGACCAGGTCACGGGGTGAATGCATATCAAGATGAGAGATTGCACTCGCAGTGATGACCGGGTGCAGATCGAACTTTCTTACCGTCTGCAGATTGCTCTGAAGAGCTGCCAACCACCGAGAGCGCGAGCTGCCCCGCAGGTGCGCCAGGCCGCCCAGATCAAAGCCTATGCAAATCTGATTGCTCTTAGCGGCACGCGCCGTGGCAATAGTCAAAGGGCGCTTGGGATCGCAGGGATGCATGAGCAGGTCTACATTAGGGTCCTCGGAGGCCACCCGGATGATCTCCTCAGAACCGGCCCGAACCATTAAAAACGGATATCTGGCTCGCAGAGCTGAGATGCGGCTCTTGAGGGCCTTGCCGCCTGATGCCGTCACCTCTGCGCCGATGGCCACCTCAATACCCTTGATCTTCTCCGCTGCCTGGGGCATGAAGATCCTGGCAGGATCGCGGTTGCAGATGATTACTCCCTGAAAGCCCAATCCCTTTGCAGTCAGAGCCATACGGCTGGCTGAAGAGGAACCTTCAGGAAAGACGCTGATACATTCGTAAAAGCTCATAGCAGTTCGCTTATAATCTTAAGGGCAGCCTCTCGCCTGGCTGGAAAGGTCTTGACAAGAATTGTTATGTCTAGGGGGTCCTTTGAGTCGGTCAGGCGCAGCAGGCCTTTGTAGGCAGCTTGTTTGTCCAGGCGCAGGTGAAAATGGCTCTCACCCTCCAATCGGTCCGGGATCTCCCTGCGAAGCCTCTGCAGATCTTCGGCGGGAAGCTGCTCGCGAAGAATCTGAAAGAAGGCGGCAGCTTCTCTCTTGCGCACCGCCGCCTCCAGTATCTTTATCTCGTTTCCAAAATGGCCCATAGCAGTGACCGCAGAGATTCTGTCCAGCGGAACGAAGACGGCAAGCGCTTCGCGCACGCGGACTTCATCTTCCGTCGCAGCCACAAAAGCCCGGAAAGAGACCCTGTCAATCACTTACTTTCCTTTTCCATCGTGGGCTCTGATGCCGGGCCTGGTCTTTTCGGTCCCGGAGCCCTTGTGTCTCTGGCCTCTGCCCTTGCGGCCGGCGCTGGTCTTGCCACGAACAGCTCTGCCGCGATGAACATCATTGCAGACCCAGTTGAGGTCCTTATCACTCATGATGGAGGTTGAACACGGATCCACCAGGATAACTTCGTAGAACTTCTGCCTGCCGTCCTCAGCCACCCAGTAGGAGTTGAGAACTTCCATGTTTCGGAACCGTCTGCCAGCTCTCTCCTCGGCGATCCTCTGAATGGACTTGGCCATGCTCATGGAGTTCACGCCCATCTTGCTGGTCTTTCTGTTCCTCTCGTAGCGGGACTTCTTCCTGCCGCCGCGTCTTACCTTGACACGGGCCACGATAATGCCCTGCTTGGCCTTGTAGCCGAGCGCCCGCGCCCTGTCCAGGCGGGTTGGCCTATCGATTTTCTGCACGGTGCTTTCCTGGCGCCAGGCCTTGAGCCTGTCCTGCCGCAGTGCGCCTACATATCCCTCTCTGGGAGAGGACCAGGCATCACTGATATAGCCGTAAAAAGACTTCATCTCTTTTCACCTTTGCCGGTTCGACCCGATGCGGGTCACATTCCGGAACTAGAGGGGGGACGGGGTGATAGGAGATAAAGGTTTGGGAGGGTTAGATATGGATTGGTCATTATCAGCAATTGGAAAATATAACGTTAAAGGAGAACATCAAGCTGGAGAATGGTCCCGAGCCTTTGTAAGGGTGTAGTCTCTGTGCGTTCTTTGTTCACCCTGTGACCCTGAGGTGAGATCGTTAGTTGTTCGGCTATATCTTTAAGACAATATCAATATCAAACTGCCATTGCTTTCCAAAATCCCGCGTCTGGAAAATCGCCCGGCCGCAGCATGCAGCCAAGCCCACGCTCGCATATGCCCCCGCTCGAGCGCACGCATGCGGGCCGCTGCTTGTCGCAAAATGCGCCTTCTCCTGGGGGTCAAAAGCTTAAACAAAAAAGAGAACCGCATGGCCTTCATGCAACGGCTAACCGCTTACGTCTCCGGCAAAGTCCAGAAGACCGGTTACAGAGCCAGAGTTCTCTCCATTGCTCGTGACTTCGGCCTGAAAGGCTACGTGCAGAACCTGGACGATGGGCGAGTTAAGGTGGTAGCGGAGGGCGAAACAAGCGATCTGGAGAGCTTGCTGGCGGCTATAGCCATCAAGAACACAATAATCAATGTGGTTGATATCAAGAGCGAGTATTCTTCTGTAACAGGTGATTTTGAAAGAATCGTAAAGGTTGTGTCAGGCGGAGAAACTGATCAAAGGCTCGATGTCGCTGCAGGTTTGCTCACAAAGCTTATCGTTGTAGACGAAAAGATGCTGGATGAAATCCGGGCAATTAATCTGGAAATGGCAGCGATCCATGATGAATTGAAGGCTACTCATTAAGACCTCAGAGGATTTCGGAATTCTCGACCATCGATTCTGCAAAATCCGCATCCCCAGAGAGCAGTTGTCAATTGTAATGCATAGCTATAAGTTCCTGCAATCAAGAACGCATAGCGGTGTTATATAGTGACTAGACTATCGTTTTTGCTCATAACCCTGGTTTTATTCAGCATGACGGCCATGGCCCAGGAATGGCTGGAGGGTGGCTATGTAGGATTCACGAATAATGGAGAGATCAGGCAGTATTTCACTGATCCCATCTTCTTTACAAAAGTCCCAACCGCTCAGCCATTGGGTTTCTATTATCCTTACATTGGAAATGTGGGCTTTTATCCCTTCAATGTCTATCAGTCGGAATTTAGAAACAAGTCGCTGGCGGCAATGCACTGGGAGCCTCTGCAAAAGAATTGGACGACAACCATGAGCTACGCTCAGGGCAAATCATCTTTAAGGGTCTTTGAGGGAGGCTCCTGGAGAAGCCTGTGAGGGAACCTGCTTAGTGCATCTGCCCAAGGCTACTATTGCCGATGATCCCCGCTTATTCAGCTCCTCTCTGAGCAGCAGCTCCACCTCATCTTCCGGAGCTGGCAGCTGCAAGCGGACCGTCGGCACCAGCGCCTCCAACAGGCTCGTCAGATCGGGCGCATCCTGGCCGCCGGTCATGGCAGCCACATCATTCTTTAGCACGACTGCAAGGACCTCGCGCTTCTGCCAGACGGCATTGATCAGGCCCTGCAGGCCCGAATGGGCCAGAGCAAAGTCGCCCACCAGGGCGATCCCTTTGCTGGAAAAACCTGAGGCCACGCCCACCGATGATCCCAGCCCGTAGACCACATCCACCGATTGGTATGGCTGCCGGGTCGCGCGGATGGCGCATCCCGCATCACCAGCCACGGGAACATCGATTCTGCCCAGCGCTCGGAAGAGCGGTATGAACGGGCAGCCTTCGCAGACGCCCGGGTAGCCCCTCTCAGCCACGCTTTCGTAAACCTGGGGTTTCTTTTGTGCAGGCGCATGCAGGCCCTCCAGCGCCCGGACGATGTCCTCCCTTTCCAGCTGCCCCCTGGGCAGATGGCCGGTGAGCTTGCCCTTTATTTTAGGGCTGCAGGCATAGCAGGACTCGATAAAAGGCTCTGGCTCCTCTGCCACCAGGATCAAGCGGTGGCCATCAATGAAGCGGCGCAGGAGCTTGGCAGGGAGAGGATTGCTGTAGCCGATAGAAAATAGCGAGACGCCAAGGCCCTGGGCGAGAGCCGCGGGCCGACCGCTGGCTATTATCCCCACGTTTCCAGAGACATCAAGGCGGTTTAAGGTTGAGGACTCAGATGCCTCCTCAGCAAAGGCGACAATTCTGTCATGGTGCCTCTGATGCTTGCCGCGCATGGTCAAATCCCAGCCATCCCGATCGAAATGCGCGGGGCCGCCCCTGCTGGGTCGGGACGGGATTTCAGGTCCCTCGTCAGAGAGAAGGCTTGCTGTCACCCGGACGATAACCGGAACTCTCAGCCACTCTGATACCGTGAATCCCTCCAGAATAGAAGCATGCAATGATGCCGGACTGCTGGGGTCGAGCATCGGCAGCTCTGCCAGTGGACCGTAGAAGCGGCTGTCCATCTCTGCCTGAGAGCCCTTCGGCCCCAAATCGTCTCCGGCGATTATCACGAGGCCGGAGCCGATGGTATGGGTGGACGATATGACCAGCGGATCGGCCAGAATATTCATGCCCACCTGCTTGACGACCACCAAAGCGCGACGTCCCGTAGCTGATGCACCAAGGGCTATTTCCAGAGCCACCTTTTCATTGACCGAGATCTCAGCCCCGAGCGCAATCGCCAGATCGGTTATAGGATAGCCAGGAACATATGTTCGAACCGATGCCCCCGCATCCTGAGCCGCCAGAACTGCAGCCTCCTGGCCGCTTTTAGGCTTCATCATAAAATGCCAGGCACAACGGACTCATCCGGTCGGGCGCAGAAGGGCAATGCTGCTACCGCCCCAATCAATCCCTGGCCATTCATCAGGATCTGAACGCCATTCTCCCGCGCCGCATCCAGAGCATCTTCATACAGAACCCGCTCTCGCTTGCACCTCTGGCCAAAGGGCATAAGGGAAGAAGGATCGAAATCCCGGAAGACCGCCATTCCCGTCTGCTTGGATACAGAGTACTTGCTTAGCAATGCCTTGAAGTCAGAGAGCATGGCTTCCGCTCTGCCAGGCAGGCAGGCGAACTCCACTGCCGTTGAGACGCAGTTCTGCGTCTTTGTCGGCACGGGAAAGAGCTGCACCAGGGAATGAGAGACATAACGTGCCTCAGGCCGATCGACCTTGCTGGAGATGTTGTGAATGAGAGTCCATGTGGCTCCAGTCGTCTTGGAATCGGTATCATCTACTCCTATGATTAGCCTCTCTCTTCTCGGCAGAACGATGGTGCCGCGAGCGACGCGCCCTCCACCGCACTCCGTTACATCGTAACGCAGTACGTCCTCTGCTCCGGCACGGGAAAGGGTGGCCCCCACGCCGCCTCCACCCAGACCGGCGTAAGTCACCTCCACCTCCTTGCTGCCTACTACTACCGACTCGATGCCTGCCGATCTTCTGGAGGATACAAGATCCAGATCTGAATTGCCAGGCGTTATCATGTAGCGGAACCACTCTCCCAGATTGCGGGAACTTTTGACTAAAGGTCCATGAGAGTAATGGTATCTCGCCCAGGCCGATCCCCCGTAGCAATTGGAGCGTTCCATGAGCTCTACCCATCGGCCCTCATCATCAACTACAGCATGTATCTGCTTGTATACTACAACATATGGATCTGCTAATTCGAGTTGCAAAGCTCATTCCTCAGCTAAATCAATTAACTACTATTATCCTGGCTTTTCATATACTCTCTCAATATCACCGTAGCATAGCTTCCCTTAGGCAGATCAAACTCCATCCTAGCCAGGTTTTCCTCGACCCTGATTTGCGGTTTGACAATACAGAGAGCGGCGCGCCTTGTGCCTCTCGAGCCAAGATCCGGGTTTTCTGCTACTTTAAAGTTCTCTGGAGATATGCCTTCTTCTTTGAGAATTGACCGCTCTATCTCACCCTGTGCGCCCTGCACTATTTCCGTCTCAAATCCAATCAAAGGCAGAGTGAGAAATGCCCGGCCTCTTCCGGCCAGCCGGTCGATGGCCTGCTTGTTTTCTGAGGTGACGGTCTGCAGACGATCAACATCCGGCAAACCTCCTTCTGAAAAACAGAATATATCGCCTTCCACGGCTTTTTGGAGAGGCATTCCCACCGCCAGGCGGTGGCTGAGAATTCTGTTGAAGAGGTAAGACTGGTAAGCATGAACAAAGAGACGTTTCAAATTGGCGGAAAGAACATCAAAAGAGTGAGCATAATCGCCAGGATGCTCTGAGAGATAGTTCAGCATGGCCAGCTCGTAATGCAAGTATTCAGGAAACTCTTTGAGAGCCGCAGGGATGTCATGAGTCTGCCACAGCTTTTCCCGAGCCGCTCTCGTCTCCTCAAGCTCACCTGGAAAAGGCAAAGCCAAAAAGATAAAGACAGCTTCTTCGGCCCGGCCTCTGGCCAGAGCTTCACCAACCTTATGGGTGACAGGCCTGCTATCCCCAAACCTCTGTATTCCGAAATAGTTGGGAACTCCGCCGTATTCCTCTATCTCCGAGGTTATGGCGGCCAGCCGGTCTGCTGGGTCCGGGCAGCTCAGATCCCTGATTGTTATGCGAAAATTGTTTCCCAGGAGATCTCCCATACCCACCGCCCGATTCGTTTTGCCCAGAACCTTGATCTTCAGATCGGGCAGATTGATTCTGTCAAGAGCCGATTCATCCAGGTTCATGATGCTCATTCGCTGGACGGTTACCGCCTTTTTGTCCTTGGTGCCAGCCCAGGAGAATCTCTTCTGGCTGATGCGAAGCTTTCTCGCCATCTCCCGGATTAGGTGGTGCGTATCCCAGTTGGTCTTCTCCACATCCAAAACCAGGTACCTTCCGCCTTCGTACCTAAGATCCTCGAATACCTCTGTTACCTGAAAGTCCTCCGCACAGCTCTTGATAATACCACCACAGCCAGGGCTGTCGGTTATATAATATTCCATGCCTAAGGACCGGTCCCGATTGCTTGCCGAGATCATCTTTTATACGAGCTTGAGCTTGCCCGTCACCTTGTCCATCTGCTTTCCATATGCCGGACCCAGGCCCAGTGCGGTTATAGTTCCCGCAGGAATTTCGGTCAGTCCGGCATCTGCTACAATAGCGCTGGCTATTCCCGCCTTATCTGCATCGTCTCTCAGCCGGAAGAGGTCAGGCACCCCCGGTGCTTTCAAGACAACCTTTTTTTGGCCCTCGGCCTTCCACTCCGAGACGGTGGACCTGTCCATTTTTTCCGCTCTCTCCACAGCCATAACTGCCGCATGAGCAACCTGCACAGCCAGCTTTCCTGGAGAGAGCTTCAGATCCTCTCTAATTACGATGCATTGCTTATAATCCATCAGAAATAACCTCACTTAATCGATTGCACCAAAAATATTGCTGAGCTAAAGGAGATGAGGCGAGAATGCTACGCCTCTTTGGTTACGACTTTGATGCAGGAAGGACTCTTGGCGATGTTTCCCATTTTAGCGCCAATGAGATATTCAAGGCCTCTGTCCGCAGCGATGTCCAGGATACGCTGAGTCACGACGCCGTCGAAGATCACACCATTCACGTCTCCATTTGTCTCCTTCAGCTCTCTCGCCAGGTCTCTCACTGCCACTTCTCTTAAAATGTTTTGATTTCTATCCATTATCCTGGCGGATAGGGTTCCATCCAACTCATCCACATGTTGTCGGAACCATTCTCTCTTCGGCTGAGGTTCAGGGACAGGTTCTGGCTCAGGAGCAGTTTCAATTGCTTCTTCTACTGCGGGAGCGGGAGCGAACTTGGGCACAACCTCGCGAGGCACGACCCGACGGGGCGCAATAACCTCTGCCCTTTCCGCAGCATTACGGACGCAAAGGGGCTTCTCACGGATGAGGCTCTTTCTCTTGGTGGTTATCTCTCTCCGTTTCTTAGGCTGGTTCTTGATCTTGTATTGATCCAGCACCTGCTCTACGGGAATCTTCTGGCGCAGGGCACGGACAATCTCCTTCTGGGTCATGTCCTCTACGCTCTTTCCTTCAGGAGCCCTTGCTACAAAGTCGATATCCGCTACCTGAAGAAGCTCCTTTATGATCAGCTCTCCTCCCCGGTCTCCATCTGTGAAAGCGGTAACGACCTTCTTGGCACAGAGATCGGCGATCGTTGGAGGCACATTGGTGCCACCCACGGCCACAGCATTCTTTATGCCGTACTTGAGCAGGTTGAGCACATCTGCTCGGCCCTCAACCACCAGAATAGCATCGGAATCAAGGACATTGGGGCCCGCTGGCAAGCTGTCTTTGCCCAGGTGAATTATTTCCTCTACGCGAACGGACTGCTTGATCTCCTCAGTTATCTCTTCCGTCTCCAGGATGTTCTCATCGAACATCTCCACCAGAATGCGCTTAGCCCGTTCTATGACATATCTTCTCTTGGCAGCACGGACATCTTCGATGCGGTTTACGCAGATGCGGGCGATGCATGGTCCCACCCTGTCTATGGTCTCCAGGGCAGCGGCCAGTATCGCCGTCTCGACCTTATCAAAGCTGGATGGAATGGATATGGTGCCGCTCGCCTTCCCGCTGCTGGATGTTATTTGAACATCGATCCTGCCTAACCGCCCCGTTTTTTGAAGATCTCTTAAATCGAGGTCGGATCCCAGGAGGCCTTCCGTTTGGCCGAAGATAGCGCCGACCACATCCGGCCGCTCCACTATCCCCTCCGCAGTTATATCCGCATAAATAACATATTTAGTTGTATCAACATTTTGCATATAAGACACCTCTTATTTTAAAATAGATAGATAAAAGTCACACCCATATCCAAAGAGCCGACGCTATCTGCGGCCTACAAAGGCCATTTCGCGACTCATTGTCGCAATTGTAGCCATGCCATAGCAAGGCAGGCAGTGAGCAGTGAATGATGATGAATATGAGGTTCATCTAACTATTTCAGTGTCCATTTACCAATATCATGGAGCATCTGATAGAAATGCCCACAAATGAGCCATTCTATCTTCACAAGCTTATATTTCATCGCCCTTTGTCCAACTCGGGGCTTAATTATCATGAGATTTGCTGCCCAAATGCGCGCTTCTATCAATTAAAATTGTACGAAACTAGTTTATGAACCTTGTGGTGGAAATCGAGTCTGCAAACTTATCTGCAAATTACGAAAGTTTCTACAATACTATAAATCCGTCCGCTGTTCTTACTACCGATACCTCTTCGCCCGGCTTTACAGCCAAGTCCCTGGGACGAGCCGCGAGAGCTGCCCGGAAGGTTTCTGGGTCCATGATCTCCAGCACATCATCGTCCTCTGAAATCACCATTGCTGCCTTTGCATCATTTTTATTTCCTAAAACCCCCACGGTCTCCGAACTCTCCTCGCTCATGGAACATCTGCGTCCTTCTCGGAGGGAGGTGATGATGGTCGTCTTGCCATCAAAGCCTGTGACGAAATAATGGGCGCCGCGGTAGGAGACGATGTCGCCGCGCCTGAGCCTGGGCAGCCTGACCAAGAGCGTAGAGCGATACAGATCGCGGCTGTCCTTTTTGCCAACCAGCTTAGCGGTTTCCAGCAGCTTGCCGCCATAGCGCTCGACGAAAGCCCGCGCCATGCGTCTGCCCAGTTGCGTTGAGCCCAGGATGATATCCAGGCCGCCTTTGACCTCCTTGATCTCCTGGATAAATGAAAGGTAATCTCCACCCCTATATCCAGAGTCGGCCATGTCCTGGGCGATCTTCTTGCACTCTTCAATCTCCCTTTGCGTCATGGAGCGAACGGCGTTGCCGCGCAGCTGGACGGTGGACTCAAAGTACTTTCCTGCCATGCGGCTGCATCTTTCGCAGGCCACCATTTTAATGCGGATGGGAATCTCGCAATGCTCGCTGACGCCCTGGCCTCTGAAGTTCCCCTGGATGTCAATATCGGCCTGATATCGAGTGGCACCGATTTTTCTAAGATCAACTTCAATATGCGGTTCGGATAGATCCTCATGCAGGCAGAGCGCCTCCTCTGCCGCCTGATAGGCCAGCTCCTCTACAGAGCTGCTATCTGGAAGCTGCCACCTGCCTTTTATCTGGCGAGAGCCGCAGACCGAACAGATGACCACCTCTACCATGTTCGGAAAGCTGGCCAGTTTGGTCATCTCCAGGACGCATTGCGGGCAGAGCCCTTCAACTGTAGGCTGGCCGCACCGGTGACAGATGGCTTGCTTCACATTCGCACCATCTGGGCATAGAGAACTCCGCCTACGGAGAGGGTACACTCTCTCTCCACGTAGCCCAGGGAGATAGCATGCTCGACCGTTTTGCAGCCTACAAAGTTGGCCATTGTGGCTCTTTCAAGTGCTGCAGCGACCTCGGAAGGGGAGACCTTTTCGCCTCCGAAAAAGTCAGCCGTGACCTCTATCTTGAGGCGGCCCTCGGAAAACTTCTTTCCCAGAATATCGCAGTCACATACGGCAATGAGAGTCTCGGCTCCTTGCTGGTAGCTCTTTAAGTACATCTCTTTCTTTTCCGACTCTTGAGAAATATCAGACATGACAACCTTGATGATTCTTGATTTCCGGCTTTATATTCCGTTTTGCTATTTAAAGCAGCTTTAGCACTCCAGGTCTGGGCTCGAATACGCCCCCATCCCGTCTCATGCGGCCAATGATCTCTTCTGCTTTAGCTCTTTCTATGCCCAGCTCTTCAGCTCTATCCAGGACGGCATCTATGGGGGCCTGGCCCTGTTGTTCGTGGCTTATATCCTTTATGATATCCATCACGGTTTTAGTTCGATCTCTGGTGCTCTTGGTTGTGCCGGAAGCGATGATGTCCGCATCCAAGAAGCCCGTCTCCGGATCGACGCCCACCTTTCGCAGGCAGGCCTCCAGGATTCGCACTACTCGCTTAGCATCGTCCAAAGTGACCTTATCTGAGAGACGCAGGCGGGCGCTGGCCTCGCCCAGGCGGATGAGCGCTTCCAGCTGCCGGGCGGTGACTGGCACCGGCTTGTTAGTATCCTGCCCCTGGCTCCTCAGGCCGACATAATAGTTGAGGAAGTACTCCTTGGCCTGATCACTTAGTGAAGGGAAGATGTTCTTGCGTGCGTAGGCGACATACTTGCGCAAAAGCTCCGGATCGAGAGCAGGCTTAATCACCACCAGGGAGTTTTCGATGTCCTCCTGGGAGATACCATCGTTCCATTCCGCCTGAGTCGCAAGCTCGCCTGCATAGTTGCTCTTCAGGATGTGCTGGGCGATGGCCGAGTCCCTCTTGGAGTCCGGGTCATCGGTCAGGACAAAGATCAGATCGAAACGGGACATGAGGGCAGGGGTGAGGTTGATCTGGGGGGCGATGGGCTCGTACTTATCGAAGCGGCCCAGCTTGGGATTGGCAGCGGCGAGCAGAGAGCAGCGGGACTTGAGGGTGGCCATGACACCGGCCTTGGCGACGCTTATCGTTTGCTGCTCCATCGCTTCATGCAGCGCGCTCTTGTCTTCGTTGTCCATCTTATCCATCTCATCAATGGCCGCGATGCCCTTGTCTGCCAGGACCAGCGCTCCTGCCTCGATAGTCCAGCGGCCGTCGCCCAGCTCATCCTTAACGGCTGTGGCCGTGAGGCCGGCGGAGGTGGAGCTCTTGCCTGAGGTGTAGATGCCGCGGGGGGAGATCTTGATCATGTAGCGCAGAAGCTGCGATTTGGCGATTCCGGGATCGCCCACCAGCAGGATGTGAATGTCACCTCTGATGCGCGCTCCGTCCGGCAGGTGCTTTTCGAAGCCTGAGACAAGCTGCAATCCCAGGGCTTCCTTCACATCGTCGTAGCCGTAGATGGAAGGAGCGATGGACCCTCTGATTTTATCATAGATCTCAGGGTCCTGGGCCATTTCCAGGATCTCTTTTTCCTCCTCAGGGTCGATCTCAATTTCCTCGAACTCCTGCTCGGTCATCTCCACGGATATGCCCTTGTGAAATAGATCGAAGTAGGTGCTCTTGCCCTGCTGGGGTGAAGAGCGCTGGAATTGCTTGAGTATGCCGTTGACGATCACCCGGTCGCCGGGAAATATCTTGCCTGCCAGATCGTCCTCCAGCTCCACATCGAGGGTCTGGGGCTGCGCTCCGCCCCGCAGGTCCTCGGGAGATTCCTGAACCCGGATCTTCTGGGCATCCACGAATTTGGACTGGTCCAGGAGGAGCTTGAATGGGCCGCCCCGGTCGCAGGCCTGGTTCATGCACTTGAGATTCTGGTCCTCGAATTTGCTCCCGGTCTGCTCTTTAAAGAAGGTAAAGCCGCACCGCTGGCACTGAAAGGCAGCGGAGACTATCTTGGGCCGGACCTCAGTGGCAGTGCGCACCAGGCCGTCGATGGCCAGCAATTTGCCAATATGGTCGCTGCGCAGCTCCCGGGTCTTGTAGGCTCTGGGCAGCTCGATGATGCGCACATGGGCCCGGTCTAGGTAGACATCCATGGGCAGGTCCAGCTCCAGTAGGGCTGCCTGAGCAGCCTCCAGGTTCGTATCCGGGCTTTCCAGCAGCTCCTCTGCGAAGTCTGGATCGAACTTGTCTATATCCGGAAAGGAGATCTCCAGGCTGCGCTCGTCCGGATAGGAGTCGGCCAGCTCCAAAAGCTCATCCCAATAGCGAGTGCGGAGGAATTCCTCCCATTTGGCGACAGGATCGGCAGGCATTTCTAGAGGAGTGGAATGAAGGCAAAGTATCTAAAGGTATGCGGTGCGGGGCGAAGGTGATCATACCCTAGACCTACCTTCCACTCGAAGGCGTCACTATAAAATGCCTTTAATGGACAGACAAAGACAATTCACGCAAATTCGCCAATTCATGCCCTTCTTGAGAAAGCAGCTCTCTGGGAAAATATCGAATAATTGCTTCAGGGACAGAATACATGATCTTTTCTTGACCATGATATTGCTGTTCTTCTGCGAGTATCATATCGCTGATGTCCCAGATCTCTTTTGGATTTAGCTTGAGTCCACCTCGAAAAAGGTAAACATCATGATCAAAACCATAACGATCATACATAGATTCATTAAATATCTGGGAACTGCGGGCCTTATGCCATAGGCGAGATCCTGGTAATGGAATGTACCATTGTATAGTCGCGCTTATTCCGTATCTGGAAATAAGCCGGAAAGCAAAATGGATAGTCTTTTCTACTTCTAATCTCGTCTCCCATGGAAACCCCACAATAAAGGAAAAGATTGCTCTTTCACCGATGTGATTCTCCTCCAATTTGCCAGCTGCTGCCTCTAGTGTTTGGCATGTGATGCCCTTCCCGATATTTTTCAGACCTTCGTTATAACCGCATTCAGCTCCTACAAAGACGCTACTGGTTATATCCGCAATATTCTCGATAAAGCCGTCTACGAGAAGATCTGTGGCGCGCGAGCAATATCTGATCTTGGGTTTTATTCTTCTTTCCCGGATAATGCGAGCTATCTCTATTGCTCTTTTCGGGTCCGTTGAGAACTCGTCATCTACTATCTGAATCTCTTCACTTAATGTGCGATCAAGATATTTCATCGTCCCTTCTAGCCGATCAACAAATCTTTCCGCAGAAATCGATCGCCAGCTACGTCGATATGAGGAGCTGCAGAAAGAGCAATCGTTTGCACAGCCGCGAGAAGACTCGATTGGCAAATAATGATAGACTTTTAGTGGCAGACTATCGTAATCCGGCAAGGGCAAAGAACCCAATTCATCCCCAGAAATAGCAGGAGCAATTGGATTGCGGATGATTTCCCCATAATTGCTAATCCAACTCAGATTAGGTACATGCTTTAATCCTTTTGTATTCTCTAAATTGTCACAAAGGGAAACCAACGCCCCTTCTCCTTCGCCTCGTATAACATATTGAACAGGGAATTTTTTCAATATGTATCCATCAAACATAGTTGGGTGGATTCCGCCCAACACTATTGGAACATCATTTCGGATCAGCCGTATCGCTTTTATCACATCAATAGCAGCTGGCCAAGAGAGAGTGCTTGTCCCAATTCCCACTAAAGAGCAATCATTTATATCGGCAAGATAAGGCCAGAGATTTGCAGAGCCTTGTGCTATGAGATCTGCTAATACCACATCATAGCCCTTGCTTTGAAGTATTGCCGCCAACAGGCATACACCATATGAAGGACATGCTCTGAGGGCGTCCATACCCTTAGGAATAAGTTGGCCTTCGTGGTTGTAATCCATTATAGGCGCTGCAATTAAAACTACTTTCATAGTTATCGCACTAATTTTATAGATTTTGTGATATATTCGCAAGCGATACATAGACTACAATAAATAATTTTATCCCAGCGGGCGATACGATGGTCCAAGCACGCTGGCCCATAGACTTTCAGTATGTATTTGCTTTAATAGTTCGCAATTAGGAGGGCACAGATTCAAAGATCCATAATTATAAAATGAAACTGCTTTGCAGCTCCCTATGCAGAAATACCTCACATGACATCTTGCGCAATCTGATGAAACCTTATCTACGTCTAGAAAATTGTACTTCTTGTGCCCGATATTCAAGATCTCGCGAAGCTCAGATTTCGTCATATTTCCTAGAAATAATTTGGAATCTGTCAGGAGACGACAGGGCGATACCGATCCGTCGGGTTGAATCGCAAGCTGACCGTAACCAATTCCGCAATGGCTTCGACGAATACCGGGTACAGGCATAATGGTATGATCCGTAGCATCACTATGATCAAGATGCTTTGAGTTATAAGCGGATGATTCCATGATCTCGTGAGGTTTCAATTCAAGCCAAGGGGCGTTTGTTTTCGATCGATCACCTGATTTAAAGAAGAAAGAGGTTCCCAAGCGAATATTGTTTTCATCGCAGAATTGCTGCAAGCGCCAGATGCTTTTCTTGTTGATCTGCGTCACCGTCGAGGAGATCGCCACATTAATGCCTGCATCTATCATCCACTGGACAGCTTTAATGGCTTTCTCTAAGCTGCCTTGACCGCGTGTTCTGGCGTTTTCCTCTGGCACCAGACTATCGATGCTGACCTGAACTCTGAGCTTTGATATCTTTGATAGGCGCAAGACTAGATCCTCAGTGAAAAGCGTTCCGTTCGTCACGAGCCTGATTTTCAGACCATTTCGGGAGATTCCTTCTATGATATCGATTGCATCGGCTCTGATAAGTGGTTCGCCACCCGAGACAGATATCATCGCCTCGGGATTGATTGTAGCGACTTCATCTGCTAGTTTAATCCAAAACTCGGTATCAAGCTCCTCATCACTTTTACTCATGGACGGAACGCTGTCGTAAAAGCAGAAAGGACAGTTCAAATTACATCGTCTGGTAATGTAGAAATGAACAATTCCCAGTGGGTGGACGGGTAACACTTCGGTCTCGGTAAAGAATTGCTCCTGGAGAATAGACTCCGCAGCTTGGAGTAAATGCTCCAATTTTATTGAGCTATAGCGGAGGGACAGCAAATCAAATATGTCTTTTATGGATCGTTTGCCGTCGCAGAGCCGAATAAAATCTGCATGTAGTTTCGATCCGATGAACCACCATGGTCCAAGAGGATTAAGAATAAGGAATTCACCGTTGCGGTCATCTACAAAGAGTCCTTGAACTGCGGGAAGAACTATCTCTTTCGATATGCTTTCAACCTGATTTGACAACATAGAGTTCACAATTTCACCTATCTGTTTCTGCCAAGAAGGATGATCCGAGCACGCTGACCCAGAGGCCCTTGAGGTAAATTTGCTTAAGTTCGCTGCAATTTTTCGGAATATGGTGCGTCGTACCATAGTTATGCAAAGAATTGGCCCTGCACCCCCCTCCACAGAAGTATCTCATGGGACACTTGGAACTGCTGCATGGATCCATCCCATCAACATCGATATAACTGTACCTCTTATATCCAACTTCCGCGAGCTGCTCTATGTTTGATGTTTGAATATTTCCAAAATACAATGCTGGATCATTTAGATGACTGCATGGCAATACAGATCCGTCGGGACTGATATCAATCTGGCCATAGCCCGCGCCACAACCATACCGGCGTTCACCCGGCACCATAGGATGCCCCATAGTTGTTTTATTATCAAAGTTCTCGAGGCAGTATGTTGATGCATCCAAGTAATCGTCACTGCTTAGTTCAAGCCATTGTGCATTTCTTTTAGACCTTTCACCAGATAGCATGAAAATCGATGACCGAAATTTTATGCTATTTTTGTTACAAAATTGTCTAAATTGGCGAATGCTTTTTAGGTTGATCTGCGTTATTGTTGCAGATATCTCCACATCAATAGCTGCATCTCTTATATCTTGAACAGCCTTTAAAGCCTTTTCTAGGTTCCCTGGTCCTCGAGTTTTGGCATTCTCTTCCGGTATTATGCTATCAATACTAACTTGGATGCTAAATTTATCAATTTTTGAAAGTCTTGAGATAATATCACTTGTAAAAAGAGTGGCATTTGTTATCAGCTTAATCTCTAAATTATTCCGGGAAATGCCTTCGATGATGTCAATTGCATCAGGCCTTATTAGCGGTTCACCACCCGAAACAATGATTTTGGCTCGTGGATTGATCTTAGCAATATCATTCGAAAGCTTGATCCAAACATCTGAATCGAGTTCGTTCTCATGCTCTTTGCTCTGCGACGAAGCGCTATCATAATAACAGTAAGGACAACTCAAATTGCACCGCTTAGTGATGTTGAAAAATACGATGGAAAGCGGACGGATTTGAGACTTTTCGGTAGCTGTAAAAAAATTCTCATCGAGCAGCGATTTCGTGATTTGAATTAAATTTTCATCGGTCACACCTTTGTATTGAGGTGATAGCGACTCAAATATATCACGCAAAGAACGTTTGCCGTCACAAAGCCGAACAAAGTCTGCATGTATCTTCGATCCAACGAACCACCATGGTCCAAGTGGATTAAGAACAAGATAATTTCCAAGTTTCTCATCAACAAAGAGTTCTGGGATCCTTGGAAGAATTGTTTCGCTTGATATATTTTGTCCTTCAGATATCATGATTATCACCTAAATTCTTAAACTTTTTTACTCACCGAGATCAGCGGTTGGGTCACCCAAGAGCAGGTACATTCGTATATTATCTATAGCGCAGTCATTCTTCAAGTTCGAGAACAGCTTGGTGACTGCCCAATTCATGATGTCACCGGCCTTGGTAAGCCCCTGGTTCACAATTCCATCGAAAATATACTTATTAAACGAATCATTTTCGGTTGTCCAAGATGGCCTTGAAGCTCCGAAGAAAGTGATCGCTTTCATGTTCTTGATCCACGCTTCACCGAAACATTCACCGTCCATATCGATATCATTATTCCAACAGGCTAAGCTCCAGACCATGGGTATATTCTTCCCATTATCCAGTTTATGTACGTCTTCATTTCCCAGTCCGTTTCCCGCCCTCCAGGCTGTTGGTGCGCCATGCCCTCTGTAGTTGATTATGCCCACACCCTTATTGACCGCGTCGATCACATCTGACTTGCTTGCTTGACCATCATACCTTTTAATTACATTGAAATGATCACCGATAATTCCGGCGATTTCATTGGCACAGTTTTCATATTTCGGAGGCTCTGCATTGCAGGTCGTCAGCAGACAATTGGCGCGCCCAACTCTTTCGCATTTACCATAAAGGACCGAATTTTTGCAGAACGTCTTCATCATTTCAGGATCAGAAATAGGGATCCTCGAAACGACGATTTCTGGGATTATGTCTCCTCGCAGATCTGCGTAGAAATGATCAGATGCAATCTCCTGTTCATCAGATGAAGTGGCAATATGTGTGGGAATCTTGTCCACATCTCCCCCTAACACCACCCATTGAGGTGTTCCCTGCCAATTATCCATAGCATATGATAAGAAGTCCTTGATCGCCTCGTCCTCTTTTGGATTTGGGAACTCCTGAATGATCTCTGTTTTAGTGACAAGCTTGACCGTACGAGCAGACAATTGAGCCTTGATAAGCTCGTCAAATGAATCCTTCAGGTCGTCGGTGGTAATGATAAGGTATTCGGCATCATTTGTGGGATCCTTTAGGCCTGAGGAGGCCTTATTGGATGTTTTTCTTTTCGGTTCTTCCCCCAGCCATTTAGTCTCATTTAGGCGTTCAGGATCTAGGATCATCCTCTCAATAAGAAGCCTGCGAGACGTCCTCTTGCGCGGGGATGCGCACATTTCATACCTAGTTTTATATATAATATTAAAATCAATGGATTCGAGCAAGGACAACTTCTTCGACTTTGGCCGATATTGTGCTGGATAGATCAGGATATGAGCCACCCTCCGACCTGCGACATTTGCGGTGCCAAGCAGTTCGACATATTTACCGGGGTATGGCTCGTCGCTTTCATATGTAGCTGTGTCGCGAATGTAGATCTCTTTTTCACCTTCATGGACAGGCTTGCTTGCCGGCAGGACAAGGTATTCGCCTTCCAGTTCTTTCTCTTTTTTATCAATGATTTGAATGTCTTTTACCTCGCAATCATCGGGAATCGCAATAAATAATCCTTCTTGTGGTAAAGCTGGCAAGCCAGGAGCTCTCATAAGCGCTCCATCGGGAGTATTTAAATGATCAAAATCCTCACCTCTAAAAGATAGCTTATCATGCCATACGCCCTTTAGTTGATATGACACTCTCGTACTGCCAGATGCTCCTTCAGCATTTTTTTCCATTTGGGCATTTGAGAGAGACATCAACGATGCATTCTTTATCGAGCAAATCCCTGCTCGAGCCTCAGGGACAACTGGAATCCACTTTCTGCGATTCTTATCCATTTACATCACCAATTATCAATATATGACGTTTTCATTACATAAATTTTATTATTTATTATATTTAAAACAAATATACAACTTGGATTGAAAGATTATCTTTTCAACCCAAGTTGCATCGTTTGCCTCTAAGGGTCAACCTTTACTTGGCAGCCCATTATGCAGCCGCACCCACAGCCGTCTTTGCCCTTAACTTCAGTCGCAAACTGATCAAGCGCCTTTGCCGGGACCTTAATCTTAAAGGTCATTTCCTTTTCATCTGCCATATTTCTTCACTCCGCACTTTTTTTTATTATTCCTAAGATACACACTTGAAGTTTATATCCTAAGAACAAAACTAAGTAGTGGAATAAGTAGTATAAATTACTTTGGGCACTCCATCTAGCCATAAGCATCAATAATTTAGGCATATAGTATTTTTTTTTTCAATATCCATAGTAGATATCTATTTGTACCATTATGTGCCAAATCGGCACATGAAATCTTTTATTAGAATTAAAAAGATAAAAGGTCATGAATATTTATATGAAATCACCCCATTCTATGACAAAGAAAAGAAGCAGATTAGACAGAAAAGTAAGTATCTCGGGAAAAATATTAATGGAGTACCAGTCAAAGTTCGCACTCGAGACCAAATGCCAAAAAAAATACTGTCTCACGGCGAGTTCGTGCTGCTGAAACAGATAGTGGAAAAGCTAAAACTGGAAGCAGTTCTCTCAGAGATCTTTCCCAGCAATGATGTCTGGGCAATTTTAACTTTGGCAATGAATTATGCCATACGCCCCAAATCATTAATCCATATCCAGAGCTGGTACGAAGGCACAATCTTATCAGAAGATCACCCTGATCTTCCGCTATCATTCCACAACCTTTCAAGAATGCTAAGCTCCATCGGAGAGGGAACAACAATTCTCGAATTTTCTCATAAGTTCATTCAACAAGTTTCCACATCGGAAACTCTGATCTACGACATAACATCCTTATCATCTTACTCTCAGAAAACAAGCTTTACTAAATTTGGCTGCAATCGAGATGACCTTGACCTACCTCCGGTCAATCTGGCGCTAATAGTTGATAAAGATCTAGGCATACCGATAATGTACGACCTTTCTCTTGGAGGCATTTCAGATGCAACTGCCCTAAAGAATACAGTCAAGAAAATGAACGCGCAAGGCGTCAGAAATCGCGGGCTGATAATGGACAGAGGTTTCTTCTCAACCGAAAACATCGATGAGATGGTGTCTGCAGACCTGCCATTTATCATCCCTCCCACCAACAGTATTAAGAAATTTAAGGAAGCGATATCGAACATTAATAGAACCATAGACAATCCTGAAAATTTAAACATTTATGAAAAAGAACCACTGTTTGTAATGCCTATAAGCATCGATATAGGCGAAAATATGGTAGAAGGATATGCATATTACGATCAAAAACTAGAGCAACATGAAAGAAACATATTTTATAAGCGATTATACGATTTGATGACCGTACTCAGATCAAAGAAATTGAAGCCCTGGCTAAATCCTGGAGAAGTTTTCAGGGCCACCGCGAAAAAAGATGCTAAATTCATTGAGTGGAAAGCCGTCGACGGCAAATTTCAAGTTTCACTAAAGAAAAACACAATCTTACAAGCCGTTAATAAAATGGGCAAATTCATCCTGCTCTATAGAGGGGAATTCTCTTGGATAGATTGCCTTTCGCTCTACAAAAGCAAAGATGTGGTAGAAAAAAGATTTGATGTCCTGAAAAACGATATCGATATAATTCCGGCTAATGCAACTACCGCCAGCAGTTTAAGAGGTTACATATTCATTGTGTTCCTTGCCCTAATCCTAAGAATGAAGCTCACAAAGATCATGATAGGTGCTGGTCTGAACAAAAAATATTCTGTAGACGGATTGCTTACTGAGCTGGAAAAAATAAAAATTATGATCTTGCCCAATGGCAAAAGAATCACAACTGAAGTGACCAAAGAACAACACGAAATACTGGATGCACTTCATATATGTGCCTAATTGATTGGATTGTCACAATCTTTAACCATTCTATTGATTTTTTAGCGTCTCCCCGATCGCCCTCTGGCTCTCCTCCGGCGTCCCTTTCGTGTTGACCTCGACCACCATCGCCCTTTCGAGGAGCGCCCGGAAAAAGCGGCTGCGCAGCTTCATCTTGAAGTCGCTTTTCACTAGCAGGTGAGGATTGTAGTAGCCGTTTTTCTCCAGTATCTCCAGCGCTGTAGCCGCATCAAGCACCCGCACGATCTCCACCTGGCCTGGATCGCGCTTGAGAAGTATCACATTTTCCAGGGTCGTGAGCGGCAGGATGCGGCCTTTGCCTATGGCCCAGCGCAGGTCCACCACCGCCCGGCCCTTCTCATCAAGGACCGCTTTGTCCACCAGCCCGGAAAACTCCTTCCAGATGTCGGCAAGGTCCGCCCGGATGTAGAAGTTCTTCTCAGATCCGTAAGCCAGAATATCCTCGCCGAAGATGCGAGCAAAGAACCAGTCATCTGAGACTACGCGCGCCTTGGGCTGTCGCAGAAGGCCGTAAGTATGAGTGGTCTTGCCTGCTCCCGACCCGCCCAGAATGCAGACCCCACGGCCCCGCATGTCCAGGCAGGCACCGTGAACTGAGTAGATGCCGTGATCGTCCTCCAGGATGTCTCCTGCCAGGGAGAGGGCGAGGGACTTTATCCAGCCGTAGTAGTCGATGTTAAAGAGAAAGCAGCTCTTGGAATGAGTATCGTACAAAACTCGGTTGTCTCCGAACGCACTGTCCTGCAGAACATAGAGCCTTCCATGTGAACGAATGTTCTGAGAGGCAAAATAGAAGCTTTCCTCCCAGGCGTTCTTGACGGAAAGGCTGCCGGTGAGAAGCTTGATGCAACAGCCATAAATCTCCGACTTGATCTCATAGAGCACCTGGCCTGCGTATCTCTCGATCAGCTCTTCCTTCTGCTCCATGGTTATTATCTTTACCGAATAAGCCATCTTCCTGCTCCCCCAGAACAATCCATTCGATGATTGCGTTCTCTGATCTGGTTATCCGACTATTTTCGTTCCATGCCACCAATTAACGCGCTTCCCAGATAGCTGCGGCCCACAAGGCACATCTGTTCATCCAGCTCGTAGACCAGCGGCTGAGCGGTGGCAATCTCCACCTTTTCGATATCATCATCGGAGATGTTCTCCAGATGCTTGGCCAGAGCGCGAATGATGTTGCCGTGCGAGACCACCAGGACGTTCTTGCCCTTCTCCAGCTCAGGCCCGATCAGAGCCTGCCAGAAGGGCAGCAACCTCTTCTGAGTGTCCTGCAGGGATTCAGTCCTGGGCAGCAGGCTAAGAGGCACATCCCGGTAACGCGGGTCCTGGCCAGGATAGCGTCTGTCGCTTGTCTCCACCGCCGGGGGCCTCTCCAAAAAGCCACGTCTCCAGCGAGCCACCTGCTCTTTGCCGTATTGCTCCTCAACCTCCTTCAGGCTCCTGCCCTGCAGGTCTCCATAGAAACGCTCGTTGAGCCGCCAGCAGGGCAGAGCGGGAATCCACATCAGATCCATCTCATCAAGCACAATCCAGAGCGTTCTCACCGCCCGCTTCAAAACGGATGCAAAGGCGATATCAAAGGTGAGACCAGAGCTCTTCATCAGCCAGCCCGCTTCCCCGGCTTCCGCTCTGCCCCTCTCGGACAGATCGACATCCATCCAGCCTGTGAATCTTCCTTCCAGGTTGTAGCGGCTCTGTCCGTGACGCAGCAAGACCAGTTTAGCCATTTCGCTTCCGTTTTTTATATTTCGATGCTTATCTCATATTGCTATTCCGATGATCTCTCAGACAGCACCGTAAGCTTGACCTGCGGCACAAGCCTATCGAAGTCCTCCTTCTGGGCGAGCGCAGTTCCCTGGTACAGAGTAGTAGCCGTCCCTGCCGCTGCGGCATAGATCAGGCACTCCTTCAGGCTCCTGCCCTGAACCATGCCGCTCACAAAACCGGCCACCGAGGAGTCTCCTGCGCCAATGGTGCTCTGCACCTGCACATTGGGAGGCACTGCCAGATACTCATTGCCTTCCGAGACGAGCAGGATACCCCTTCCACCCATGGATACAAGCACTATTCTCACGCCCTGCTGGTTGATCTCTCTGGCAGCAGCGCGGATCTCATCCAGCCCTTCCAGCTCCCGGCCAACAAGCTCTGAAAGCTCATGAATGTTGGGTTTGATCACATCGGGCCGGGCCTGGATTCCTGCGCGAAGAGCTGCGCCATCAACATCCAGCACTACTGTGGATTGGCACCTCTTGACCAGCGATATGATCTTTCTGTAGATCTCGGGAGTGACACCCTGAGGAAGGCTGCCGCCAATGGTCACCAGATCGCTGCAAGGCAGCCTCTCAAGCCTTTCTACGAACTCCATGAGCTCGGAAGGCCTGACCTCCGGACCTCTGGCATTGAAGGCCAGCTGCTTTCCCGTCTCCGTCTCATGAATGATGATATTGGTGCGAGTCTCGCCGGAGACATGAATAAAATCAGTCTGAATTCCATCGTTTAGAAGCCTGCCCTCCAGCTCCCGGCCTGCAAAGCCGCCCACGAATCCCAGAGCGATGTTGTCAACTCTCAGGTTCTTGAGGACTTTAGAGACATCAACGCTCTTGCCTCCTGCAAAGCTCCTCTCTTCTATGATTCGATTGGATACGTCATCTCGTACTTTTTTGATCCAGATGGTACGGTCAAGGGCCGGATTGAGGGTAATCGTATAGATCATGGTAGATTGCTTTCTGCGGCAAATGTATTGACCCTTTTGCCCGGCGGAGGGCAGGACCTGGGGGGAACGGCAGATAGAGTTGCTCATGTGTTGGTGCTATTTGCAGCTCAAAGCTGTTCTTACGCTCGCCCTCCGCCAAACCGCAGGATGCAACCCCTGCCTTTCGGACCGACAATCTTATATTCGTCTAATGTCGTATGAGGTTCAAGCAAAGGTCGAATGAACCCAATCCCTCCCAAGGAATCGACTTTTGCCCCTCCCATTATTTTAAATATCGCCGGCTAGATAGCCCTCTTTTATGCCAGATCCCCGTAAAAAGATACAGCACCTCGTATCCGCTCTAGAGGAGCTACGGCTGCATGTGGGCAGAAAGGATGTTGCCATCGGCATTCAAAAGGTCAATGCAATGCTCTATTTCTCCCTGGCCAATGCCTGCCTGCGGGGGCGATGCGTACTGCTTTATGGCGGCATAGGCGCCAACAAGACAACTCTGGTGAATCTGCTCGCTTCATCCTTTCTTTCGATGGACCTGGAGGAGGCTGAAGATCTGATGGTAACCGGTCACCCTGAGCAGACTGAGGAGAAGATCGTCGGCTTTCTCGACCCAAGGCAGTGGACCGCTGCCTCTGCTGCGGCTGAATCGACACAGGTCCTCTGGACAAAGTGGGCAAAGTCAAACTGGAAGCTCATCAATGAGATAAATCGCTTTCCCAGCGGCAAGCAGAACCTGTTCCTGGAGATCCTGCAAAAGAGAAAGATCAGCTATGCCGGACAGGTCTATCTGCCGGGAGACACATGCTATTTTGCCACCATGAATCCGGAGCTTTCTGCGACATATCCGATGGATGAGGCCCTGCTGGATCGGATCTCAGCCTGCGTTCCTGCCGCCCAGCCCGATTTCCTGGCCGGACTTCTGCTATCCGAACGCGAGCGAGAGCTTTCTGATCTGGCTAGAATGCTGCCCCGGCTGACGCCCCAAGAGTTTTCATCCCTGCCGGAAAAGGTGGCAGAAAAGACGCTCGACAGCCAGGTGGAGCTGTCCATCCTCTCTCTGATAAGGGACTTCACACTCTGCGAAAGAGCGCCCGCCTTTGACAAGACTCAGCTTTCCGGGAGCAAGCCTTCTTTGGGCCTATGCTCCGGCTGCCACTACCACAACAATCCTGAAGCCATTTGCTGGCAGATAGACGAGGGTCTCTCCGACCGGGTGCGGCAAGACCTGAGGATATTCTGCCGGGCTTTTGCCTATCTTCTTGATAGAGAAGCAGACCTGGAGGTGCTCAAAGCGATAGCCCCTTACATAATCTGGCATCGCGTGACCTCCCTGCGATCGATCCTGGATAGACCACCATATTACGGAGTGGGAAAGCTGGCCCATGTGGCAATGCTGGTGGAAAAGAGCATAAATCGCACCATGAATGAGAGATCTGAGATGAACATGATATTCTCCAGAGCAGTGGATGGTGAGACGGACATTACCCAGGCCATCGAGGCTCTATCGACCTTTGACGATCCAGTCTCCCGTCTGGACTTCATTCCCGCTCTGGAGCAGTTGAGATGAAGCTCGTCCGTTTCATGGATGCGGCTTATCAGGGAAAGACGCCCGGCCGCAAGCTGAAGACGGGCGAGAGGAATCTGATATTCAATCTCGAGGATCTGGCGGATCAGATCGGCGAAAAGCCTTCCCGGGCCGAGGTGCAGAGTCTTGTGCCCCGAGATAAAAATCAGCTGGAGCTGCTGATCTCTGACCAGCCGGGAAAAAAGCATGCTCTCCTCTGGGGCTATATCACCAGCCTGGCTGCGGAATGCGCCACGGCTCCACTGATCCTGCCATTTCGGGATTATGCGGGACTCGAACTCAGTCTGGGAACCATCATCCTCCAGGATACGGCGGGCCATTCAGGCAGCCATGCAGAGAGCCAGGCGGCAAGCCATGTGGGGGAAAGGATGACTGGGGGCAAGATCGTGGTCCAGGGAAGAGCAGGCGACTATCTGGGCCAGGAGATGGAAGGCGGCGGAGTAATCGCCTCAGGCTGTCGCGATTATGCCTTCCGGAACATGCGCGGCGGCTACGGAGTGGTGCGGGGCGATGCCGGAAAGTTTGCCGGCCTTGGCAACTGCTGCGGCAGGATAGCCGTTCTGGGTAGCTGCAAGGAAAGAGCGGGATGGCTCATGTCTGGCGGCAGCCTTCATGTGCGGGGTGATTGCGGTGAATATCTGGGAATTCTCATGAGCGGCGGCAGGATCACCGTCAAAGGGAAAGCCGGCCGGAGGGCAGGATGGCGCATGAAAGGGGGAAGCATTAAGGCGGCAAGCTATGGACCCGAATCAGCGGAAGATCTCCTGGAACTGGGCTGATGTCTGGAACAAATCACGGGAAAACTGGCACTGGCCGCTCCTCCCCCAGCCCCGCTTGGGATCTCCGGAGGACAGGGGCGAAGGGAAGAGCGGGGGCGATGGCCAGGCCGAGTTTCCTTTCCCCAACTACTGCATAACCGTAGATCTGAATGCTCTAGACTGCGGTCCGGATTATCTGGAGAGCCTTTTTGATCATCTCATCGTCCACTACACATTCTGTCCCCGCTCCCTGGAAGAGGCCAGCCTGCTGGCCATAGCGGCGCTAAAGGGCCTCGATAAGCCCGATCCCCACCGGGCACGCTGCCTGGTCAATGTATTCACAGATATCGTCGTTGACTCGTTCCGCCTGGAGAGGAGCCCTTGCGATGAGCAGAAGGTGCTGCTGGGCTGGAAGAGGCTGGCCAGGCAGGCTGACCTCGCGCCTCTGGATCGGGTGGTTCTCGGATTTCTGAGGGATTACTGGGGGGCGAATCTGCCATCTTGCTCGCGGCCTGAGGTGGACCTGATCGGAAGGATCTTCTCGCCGGGAATTCGAGAGCGCAGCCTCTGGCAGAGGCAGTGCCGCCAGACTGCAAAGATCCTTGAGCCGTTCCTGCCCGGAATACTGGGGCGCGGTCAGATCAGATGCCTGGAGATCCTGAACGGCAGCGGGAAAGATGCGCCTCTGAGCTATGCCTCTGGCCTGGACTTCAGCCAGTTCGAGGAGGTTCTGGCCGTTCTGGGACTGAAGGGTGACCTGGGAGAGCTCAAGCGCTGGTATCGTGATCAGAGCTACAGCATCAAGATTCAGGAGCGGCCACGCTCTCGCCTGGAGAGCTATCCTTCTGCTCCGGTCAAGTGGAGGCTGACCGATCCCTGCAGCGAGCTGGACCATGCTTACTCCCTGAGCCTCTCTCCCTGGCTCATTCCGGGAGTGACCACCTACAAGCGCGGCACCGAAATTGGCGCCATGACACCCGCCGGCACAGCCGTTCCCGATCTACTCGTCGTCCTGGACAGCAGCCGCTCCATGGAAGGGCCGAAGATGGGGACCAAGACCCATAAAGCCACTCTGGCAGCCTTCAAAGCCTGCTGGTTTGCCCACAGCAAGGGTGCGGAGATCGCGGCCATCAATTTCAGCGAAAAATACCTCATCGCTCCCTGGACGAGGGATTTGAATGCGGTAGAAGATGTGCTGGTGGAGTTCATTTCAACCCGCACTCACATACCTGGAAAAGCAATAAGGAAGCTAGCGGAAGAGCGCCCCGGCTGCCTGATAATCTGCATCACCGACACACATATTCAGAATCTCTATCAGGAATGGGACGACATTAAAAAAGCATCGGAGGCGGGCAATTTCGTTCTCTTCTGCATCGATCAGCCTTACAGGGACAAGCATGTGCAAGAAGCTCTTGCAAGTCTGGGCCGGGTCTACTACATCAACCGCCTGGAGGATCTCGTCTCTCTGGTGGTGGAGGCGGCTGGGCGGGCCTATTGCGGGGAAAGTTTTATCTTCTTAGAGTAGACTGGATTGGTGGCGTGCCGGGATAGGGTAGTGGTTATCCTGAGGGACTGTGGATCCCTCGAGCTGGGTTCGAATCCCGGTCCCGGCCCCTAATCACCGAGAAATTCATTTGTTTTTCTATTCTGTCGGACTGAGACTTTCCGGGAGCCTTTTTCCATTTCATTGCCTACTTCAAATGCAGAGGCAATGATGAGACCGAAAAGGTGCTATTCATTCAGGGGAATATCATAATTAACATTATTTGAATACAGAAAGAGTTAAATACTATTATGAATACCATGTTTACTATCAGGTAGGAGTGCTACCTCAATACGGCTCAGGCGGGCTGTTCCCTTCAGCCATCCCTTCTTTCCTGGGCCGTTAGCTCCCTTTTCAAATAATTAAAATAATTACGCATTAAATATATTCTTCGAAAATAGAAGATGCAAAGATGACCGCAGAAGCCGCGAGGAAAGCCTTTGGCCTGCCGGCCAGCGCTGAGGGCATCATGGCCTTGTTTGAGTGGGCCCGTTCTGCTATTGTCTTGAAGGAGGAGCTGGAGAGGAAGCTGGCCGCATTGAACGGCGTTCTGGTGGCCCTGTGATGCACTCAATAGGCTGCAGGAAGGCCCGTAGTGCTTGCAGCTCAGCGCCGTGGGGTCTGGAAGCGATGGAGACAGGTCCGGATATGGGCCTCACTTGCTTTTTGGGGGAGCTACCATGCCAAAGGATATGGCCGTGCAGATAGCTCAGGCTGTCGAGAAGGCCATCCAGCCTCTCCAGGAGCGCATTTTTTCCCTAGAGGACACAATTAGCCGGCCAGGAGGAGAAAACTGCAGCTATGCAGGCCACGCTCTTGGATAATCGGTTCACTCAGCTCAAGCTGACTAATGATCTGAAGGAAGCTGCTCAGAAGGCATCTCAGTCTGCCATATCGGCTGCAGCATCACCGGGCAAGAAGACCGCCGCCAGGATAGCCAAGCTCAAGGCAATCCTTAAAAACCACTCATGAATCTGCGATTCACACCAGAAACATGAAAGCAGTTGAGACGCAAAGAAGTTCATGGTATGG
>MVRL01000110.1 GCA_002067705.1 Methanosaeta sp. PtaU1.Bin112
CAGAAATATCTCCTCGCAGCGTCATCAAGCGAGACGATACGGTTATCTGTTGCCCTTGCTGCCTCGACAAGATGCAGATCTTTTTCCATAGCATTAAGAGCTTTTTCTGGTGTATTTGCCCGAACGATCTTTTCCGCCAATAGGGGATCGTGATCTATTCTTGGCCGATCAACCCTCTTTTTGGCGTTCATGCTTCTTCTCCATTTTCGAGCAAAAGGATGAGAGTGGACATCCCATTCAGCGCCTATCTCTTTCGTCATCACCAGCCGATGAGATGTCCTCTCTATCATGATTTTTAAGAATTGCTGGCAGAGCACACCTCTCTGGCCCCGCTCGCCGGTGGATGTGGCCACTGATGCATCGATGACCAGACACAACCCATCTGGGGATGACATTAGTTCGGCTCCAGACGAGCCTCGGCTGCATGAATGTAGCGGATATCAGCGTCCATTTCTGCGGATGAGAAATCCTCCGGCCAGTCACCGAAAGCCCCTGCTTTGTCCAAGTCCGCACTGGATACTTCCGTAACGCCGTCCTCCGGCCTCCTCTTGAACCAGTGGAGCTTGACCTTATCTGGCGATAGCTTTCCTTCGGCAACAATAGACTGTATGCCCAGAAGCAGCATGGAGCTGTGGGTCTCGACCACAACTCGAACACCGCAGTTGGCAGCCTCCGCCAGAATTTGCGCCATCGCCATCTGGGCCTTTGGATGCAGATGGATCTCAGGCTGCTCTATGTAGACCAGTTGGCCAGGCTCTGCCGCCAATAAAGCTACAAGGACGGGGAGAGTCTGCGATAGGCCAAATCCCACATCTGCAATGCTCACCATGTCGTTAGAATCATCATTTTTTTTATGGATGAGGCGCCCAACCATCACCTCAAAGCTGACATCATCGATAGCCCTTGCGCCGACCTTCCAGGTCAATCCCAACACCTCCAGGGCAGCTCCGAGAGCGTGAAGGCGCGGGTCCCGGTTTGCCTGCCAATTGTGGATTATGCTGGCGGCATAAATCTCAAAGGTTCCAGGAAATCTAGGGCCTGTAGAGGTCTTCTTATAGTTTCTCTCCGGATTTCCTCGCAACGCTGGAAGGTGAATCAAGCTTAAAATGGCATTTGAGAAAGTCCTATTTAATTGTGTGATATATTCATCATCACCTGTAATTAATTTTAATTCTAAAAAGAACCTATTTCGCTCAATGATCAGCTTCGGAACCTTATTATTCAGTTCATTTTTAAAATAATTCCTTGTCCACCCAGGACGACGAGCCAATAGAAAAGCTGAACTCATCTCGTCATGTGTCATTTTTGGACGCAGGATAGTATTGCCATATTCATTTTGGAATGAGATCTCACCTATATCTATTTCATAAGATTTTTTGATAATGAATGACTCATTAAATGACATAGAGTTTTCTAATTCCAATCCCAAGCTAAACTGATGTATCAGGTCGACACCAAACTCATTTAACAAACCAGGTGAGATCCAGTACCCTCCTGATGAATTGAACTTAGGCATAAATTGATTAACAGAGGTAAAACGTACATTTGGGCCATCAAGCAAGAGCGGGCCCGGATCATATGTAGCCTCCAGGGTCTGCTTCATTATCAACAATGGCTGCATTATGCTCGACTTGCCTGAGCTATTGGCACCTGCCAGTATTGTCAGGGGACGAACTTCTATGGAGCACTCTTCCGCCAGGGACTTGAAACCCTTCACAGAGATGCGCGTTATTCCTTCTGCCATATGATCCTCATAAAGATATTAGCAAATACAAGATGTAAGCCTTTTCCTCATCAAAGCTCGCCCCGGAAGGCCCGCTCCAGTATCGCGGGTGTGAGGGCGTCAAGCTCGGCGGCGGTCTGGGCCTGGTAGCGCTTGAGGACATGCATCATGAGCTGCTGGATAGTCCTTTTTCCATTGCTTCTCTTTTTATGGCATCAATTTTTTTCAATGCTTCGCAGGATTCATCAATCGTGATGTGAGGCTTCAGCTCAATGATCGTATCCTCTCGTGACTTTCCTTCTACGTTCTCGTCGAAGGTAACATACAGGGCAGTAGCAAGGCGTTCAAGATCTGCAACGCCTAAATTCCCGATCTTCTCAGCGACAAAGTTAATTCTGTCGGCATAATTGCTTAGCGTCTTAGGGTATCGAAGAAGGAATTCTTGGCCTTCTTTTGTGGGAAAAAGGTTTGGCCCATAGGGCACACGTGTTTTATACTCCAGCAAGCTATCCGCTCGCATCGCAGTGACCTCGTCGCTCAGATCAAATGAATACGGCCCATGCTTGTAAAGAATAAACTCGAAACCCATTGGGACTCCCAGCAGCTCTTGCAGAAAATACGCAGCCTTCTGGATGTGAGTCTCACCGCACCAACTCCCTTTATCTTTCATCTCTTTTATCAACGAGAGCAGAACGGCGTCTCGCTGCATTCTCTTCATCATTCTTCCACTCCCTCCTTCGAACTGATGATCCTTGTCAGATTCTTTTCACGCCAGGTCTCAGCTCTTTTTCTGCACACCGGGCTTATATAAACATAATCAATCGCTACCACTGGCACTTTTTCTATAGTCTCCGACCTGGAAAGAGAAGAAAAAATCCGGCCATCTCTGGCGATAACGGGAAAGTTTAGACCACTCCCCTTCTGGATGTATGTATCATGCCGGACCTCAGATTCCCCAAATTCCTTGCATGCTGCAATAAAAACAGCCTTGCCGGACTCGCGGTTTTTTTCTAGATCTTCCCTTGTCCTCTGGTAGAGCAATCTGAAATGCACCCTCTTGGCAATGCAACGGGCCGAATCAAAACCAGGATGATTTTCATCCCGGGCTGCCTTGGAGAGCTCTTGCGTTACCTCGCTGTCGGTCATCCTCAGTAGTTCTTCTATGGATGTAGAGAACACGCCACCAGGAAGCCAGCTCTTGAGAAAGTCTTTTAGATGAATATCGTAAATTCGGCGAACATGGTGACAATAGACCTGAGAGAACATGAAGTACCTCGCCAGCAGTAGCGCTTCTGCAGAGTGAATTCCTCCTTCTTCAATACCCAGGGCCGGTTCCTGTGATCCCGGTTCCTCCTCTGAGGTTCGGTCAACTTTGGGTAGAATGCGAAGGGTATCGATCAGACGATATTGGTCAAATCGCCCATAGGCAACTCCTATGTGATGGAGTCCCTAAGCAAGTAGTCCATCCTGTCGACTCCGAAGGCATCGCCTACTATTATCTCGGAGAGTATAGCCTCCCAGTCATCAAATCTGCTATCTTTGTAGTGTTTGGGACCCACGGCAAGCTTTGCCACATCCTCAGAGTTCACTTTCATCGCAGTCCAAATCGGCTCCATTTCGCCACTGCGAATCAGCTCCAGGGTTAGACGCTCGTGATCCCAGCCGGCTGGCAAGAGATCGCGCTCTGCTGCGTGAGAGAATGGAAGGTGGCCAAGATCGTGACATAAAGCCGCCATGCGCAATGCTCTTCTCCAGTATTCCAGATCAAATTTCCTGGGAATTATTGATCTTACTGATTCATGGATGTTATCCGGGTCCGTTATCACATCATAGACTCTGCTGGCAAGCTCCATGACCCCTAGAGAATGCTCAAATCGACGATGAGTGGCACTTGGATAGAGCAGATAGGTCAAAGCAAGCTGATGGATATGCCTGAGCCGCTGGAAGGGACCACAATCCAGGACCCGCATCTCTTCTGTCTCCAGCCGGATAAAATTATGGATGGGGTCTCGAATCTCTTGATTAGACATAGCTCGCCTTTAGAATGCCTTTTGCCACTTCATGAAATTATATGTTTTCTGCATTAATAAAGTTCACCGAAGGGCGGAACGAAAGTATTTTCTTGATGGAAATGCCAAATGGAGTCCACGATGCTGCTTGCAGCCAGAAGCCTTTGAGAGATGCTTTCGACTCATTTCGGATTTCTTATATCGCTTCTTGCCTCTCCTGCAGAGAGTGTACCGTCTGGGATATGGGCAGTAGTTCAGGAGGCCAGCTGGCCATGAATGCATTGGCCAGGGCATTGAGAAGGGGGTACACTTTGGCTCACAGCTATAATGCCATCATCACCTCAATCGGAATCATCTCTCATCTTCCGGCCCGGAATCGGCCAGTCTCTGATGCTCGGGACAGTAGTAGCAGGTCCGGCCGCCAAGCGTCTCATGCTGAAGAAGCGCTCCGTCTCTAGGGCAGCGACCGCCATGATGGCGATGGCGGAGGAGATAGGATTCGGGCAGGCGGTCGAAATCCGCCCGGACAGAGATCGAGGTCTTCAGAACCTCTTTGATAATTGAGATGAGGCGAGATAGCTGCATCTCATGGTTCCCCTCCTGCTGCGCATGATCTTTTGAAAATCATCCCAGTCTATCAGCAGAGCATCGGGCCCTGTCTTTCCCTCCGTCAGGAAAACGGAGGGGCTTTCTGTGAGTCCCGCCTCTCCAAAGATCCTCAGAAAGTGTGAGCCACAGGTCCTCCTCAAGCTCTAAAAAGAGCCTCTTTCCATGCCTTTGAACGGATCGGAAGGTCTTTCTTGCGAAGCATAGTGCTTTGCGCAGAGCAGTATACTCTGAGAAACAACTTAGCATATATACCTCAGGCCCGAATTTAAGGGCAGTGGCAGAATTGTGGTGTTGGCAGCAGCAAAAGGTGTGAGCATGGGCAGCAGCATAGCCAATGAGGCATATGTCTTCACAGAGACGGACAAGACCAAATCCAAATGGGTGGCCAGAGTCTACCAGGA
>MVRL01000111.1 GCA_002067705.1 Methanosaeta sp. PtaU1.Bin112
ATCAGGCCTCCTTTGGTTGTAGCTTGACTGCGCAATTGCCTCTTCCCAGAGGGACTGCCAGTTGGGAACTGCAGCCGACACGATAAATCACCTTCTGGTAGCTAAATATGATGATAATATATAATCCTATGCTACAATACCATGTGGTGTTATGATATATACAATAATAGTTGACTTGGCTGTATGATAACAGCACTGCGGGGCATTAGGCGTATCGGTTGATGGTGGGAATTGGCACGGAAGGTTCGACTTAATACAAATGTCCACAGGAAAACCATGCAGGGCTGGTTACCGGAGACGCGAATGGGAATAATGAACATTGGATAGCTGTCACAATGTGGGAGGTGCGCAATCGGCAAAGGATCGGAAGGCCGACTGATGATATATTGAGGTGAAAAAATATGTTAGGGGATCTCAGTAAGGCCTGAGATCCTTTGCTCATTAAATCGTCGCCTATTTTTCTATCCAGCACTCTTCCAAACGATCCAAGAATTCATGAGCGCCAAACTGGAATCCTTTGACTTTTTTGCTCATTACTGCAAACTCCATCTGGTAGATCAGGGGAATGACTCCTGCATCATCATAGAGAACCTGGCAAGCTTGACAAACATATTTGTTCCGTTCATCCTCGCTCGTAGCTGATCTGGCGCTCTCCACTACAGATCTCAAGCTCTGATTCTGGTTCTCGTAGTAGTTCTTGAGGGATAATGAGCTCTGCAAACTGAAGTCGTTTGCCAGCTGCGTGACTAGAGAATTATATCGCGGGAAGCTCCAAGCGAAGATCAGATCGTAATTTTCTTTTTTCTTTTCATCCTTGTAGGCTCCATACTCGAGGTCTTGAATCTGGATATCTACTCCCACCTTCTTAAGCTGTGACTGTATCACTAGCGCAGTATCCTTCTGCCAGGAGTAGTCCAGGGAATCAGAGGAGGTGATCAATAGTCTGAGCTTCAGAGGCTGTCCGCCTTTGTCCAAGATTCCGTCTCCGTCTGTGTCTTTCCATCCGGCCTCTTCGAAGAGTTGTTTTGCTTTATCCAAATCCAGATCATATCCCTTGAGGCAGCAATCCGGGAACTCGGGCAAACGCGGAGACAGGAACACGGAATCTGTGGCAGGAAGAGCGTAGCCATAAAATGCGCCTTTGACAAGCTCATTTCTGTCCAGAGAGTGGCTTAGGGCCTTTCGAAGCTTAATCCCATCAGTGCTGTTGAAAGGCGCCTTCCACCAGGATGTAGCGAGGATATACATCATGGTATTGGGCCGCGAATCTATGACATCATTTGAGTTCTTCCTGAGCTCGGGTAGGGCTTCAAAGGGAGGGTTCCAGTAACGATATATGTAATCGATCTCCCCTTTATTCAGAGCTAGAACTCTGGTTTGTGGATCGGCGATTACTATGAATGTTATCTTGTCCATTTTAGGTTTATGGAAGTCCAGATCATCATACCATGAATTTCTCTTCTTCAGTACGATCTTCTGCTTTGGAATCGACTCGTTTTCATCAACAGAATAGGGACCAAGGCCATTGTACCTCTCCTTTGGCGTCCAAGTGCCCTTGATGTCCCAGGCAGGAACCACATCATCCGGGCTAATGACATATCCAAGATGCCACAAGCTAGCAAACTCTTGCGGCATGGTCAACCAGCCATGAGAGAAGTGAATTCTTATGGTTTGATCATTGATCACCTCTGTTGAGTCATAGTTCACAAAGAGAGGATTAGCGCCCATGGTTCCATTGCTTCCAAAGGCGCCCTTCCAGCCATAAGTTATGATACGATCGAGGTTATACTTGGCCACTGAGGCATTGAACGTCTTTCCGTCTGCAAACTTGACTCCTTTTCGAAGATGGAAGGTAATTGTCTTATAATCATCAGAGACTTCGTAGGACTCGGCCAGCCAAGGTATCACCTTTCCATCACCATCAAGAGTAATCAATTGGGCCAAATGCGTATATCTATGATATCTGCACTGGCCGCCTGTGTCAGGGAATTGACTATCGGAGAGTGTGGGATCTCGTGCATATTCCATGCTAAGAGATTTTACCGTACCAATGCTGATGTTCAGCGCGTTCTCCTCCACCGCTACAGCCGCCTGCACTCCAGCGCCCAGCAGAGCAACCAGCACCAGCAGCGCCGCGAGGTGCGCAGCCGTTATTCGGATATCTGCCTTCATAGTTCGCATCAACTCATATATCTTTACTGATAGATAACATTTAATGCCACTAAATCATCCAAATGTACAAAAAGGTTTGCATTCTATCGGGAAAAAAACAAAGAGATGAACAATCATCCAGACGCATCCGCGAGCATACGCATCACGGGCACGCGCCTAACCCCCCCGAATTCTGCCAGTCGGCGTCAGGCTGGCACGTGGCCGGTCGTGCTGCCTCATCCTTTAGCATCCTCGTTTCTTCTATATCACGGGATCTTTTTGGCTCAATTGTCTTCATCGAGGCAGCGGCGATTCGCAATTGGCCAGCACAAAAACTGCTGTGCGAACCTGGCTGGTCGAATCCGCGATTCATTGCTCCATCGTTGATCTGGAACAACCAAAAGCTTTTCTCACCAGAGAACATATGCTTACCAAGAATGAAGCTCAGGATCAGAATCATCGGCCCAAAAGTCCATGACGTAGGCTATCGCTATTTCTTGATGAGCATGGCCATGGCCAACGGAATCCGGAGGTTTGAGGCCCATAACATAGAAAGGTGTACAGAAAAAGAGGTCCTCGTTCTAGTGCCATTTCAACTTGATTTTTCTTAGAAATAAGCTTTATATTATTAAACATACTCTTTATTCAGAAAAGGGATTTCGAAGGGGCAAGAGTATGTGTATCTACGTTAGAGATATAACCGATGAGGAGGGATCTCAGCTCAAGCGGATATTGAGGCGTT
>MVRL01000112.1 GCA_002067705.1 Methanosaeta sp. PtaU1.Bin112
CATAGGATCCCTGGCTGGAACGGACCGTCTTGGATGTCGAGACAGATCCATTGCCCTGCACGGAGCGGTTGGTCAGGACGTTCTCACCGTATTCATCTGCATATTCGCTGATGTTGAATCGTCCTGTATAGTCCTCGCGAGATTCGTAGACCGGTTTTTCAAAGGGCTTTACAACATCAGACTGCTTCTTGAGAACGCCGATGTGTCCTGCTCCCTCGAATTCGACCTCTGTCTTCAGAGTGCTGCCGTTCTCGCTCATCTTTAGGCTCTGGTCCCGGTCTATGCTGGTGGCGTAGCGGTAGGATTCCCTGACTGATGCCTTGGAGATCTCGTTCTTGCCCTGAACGTCCTCAGTCCAGCGATCTCTGTAATCTATCGATCTATTGCCGGGCAGGATGAAACTGGTGGGGCGGTGGGTGGCGGATAGGCTGGTAATGGACTCTGTGGTACGGTTCTCCAAAACGAAGCGAGAGATCTGCTCGGCCTTGTAGCTGCCACTCCCGCTCTCCCTGATGCTAATTGCCGTTCCTGGCTTCTCCACCAAAGTCACGCTGGCCGATGTGCTGATCGGTCCGGTCTCGCTGCTGGTGATGCTGGCCCTATTGGTTATAATGTAGGGCTCGGGCCTGGTGTCCATGTTATTGTACACCCTGACAAATCCATCTCCAGTTACGCTCTGATCCATTGTGAAGGTCAGATTGGCGCGGTCCGGCATCCTCAGGATGATTTCCATCACCCCATACTCTCCTGGAGCGAGCGTTCCTATTGTCCAGACATTGTTCGTCCCCTGATCGGGAATGATGCTGGTCGAGATGAGAATGCTGCTCGCAGGATAATACTCAGTCAGGACGACGTTGTGCAGGTCAATGCTGCCGTTATTGGAATAGATGATGCGGAAGGTGGCATCTCCTCCCGGTGTGACGTCCTTGGTGAGGCAGGTCTTGGAAAGATGGAGGTCGGCATGGGGCTCTATGGTCTTGTAGATGCCTGCGTCCCAGCTCAGATCGCTCTGCCCTGAGGCCAAGATAATGGTCGTGGTCTTGCCAGTTGTTGGGTCGGCGTCACTGTTCAGCGCATCATCTCCTCCCTGGCCCTGCAATGTAAAGCTGTAGCCGTCCGGCAGGCTGAAGGTCAGATTGTAGCTGCCCGGAAGAAGGTTATCGAAATGATATCGTCCGCTGCCATCGGTTATTGCTGTCAGCGTCGCCGTCTCGTTCTTAAGAGTTACCGTGATCCCGGCAACACCAGGCTCATCCGCGTCCTGAATGCCGTTCTTGTTCAGATCATCCCATACATAGTCTCCTAACGATGCCGATCGGTACATTCCCGCGTCCCAGCTCAGATCGCTCTGGCCTGGGACAATGGTGATGGTAGAGGTCTTGCCGGTTGTGGGATCGGCATCGCTATCCAGCGCATCATCTGCTCCCTGATCCTGCAATGTAAAGCTGTAGCCTTCAGGCAGACTGAAGGTCAGATTGTAGCTGCCTGCAAGAAGGTTATCGAAATGGTATAGGCCACTAGCATCGGTTATAGTCGTCAATGTCGTCGTTTGGTTCTTCAATGTCACCGTGACTGCGGCAATTCCGGGCTCTCCCGCGTCCTGCACACCGTTTTTGTTCAGATCTTCCCAAACCAGGTCTCCCAAAGCGGCCCGCTCATAAAATCCCGCATCTATACTGTTATCGGTCCTTCCGGAAAATATGCTCACTATTCCGGTCCGTCCGCTTGAGTCGATATCGCTATCCAGGCCATCATCGCTGCCGGAGTTCTGCGGGCTGGCCTGATAGCCGCCGGGAGGAATGAATTTCAGGTAATATTCTCCTGCCGTTAGATGGCCGAAGCCGTAGACTCCATTTTCGTCGGTGACTGTTGTGGCCACCAAATTATCATTGATGTCATAAAGCTCAACGGTAACTCCTGCGATCCCAGGCTCGCCGCTGTCCTGGATGCCATTGAAATTTAGGTCATTCCAGACAAGATCGCCGAGAGCAACGCTCCGACTTAAAGCTGCATCCAAGCTCGTGTCGTAGGCTCCGGAGGATACTGTGAAGACATCCGACCTGCCACTGCCATCCACGTCGCTGTCCAGGTTGTCATCCGGCCCCCGGTCTTTGGGGCTGAAGCTGTATCCTTCCAGTGCATAGAAGACCAGGTAATAATCACCGGGAACGACCCCGGTGAAGTAGTAGTGTCCGCTGGCATCAGTCGCGGTGCTTGCGGCCAAAGTGCCGTCAGCCCGGTAAAGCTCTACCATCACTCCCGGCAACCCCAATCCACGGCCCTGGTTGATGCCGTCGGCATTCTGGTCATCCCAGACGTAGTCGCCAATAGTTGCCGGCCTTAGCAATCCGGCGTCGATGGTCAGATCCGTTTGGCCAGAGGTCAGCGTTGCTGCCGGTGTCCGGCCGTTTTGGTCTGCGTTGCTGTCTTTTGCGGAATCTGTGCCCTGGCCGACAGAGGTGAAAGTATAGCCCTGCGGTGAGCTGAAGACGAGATAGTAGCTGTCCGGTTGCAGTCCGGTGAAGTCATAGTAGCCGTCCACTCCGGTGAATGTGGTATCCACGAGGGTGCCGTCCGACAAATAGAGGCTCACCACCACTCCTGCAACAGGCGGCTCGCCGCTGTCCTGTATTCCGTTGCCGTTGGTATCTTCCCAGACATAGTCTCCCAAAGTCGCCTTCTGGTTGAATCCAGCCCACCAGCTCAGATCGGTCTCTGCTGGATACAAAGATATGATTTGAGTCTTGCCTCGAGTATCGGCATCGCTGTCTATAGTATCGTCATCGCCCTGATTGTCTGGGCTGGGGGCGAAGCCTGAAGGGTCATCGAATATCAGGTAATAGTCGCCGGGCATAAGGCCAGCAAACAGGTAGCGTCCGTCGGCATCGGTCGTGGTTGTGGCGATCTCAGTTCCGTCGGCGCGATACAGATGGACAACAACTCCCGGTATTCCTTTGCCTACGCCCTCGTACATTCCGTTGGCATTGTTGTCATCCCAGACAAAGCCGCCTAAAGATGCCGGTTGGTAGAGTCCGGCATCCCAGGAAGGATCGTTCTGGCCGGATGCCAGAGAGATGAGGTCGGTGCGGCCATCTGCACCCGCGTCGCTGTCCATTGAGTTGTCTCCGTTATCCTTGGGGCTGAATTGATCGCCCTCTGGAGCCAGGAACTTAAGAGAATAGCTGCCCGGTGCAAGATCTTCAAAGCTATAGCGGCCGTTGATATCGGTGGATGTGGTCCTCACCAGCTGGCCATCGGCATCATAAAGCTCTACAGGAACGCCGAATATACCCGCCTCGCCTGTATCCTGCAGGCCGTTGGCGTTGACATCGTCCCAGACATAATCTCCCAATGAGGCCGGCCTGTAAATCCCGGCGTCGACGGAGTGATCATTTTGAGCATAGCCCAGGTTCACAGGTCCGGTCTTGCCATCGGCTCCTGCATCGCTGTCTTTGTCATCATCGCCTGAATTGGGGGTGGTAAAGGCGTATCCTGTTGGAAGGTCGAACCGGACATAATAGGTTCCCGCGTCCAGGAAGCTGAATGCGTAATCTCCGTTGCTGTCGGTGAATGTGACGCTGAGCATACTGCCGCTCTGATCCAGCAACACCACCTCAACCCCGGACAATCCAGGCTCACCAGAATCCTGGATGCCGTTGCCGTTTATGTCCTCCCAAACCCGATCGCCCAGGGAAGACTTGATTCCCAATCCCGCATCCCGGCTTAAGTCCCGGTCTCCAGACTGCAAGGTGAAGACCCCGGTGCTTCCATCTGCCCTGGCATCGCTGTCCTGATTGCCGTCCAGTCCCCGATGGGCCGGGCTGAATGTGTATCCCGCCGGGGCCTGGAAGATCAGATAATAGTCGCCTGGGGCTAGGCCGGAAAAGAGGTAATTTCCAGAGGAGTCGGTTGTCGTGCTACTTACAAATCCGCTGCTTGTGCTGTACAGGTCCACGGTTACATCCGCAATTCCGCTTTCTCCCGCATCCTGGATACCATCGCCGTTTGCATCTATCCAGACACGGTCACCGAGAACGATGGGCCGATACATTCCTGCGTCCTGGCTGAGGTCATGCTGTCCTGATATCAATACAAAGCTGGCCGTCCTTCCGCTGCCATCGGCATCGCTATCCAGGCCGTCATCATTGCCCTGATTCTGCGGGCTGAGGGCGTAGCCTGAGGGTGCGGAGAACTCCAGATAATACTCGCCTGGAATCAGGCCCACAAAGCTGTAGTCTCCCGCGTTGTTGGTGGTGGTTGTGGAGACAAGAGTTCCATCCGACTTATAGATGGTGACTGTAACCCCGGATAGACCAACCTCGCCCGCGTCCTGGATGCCGTTTCCGTTGCTGTCCACCCAGACATGGTCTCCCACCGTGGCCGGCCTGATGATCCCCGCATCGAGCGACAAAACGGTCTGGCCGGAGAACAATGTCACAGAATCGGTCTCCCCACTTGCTTTTGCATCGCTGTCCAGGCTATCGTCGCCTCCCTGGTCCGCGGAGGTAAAGCAGCAGCCGGATGATCTCACGAACCGGACATAATAGTCGCCGGGATCAAGTCCAGTAAATCCATAAAATCCATTTCCGTCAGTGGTGGTGGTCTTCAGAAGCGTGCCCGAAGAGGAATGAAGCTGTACCGTGACTGCGGGCACGCCCACCTCACCGCTGTCCTGGATGCCGTTGGCGTTGCTGTCCTCCCAGACATAATCTCCTAATGCACATTTCTGGTTTATTCCTGCCCACCAGCTAAGATCGCTCTCCCCGGAGAGCAGGGTTGTCGTCTCCGTCCTGCCATTCACAGCAGGATCGCTATCTACGCTGTCATCATTGCCCTGATTTTGGGGGCTTAAGCTGTAGCCAGGCGGAGACTGGAAGATCAGATAGTAATCGCCAGGCACCAGATCCGGAAACAGATAATAGCCGTTGGCATTGGTGGTTGTGGTGCCGGCAAGAGTTCCATCTGCATGGTAGAGGTTTACCGTCACTGAAGGAATACCGTTACCCCTGCCCTGGTACAGTCCGTCTGCATTCTGGTCGTCCCAGACAAATCCGCCCAATGACGACAGCATATAGTAGCCGGCATCCCAGGTGATGTCGCTCTCGCCGGATACAAGCGTGGTGAGAGGGGTCTGGCCATTCATTCCCGCATCGCTATCCAGAGTATCATCCCCACCCTGATCAGCCGGGCTTTGATAATAGCCGCTGGGGGTGGCAAACCTCACATAATAGCCAGCAGGAGGCAGGTCTGTGAAGGCATACTTGCCATCAGCATCGGTGAATCTCTCGGCGATCTTGTCCCCCAGAGCGCTGAAAAGCTCCACCTTGACATCGGCCAAGCCCGGCTCGTCCAAATCCTGCCGGCCATTGGCGTTCCTGTCCAACCAGGCAAGGTCGCCTAGAGCGGCCAGCCGGTAAGCTCCAGCATCCAGGTCCAGGTTAACCTCTCCTGATAGCAGGGAGACTATACCCGTTTTGCCCTCAAATCCGGCATCGCTGTTGTAGGCAGCGCCATTTGCTCCCTCGGGACTGAAGAAGTATCCGGATGGCAGCACAAACTGGACGAAGTAGTCGCCCGGATCCAGGCCAGGGAATCCGTAAAATCCCGAGGCGTCTGTGGTTGTCTCAGCCAGCTTTGTGCCTGAGGAGTCAAATAGCAATACAGTGGCTCCAGCTATGCCCGGCTCGCCTGATTCCTGAATGCCGTTGGCATTGAGATCATCCCAGAAGAAGTCCCCAAGCGAAGCTTTCTGGTTAAGGCCGGCATCAAATGTGGGATTGCTCTCCCCGGAGATGAGGCTGAATGTATCCGTTCTGCCGTTCACTCCTGCATCGCTGTCCTTGCTGTTATCGCCGCCCGCATCCTTGGAGCTGAAGCTGTAGCTAACCGGGGCATGGAATATCAGATAGTAATCGCCCGGGGCCAGGTCAATGAAGCTGTAAGCGCCGTTTGCATCGGTAACTGCAGTTGCCGCCAGGCCTCCATCCGACCGGTGCAGCTCAACCACCACATCTGCCAGACCCGTCTCGCCCGGGTCCTGAATGCCGTTGCCATCCAGGTCCACCCATACAAAGTCGCCTATATTTGCCGGTCGATAGATGCCGGCATCCCAGGAATTGTCGACTTCGTTAGAGCTCAGGGTGATGAGTGTAGTTCTGCCAGTATTGATGTTGGCGTCGCTGTCAATGTCGTCATCGCTGCCCTGGTTAGCGCTGGTGAATTTGTATCCAGAGGGAAGGCCGAACTCCAGCCGATAATCTCCCGGAGCCAGGTCTGCAAATGCATACAGTCCATTGGCATCAGTTGTGGTCTGGCCTATCTGGGTGCCGTCAGGCAGGTAAAGCTTCACCGTCACGCCGGCGACGCCCGTCTCACCTGCATCCTGCAGTCCATTGCCGTTTGTGTCATCCCAGACATAATCTCCGATCGATGCGGTCCGATAAAATCCCGCATCGATTGTGGGATTGGTCTCGCCGGAAAGCAGGGCGACTGAAGCCGTCTGGCCGGCAGAATTGATGTCGCTATCTTTGCTGTCGTCTGTTCCCGCATTTTGAGAGGCGATCACATAGCCGCCGGGTGCGGTGAACTTGAGGTAGTAGCTGCCCGGATCCAAGTTCGTGAAACCATACAGGCCATTGCTGTCTGTGGTGGTCTCAGCCACCTTGCCATTGCTATTGAAGAGCTCTACCAAAACGCCGGCGATTCCCGACTCGCCCGGATCCTGGATGCCATTGTTGTTAATGTCTTCCCAGGCGTAGTCTCCCAATGAGGCTTTCTGATTGAGGCCGGCATCGCGGCTCTCATCGTTTTCGCCTGATGAGAGGGAGAAGATATCCGTCTTCCCGTTCACTTTTGCATCGCTGTCCAGGGAATCGGCCCCACCCTGATCGGCCAGGGTGAAGCTGTAGCCGGCAGGAGCCACAAAGGTCAGGTAGTAGTCGCCGGGAGTGAGGCCGGAGAAGCTGTAGTAGCCTGCTGCATTCGTGGTGGTGCTGTCGACCAGCGTTCCATCGGACTGGAAGAGGCTCACGCTAACCTGTTCCATAGGATCCTCCCCGGCATCTTGCAGGCCGTTTCCGTCAATATCCTTCCAGACATAATCGCCAACCGAGGCCAAGCGGTAGTATCCTGCATCCCAGGTGAGGTCATTCTCTCCCGGGTCGAGGGTTGTGGTTATGGTCTTTCCAAATGCATCCGCATCGCTGTCCAGGGCATTGTCGCTGCCCTGATCCTGGAGGCTGATCAGATAGCCGGACGGAGTGGTGAAACGGAGATAGTAGTCGCCCGGCATGAGATCGATGAAATGGTAATTGCCGCCAGCATCAGTTGAAGTCTCTGCGACCTTGTTGTTATTTCCCCGGTACAGTTCCACCAGGACATTTGCAAGGCCGGTTTCGCCTGCATCCTGGATTCCATTGGCATTGAGATCCTCCCAGACATAGTCGCCGATGCTTGCCACCTTCAGGATGTTGACAAGCGCAGCATCTGATGATATCTGGTCGAGTCCCTGAGACCGGTAGAGGACATCGATGTTGTTGGTCAGCGTCCTTCCCGCTCTGTTTTCGGCAGTATCCTTTACCAGAGCTTTCAGTCTTATGGCCAGGGTTCTCGGTCCATTGAAATCCCCCAGGGTCCAGGTGAGTATAGTATTCTGGCTGGCATCGGTCGTGATGACCGGGTCCCCGCCGCAAGCCGTGCAGCCGGAGCAGCTATCCGACAGGCAGCTAGACTCCTTATACTCAAGCCCGGAAGGCAGGGTCTCCACGATCCTGGTATTTCCGTAGGGAGTATTGCCGTAAAAGACGATGTTGATGGGAAACTCAATGGTTTGGCCGACGATGACGCTCACATCCGGTCCCTTGTTCACATCCACCAGGGTGGAGGTGGCGCTGTCCGTTGCCTGGCTGTATACGCATCCTGAAGCGCAGGAACCCTTCACCTGGACGTTGTTGCCCATGTCGCCATCTATATTGGTCGCACTGGCAGTGATCGTCCTCTGCCACACATTTGTGCCCTGGCTGATCGACAGTCCGGTCCATTTTATGGTGGTCCAGCCCGCTTGCGGCGTATCAGGAGATACAACTCCGTCGCCGGCGGAGATCGAAGAATAGCCGTCTCCCAGGACATCGGTGACCTCCACGTTGCTTGCCGCCGCGGTGCCGGTGTTGCTCACCGAGACAGTCCAGCTCACCGCTCCTCCTGCCTTCTGAACCTTGGGGGTCTTGGATACCACGAGAACTGGCTTGGTGGGCGTGATTGACTTGGTGTTAGTGGCCGTCGGACGGGCGTTCCCGCAGCTGTCAAAGAAGTTGAAGGTGACCACGCTGTTAGAGGTCACCACCGTAGAGCAGCAGTCCGGGCAGTTTTGCAGAGAGAACTCGATGGTTATTGACTCGCCCTGCAAGATCTTGTCCACATTGGCAGAAGACCAGGTTAAAGTCCGTGCCACCGGGTCGTAAACGGGCTCGGCATTGGCGAAAGTTCGGCCCGCCTTGTTGCTGGTGATTTTGGCGCTGGCGCTCACATAAACAAATCCGGTGGGAAGAGTCTCAACGATGCTTCCCACAGTAGCCGTTGCCGCGCTGTTGGCAATGACGATCCGGTAAGTTCCTCCGCAGCTGGTCAGAGCATATGGCTGGCTGATGGAGATAGATGGCAGAGTCACCAGATTGGCGGTAGTGGTGCTGCTGCTCCCGGCTGAGGGACAGCAGCCCCAGTAAACGGTTGCTCGATCCTGAGTATTGGCCTGGCAGTTATTGACATTTGCCTTGAGAGTGACCGTAGATGTGGCGAGAGGGGCCAGATCGGCAATATTCCAGACCAATGGATCGGCAGAAGTGCCGCTGCCTGAACTTGCCGAGGGTGTGGATGAGACATATACCGCATTGGCGGGAAGAATATCGTTGAGCACTACCTGCTTGGCGGTGTAGTCTCCGTTGCTGGTCAGCTTGATGGTCCAGGTGACCTCCTGGCCTGTCTCGGCATAAGTGGTGGCCGGCGTCTTGCTGACGGTGATGCTGGGGCTGTATCTAGCGACCGAGACCGGGCTGCCGGCTGAGAGTGAGCCGCTTCCGCAGGGCTGCTTGAAGTCGATCTGAGCATTGGCGGTTCCGCCCGTGCCAAAGGCGCAGGCATCTGTTACCCGGGCTGTGAAGTCAATGGTTACTACGGTCCCGGGAGCCATGCCCTCCGGCTGAGAGAAATACCATTTTAGGGAGTTTCCGGAAAATAGCGTGCCCGTGGGCAAGAAGCCGCTGGGGCTGGAAGATGGTGTGTAGGAATCTATAACCATCCCTGCCGGCAGAAGCTCATTGACGGTCAGGTCATAAGCATAGGCATCGCCTGCGTTTTTAAACTCCAGCTTGAAGGTGGCAATGTCGCCGCAGGTATCGACCTTGCTTGCCTGATGCTTGGTGGCCTGCAAGGTGGTGGAGACCAGCTCTACCTTTGAAGAGTCCGTGATCTCCTGGCAGTTTTCGCCGCCGCAGCCCCATCGCGCCAGGACATTATTATTAAGATTGCTGCATCCGACGATCTTGGAATGGAACTCGATGATGTAACCCTTGTTGGGTGGCATATCGGGCAGATTCCAGGTGAGGGTCTGGCCGTTCACTGTGGGCTCCAAAGGCGTGCCGTCCAGTGTAGCGCTCCCCAAAACATAGCTCAAACCGGCATCTTGGGTATCTTCCACCTGGACGTTGTAGGCAGTTCCGCTGCCGCTGTTGGTTACATAGAGTCTCCAGGTGAGGACCTTCTGCGTCGCAAAGAATACCTCCGGGGTCTTTTTCAAGATCAAGCGTCCTTTATCGAGCAGCATGGGCGAACCTGAGAAGCTGCCGGTGCGCAGATTGTTGCAGTTGTCCCTGTAGCTCAGATCTGCCGATATGAGCTTGTCCTGGCTGCAGCTCTTTCTCACCTTGAAGGAAATTGTTCCCATCCCGCCATCGCAACTGATGTCATTTCCCAGGCTCCAGGTCAACTTGTTGCCGCTTCGGGTGGGCTCGATGGAGGGAACGGGGATTCCGCCCGAATTAATGCCGCTGATGGTGGCCGGGCCAACATATTTGAAGTTGGCATCATCGTAGATCACTTCCATCGCGTCTCCCGTCCATAACCCATTCTGATGCAGTTTTATGGTGAAGTCGTAGCTGCCGCATGATTCCATCTTCTGGGGATAGTCCATGTCAATGGAAAAATCGGACTGGCTCACGGAGACGGATACACCTTCGTGAAAGGCCAGGTCCTGGTTGCATCCGGAGGGCTTGCCGGATATGATAAGGTCCGACCAGTCCACAAAGCCGCCTGTGTTGGGCTGGTAAAGGCTGTAGGTGATCTCCAGCTTGGCTCCATTTGCCAGCCAGGCCGCGTCCAGGAAGTCCAGAACAATGGGTGTGCCCAGGGTTATGGTTCTGGTAACGCTCCCACCAGGCGTGACTGTAAAGACCGCATCTCCGGTCATGGAGCCGCCCGGGAAGGTCTGACCGTTATTGCCCTGCTCAGTGAAGCTCATAGCCCCCCAGGTCAGACCGGTTACGTCTGTAAACTGGTAAGTTGTGCTGTAGGCTATCTCCCGGCAGTTCTCCTGGGGGGACGGGCCGGCAGTCTTGCTGGAGGTAAAAAAAGTATCCGCACATTCCACCAAAATGCTCTTGCCGGCGCTCCCAGAGAACTGGCAGCCGCAGCAGTCTGTGAGTGTGCTGGTTTTCAAGGTATTGGTGAAGGACTGGCCGCAGTTGCAGGGGTTATCGGAGGGCTTCATTACTATGCTGGCTCCGGGGCTCCAGGCCACGCCTGACTGAAGCTGTACTCCACTCCAGGTAATGGTGTGGGCAATTGCGTCTACCACACCTCCCGCAGCAGAAACGACTGAGAAGGTAGCCGGATAGGTATCGACGATGTCCACGGTGACGCTAGTGGTAGGGCAATTTCCCTGGCGGTAGAGTGCCGTGATAGAGTATGATCCGGATTGATCCAGATAAAGGGTATCAGGGCCTTCCTTGGTGACGGCTATGCCGGGCTTGCCGCTCCCATCCAAAGAGAAGCTAAAGACCTTGGTGGGAGGAGCCCACTCTTTATCGCACTCATCAAAATAGTTGGGCACAAAGGCCAAAATTCCGCTGGACGGTGCGTCACAGGCGCCCTGTTTCATCTGCAGATTGAAGGCAATTGTCCCGGAAGACTGGCCAGGCACATCGCCCAATACTAAAATGGATGTAGCGGGATCATAGTAGCCACCTGTTACGTCCACAATTTCGTACTGAGGAGCAAGTCCCTGAATATGGAAATGCACATCTTTGGCTTTGCCAAGGCCAGTGTTGCTGTAAGGGATGGTCACAAGGGCTTTTCCACAGTAGGGGACGACTATAGATGATGGAAGAGTGAAATCGAATCCTGGAATTTTCAGCAGTATTTTCACGCTGGCTTTGGCATAATTGTCCTGGCACAGATCACCGCTGCACCCCCAGTTGGCTTTTGCTTCCTCAAAAAGGTCCGTGCATTTGATGATCTTTTCTGTGATCGTTACAATTTTTCGCTCTCCCACAGCGATTGTGCCCAGATTCCAGGTATAATCGGGCGGAAGGGATGTATCTGGAAGTGGATTTGCACTCAACTGGACAAGGCCGCTTCCCAGGCTGTTGGTCATTACCACATTGTAAGCTGTGCCGGTTCCAATGTTCTCGACAGCAATCTGGAAATCGATCGAGTCATCCACACCGGCTGTGACCACAGTTGGCGTCTTGAGGATCTTGAGCAGGCCGCGATTGACGGTGAAGGTTGATGATGTGGTGAAGCTGGCCGAGCCGCCGGTATAGGCCAGATCGGCTTTGAGGTTCTGGCCGTCCTGGGCGCTGCAGCCTGCCTTCAGTGTGAAGCTGAGTGTAATGGTCTCGCCCACATTCAGGTCACCTCTGGTGCCGCCGTTGGTGATCCCCAGGGTGGCGGTCCTCCAGGCAAAGCTGGATGTACCGCGTGCCCCGTCCGGCAGGCTGGCATAGCTCTTGCCCTGGTTGGAGTTGCCTGAGGTGTAGCTGATTTTATCCCTCTGCGTTCCCGAAGAATCGAATAGCAGCACGTCGTCGGCATTGGTGTTAAGCCCTGTTGCCGCCACCACCAGAAAACCGCCCGGAGAAAGAGGCGTGCTGCCCGATATCACATCAGCAGGAATAGTAGCCACAATTGCCCCCGTGCTTCTCCTCAGGGTCCATCCACTCAGATCGACTGAAGAAACGCCGGAGTTAAAGATCTCTATCTGCTGGCTGACCGAGCCGGAGGGATTTGGGTAGATCTCGTTGATTAGGACCGATCTGCCGCTTCTGATTATGGAGCTGAGATCCCAGTAAAGGACGCTCGAGCCGGTGGGGTTCTGGCTGGAAGTTACCAGTGGTACGGTAGTGCTGGGATAAGTTATGCTAGTCGTTCCCGCGTAGGAGAATCCGGTGGGCATGGTGACGCTTACTGCCAGACTGTTGGCAGAGCTGCCTGAAGGATTGGTGATGGTCAGGGTATAGGTGATAGGAGTTGGATCGCATACCGTTATGGCCGAAGGACCGGAGCCGGTTATCTGTGGGGTGGCCGTGATCGTCGGCATGAAAAGCAAGATGGCAATAAGTATCATTGGCGCCTTTGTGTGCAAATGCGTCAACATCTTATTGTCGGAATATTTGGTGAAGTTTTTCTTTTTATTATCCGCAACGCGATCTAGCTTTCCGGAATTTTTGAGTGACATTATTTTCCCTCATGTAATAGTCAAATATGTAATTTGATACCTCGTTTGTATATCAAAATTGTGCTTTCATCTAATAAAAATAATTTATAATGTAAACTTTGATTCCGGATAATATTTTATAAATAAATTTTAATTTTATTATATCTTTGATCATTATTTGTGCTAATTGTCACTATAACTGATTTATATATTTACATTATTCATTATTATGAATGTATGATTTAGAAGAGATTTAGCTGCTTTTGCCCCGATATAATCTAATAATAATACTAATTTTTAATAATAAGTTGGTTTTTTCTGTAATATTGCAAATATTGAATTAGATTCCACTGATTCTGTCCGAGACACATAATGGCCTTCAAAGAAGCTGCGCGGCGGGTGGCCAAAAATCGGCGATGCCTAGGTTGGATAATAGACCGAAAGATGGGGGCGAATCTCATTTCTGCCGCAGATCCCCCTCAACTGACCCGGCCTTTGATAAACTAATTTAGTCCTAAGACAAGATAGCTTTATATTGCAGGATATGTTTGCCATTGCAATGGTGATGTAATGCATATAATGGAAGGCTTCCTGCCCCTCAACTGGTGCGTGTTCTGGTATGCGCTCTCCCTTCCAGTAGTGGTTTATGGAGCCTGCAAGATGAGCGGATTGATGAAAAATAGCCGCGATGTCCTTCCCCTGCTGGCGGTGTCCGGTGCCTTCATCTTCGTCCTCTCCTCACTGAAGATGCCATCCGTCACGGGAAGCTGCTCCCACCCCACCGGCACAGGCATAGGCGCGATTCTCTTCGGGCCCTGGATAACCTCATTGCTATCGGTCATTGTCCTGATCTACCAGGCCATATTTCTGGCTCACGGCGGCCTGACCACCCTGGGGGCAAACACATTCTCGATGGGCATAGTCGGACCGTTGGCTGGATTTCTGGTCTACAAAGCATGCATGAAAAGAGATGTGAATATGTACGTCGCGGTATTTTTGGCGGCGACGCTCGCTGATTGGCTGACCTATATCGTCACCTCCATACAGCTTGCTCTGGCCTTTCCAGCCGCAGTCGGCGGAGCTCTAGCCTCCTTTGAGGCGTTTCTCGCCGTATTTGCCATTACCCAGGTCCCATTGGCCATCGTCGAAGGGGTTGTAAGTGCGCTCCTGTTCAAGTATATCGTCCAGCTAAGAAGCGATGTCCTCTTAAAGCTCAATGTGGCATCGCCCAGTGTTCTAAAAAAACTCAAGGAGGCTTGTGCATGAAACTGGAGTACATAACCATCCTGGTTCTGGCATTATTCATCGCCGCCTTTGCGTATGTCAGCTCCACAGGGAACCACGAGTGGAGCGGCGCAGATGATAAACCGGAGGCGGTCATCGATGTGCTCACCGGCGGATCTTATCACCCTTGGGCAGAGAGCATATGGACGCCTCCCAGCGGTGAGATAGAGAGCCTGCTCTTCGCCTTGCAGGCGGCCTTCGGCTCGATCATCATCGGCTATTTCCTTGGGTATTATCGCGGCCTGGCCAAGGCCAGAGGTTCTCTGCAGGCCGAGGAGAGAGAAGGAAATTTGAATGCACGATCTGCTAGATGACTACGCCCACTCTAATGCTCTGCGGGAGACCAGTGCCAGGCTCAAGCTGCTGCTTGGCCTGGGAGCCATTCTCCTCTGCGTCTCCTCATCCTCGCCGATTGCGCCTCTGTTCATAGCCCTTACCATGAGCCTGGCAACTGTGAGGCTGGCCAAGATCCCCGCGCGCTTTTACTGCACATTGCTCTTGATACCGTCCTCTTTCTCAATTCTGAGCGCGGTAGTGGTGGCATTCATGCACGGCGGAGGGGAGCAGCTATTTGCCCTCAATCTCCTGGGCATCGACCTGGGCATACGGGAAGAGGGAGGAAACCTTGCTCTGCTTCTGATCGCCAGGACCTTTGGTGGCATGTGCTCCCTGTTCTTCATCGCCCTGACCACCCCCATGTTGGAGCTCTTCTCCATAGGCAAGTCCCTGGGTCTGCCGGACTTTCTGGTCGAGCTTTCCATGCTGATGTACCGGTATATCTTCGTCTTTTTGGATCAGGCTGCCAGGATCCACAGCGCTCAGGTAATGCGGCTGGGCGACGCAGGATTCAAGAGCACCTTAAGCTCCTTCTCCATGCTCAGCAGCGTTCTATTCCTTCGTTCCTGGGAGCAGGGAGAAAGGCTCATAGTCGCCATGGACTGCCGCTGTTATGATGGCAAGCTCGATCTTATGGATCAGGGAGAGCGGGCTAAACCTGCCGCGATCATTGCAGTGGCGGTCTATTTGATCGCCACGGCGGCCATAGCAGTTTTAACCAGGAACATTCTGATCCTGTGAGGCTACTATGACTACCATCCTTGAAACCAGAAGTCTCTGCTACTCTTATGGAGATGGGACGCAGGCATTAAGGGACGTCTGCATCTCATTAGAGCAAGGGAGAAAAGTTGCCTTGGTGGGACCCAATGGGGCAGGCAAATCCACACTCATGTTAATGTTCAACGGCATCTTGCGGCCCAGCAATGGCGAGGTCATCTTCCGGGGCCGGCCCATGAGTTATGATGCCGCAAGCCTGCGATCCATCCGGCGAACGGTGGGAATGGTCTTTCAGAATTCCGATGACCAGCTCTTTGCCCCAACCGTCTTCCAGGATGTGGCCTTCGGCCCCACAAATCTGGGCTATTCTGCTGAGAAGGTCAGCAGGTACGTGGGCTTTGCCCTGCAGTATGTGGGCCTATCCGGATATGAGCGCCGTCCGCCGCATCATCTCAGCGGCGGGGAGAAGAAGAGGGTGGCCATCGCCGGCATTCTGGCCATGGAGCCGGAGGTGATGATTCTCGATGAGCCCACCTCTAACCTTGATCCTGCCAGCTCGGAGGAGATCATGGAGATGCTCGATGAGCTGAACTCCGGCGGAAAGACACTGATCATCTCCACCCATGATGTGGATCTGGCCTACCGTTGGGCGGATGAGGTCATCCTCATGAAAGAGGGCAGTGTGGCGCGACGAGGAACAGGGCAGGAGGTATTTGGAGATTCCAGGCTGGTAAAGGACGCTCGCCTCAAGCTTCCCCTTCTGGTGGAACTCTACCAGGAGCTGACCGGCAGGGGCATTGCCCAGAGATCTGCACCTCCCAGGAACATTCTTGAGCTCTGCGATCTCCTGCAGCCGAAAGCAGAGACAGAAACCTTGGGCAGGATCTACATCTGCAATGTGGATGGGGCTGAAGAAAAGCAGATTTCTGCGGTGCTGGAAAGAATTTCCGTCAGCTTCAAGGGCGCGATGGGCACCAGTGCCAAGTCCCTGGCGGAAAGGTGCGGCATATCCATGGATTTTACCTACGGCGTCATCGACAAGTGCATACTTAAAGCACTCCTGGGCAAGAACTGCATCATCTTGACCTCGGGAGGGATGGTAGATCACATTATGAAGAGAATCAAGGCTTACGGCCAGGAGTCCGGGAGGAGGATCGAGGCGACGTGTCTATGTCACGGCACCGAAAAGCTTAAGTAAAACCAGATTGAGTAAAGAAAAGTACATTGGAATAGATAGTTATTCCATGCGTCCATTCAGAACCTGGGGCGAGGGCCAACTGGCTGGCAGTCCGGCACTCGCTCAGGATCTCCCAGAAACGCATTCCTGTTATGCAAAGGTATTTTAGTCTGTATGGTTTATTGATGGTAATAGAGTTGGATGGTGATAGCATGGGATATTTTATTGTCAAGAAGGAGTTTACCAATGAAGATAAAGACAAAAAGACCACATATCAGCCAGGTGGCGCTCAGATCAGCGATGCAAATTTCCCTAAACGTCGATTGGAGAAATGGGAAAAGCTGGGATGGATCGAGTGGCATAAATAGGCGGCCCACATATCTGTTTTTTAATCAGCTCGATCCCCTATCCTCGAAGCTATAAAGGCATAATAATTGACGAGCGGGTAGGGGAGTGGGGGTTAGTGAAAAAGATGTGTATACCCGCTCTTATTCAGTCAACCTGCTGATGATATAAATACTTTTCTGGCAATAATTTAAAACTGTTTTTGACCATATGCTTTTTGTCTGGCAATCTTTGCCGCAAAAGCGCCAGCTACGAAGCCTGCATCTATATTGACCACGGTCAGCACAGAGCAGGACTGAAGCATAGAGTAAAGAGCAGCCTGTCCGCTTCCACCCAGACCGTAACCGGTGGAGACCGGAAGGCCGATCACCGGAGCTTCGACAAGTCCTGCCACTACAGCCGGCAGCGTCCCTTCCCGTCCGGCTGCCACCACAAAGGCATCGACATCTGCCATTCTCTCCAGGCAGGGAAAGAGCCTGTGAATGCCGGCCACACCTACATCGTACTCGGAGATGACATTGCATCCCATCTCATCAGCCACCACCGCTGCCTCCTCAGCCACCGGCATGTCGGCTGTGCCTGCTGCCAGGATGCCCACCGTTCCCATTTTATCCTGCCGTTTTGCAGAGCGAATGACCACCGTCCTGGCCTTCGAGTTGTGCTCCAGCGTGCTTTCCTCGGGCAGCTTGGCGGACTGCAGTAGATGCAGCTGCTCTGGCGAGACCCGAGTAATGATCACACTGCCGGTCGCCTTCAGATGAGCCAGGGAGATGGCCACAAGATCTGTGCCATCCTTTCCTTCTGCGAGAATGGCTTCCGGAATGCCGATGCGATCCGCCCGGCTGATATCCAGCTTTGCTATCTCCCCCACCGCCAGGAAGCTCTGCCTCTTGATGCGCTGCAAAGCCTCTTCCTCGTCCATCTCCCCTCTGGCAAAGCATTGCAGCAGATCTCTCAGACTCTCTTGCACAGCTTATCAAACATATCGTCAAGCATAAAGGGTTTATCCCTGCATAACGAACAAAAAAAGATGCTTGTAAACCTTGATCTTCATATCCATTCCAAGTACTCGATGGCAGTCTCCGCCGATATGCAGCTGCCGGAGATCGCCAGAGAAGCGGCGCGCAAAGGTGTGAAGGTTGTGGCCACTGGCGACTGCCTGCATCCTCTCTGGCTGGATGCCATAAAGAGGCTTCCTGAGGAAGATGGATTCTTTATCCTGGGCGATACATATTTTGTCCTCAGCGTGGAGGTGGAGGATAACAAGCGCGTTCATCATCTCATCTTCCTTCCGGATACTGCCAAAGCGGAAGAGCTGCAAGAGGCCTTTTCCTTCCACTCTTCAAACCTGTCGAGCGACGGCAGGCCACGGCTCTCTCTTTATGGTTCAGAAATTGCCGATCATGTTCTCGAGGCAGGCGGCATCTTGGGGCCGGCCCATGCATTCACCCCCTGGACTGGCATCTTTGCCTATTACGACTCAATAGCCGAGTGTTACCAGGAGAAAGCGCAGCATATCCGTTTCATCGAGCTTGGCCTCTCTGCGGACACCGACTATGCAGACCGAATTTCTGATCTGTCCACCCGGACCTTTCTCTCCAACTCCGATGCCCACTCACCCCGCTCCAATAAGCTGGCTCGGGAATTCAATCAGATGGACCTTGACTCTTTCAGCTATTCTGATCTCATCCTCGCCATCAAGCGAGAAGCAGGACGGCATCCCACAAAGAACGTAGGCCTCTTCCCCGAAGAAGGAAAATACAATCGCACGGCATGCACCCGTTGCTATCGGCAGTATTCTCTGCCCGAAAAGGACGAACTGATGGGGCGCTGTCCGGATTGCGGGGGAAGAATCAAGCTGGGAGTGGCCGATAGGGTGAATCTACTGGCCGATTATGAGAGGCCGGTTCATCCTTCTCACCGGCCGCCTTACCTTCATATTATTCCCCTGGCAGAGATCATTGCCCTGGCCCTGGGGCACAAGAGTGTTGCAACCACCGGAGTGCAAAAGATCTGGAGCGAGCTGACGCAGTCCATGACGGAGATTGAGGTCTTGATGCAGGCTGATCTTGACAAGATCTCAGCCGAGCCGAGGGTTATCGAGGCCATCCGGAGCTTTCGCGCTGGACGGGTGAAGGTGCAGCCCGGAGGCGGGGGAAAGTATGGAATGGTCGGCCTCGCTGAGCCGGTCATGGCAGGCGGTCATAAAGGTGGTCAGAGGTCTCTCTTCGACTTTTGAGCAGCGAGCCGGCCAAATGACATCGGACAGGCGAATGAGACCATCAGGAGGATAATCGCGATTACGTCGATCATCTGGCTCATGATCAAGTGATAACGCCACCAAGACCATACCAATCAAAATCTGCTGGATTATTCGAGCCCATCCTGTTGACCCATAGTGCTCCGTCTGCTCCCTGAACCGCTATATCGATCTTAGCCGTATTCGGGTTCATTAAGGGCTTGGGATCGGATGTGATTACACCACCTAGTGAATGCCAATCATGTGTATACACGCCGTTTGCCCAGATTCCCTCGTTATCCCAAAGTCCATTGTCACCGCCTCGAGCAAAGGTGTGGATATTGCCGTTTGTATCGAATACAACATACGGGTTTGAGGTTATGATTCCGCCTAATGAGCTCCAGGCAGATTCAAGTTTGCCGCTGGGAGAGGCAACCAGATCAATATCGCACATCCAGAGGGCATTGTCCGAACTCCGACCGGCCACCTTGAGAAAGCCGTTTGTGACCGGTTCAATCGCACCGCTTAAGTCTGAGGTTAAGCTCCCGCCAAATCCATACCATGCGACCGAGCTAATGGGCGTTGACCCGGACTGTGCTTTATTGACCCATAGTCCATCGTCACCACCCCTTGCAAGAGTGTACACATAGCTGGACCCATCATTTGAGGCAATCAAGAATGGGTCTCCCTTGATGTATCCCCCCATGCTGCTCCAATCACCGGCTGCCATTGTATCGGCATGGAGGTTGCGCATCCAGAGAGAGTTGTCTGTTCCTCTTGCTGCAATTGCAATCCCGGTGGGATCAGAAGGCTCTATGACTGCACTGGGAGATGAGGTGATTAACCCGCCCAGACCGGTCCAATCCCCTCCCATGCTGCTCGTAAGCTGCCTGCCCCAGAGGCCGAGATCACCGCCCTGTACAAAGATATGGATATTGCCATTGCCGTCCTTGACTGCAGATGGATTGAGGTTAAAATACCCACCCAGTGAGTACCAGTCTCCGCCCTTGTTATCCCAGAGAGAGCCATCTCCGCCTCGAACAAAGATATGTTCGATATTATCATTGTCAATTATTGATGACGGCCTGGTCGAGCTGGGCAGAGGCAGGGCAAAGAGATCTGCACCAGAAAGCGGTGTGGATTCCAGTAATATGTTCTCCGTGTCTCCTGTGAGGTCTTCGCCAATGAAGGGCAGCCCGTCAGTGGAAGCGACTATGCTGCCGGAAGCAAAGCTAGCTTCTTTTGCGATAGCCAGCAGATCTGTTGCATCTCTGGCACTGGCATAGGCCATGATGCCATTTAGCGCCGTTATATCTTGCTGCACCCCGGCATGCTCACAGGCATTTGCCATGAGCGTCGACTGCAGCTCGTCACTGGAGGAGAGATAGGAATAGCTCTCCTCTTGAGCGGATGTGGCTCTTGAGGTCGAGTAGGATTTGCTCTCCTGGCTTATGCTTCTAACCGCTCCTGATGCACTGGCTTCATCTGAGGCACTGGCGGTCATTTGGCTGAATACAGTGCCTTGGCCGTTCAGCCCTCCAGTAATCTCTGCCTCTTTATCTCCTAGCCGGCAACGACCTAATGAATAACCAAGGGTGCCAATTATGCCGGTACTCTGATCCGCTCTTACTCTGTCGCCCTGCAAGAATATGGCTTGATTTGAGTTCAGGATGCCTCCAGGTGTCCAAGCCTCCTGCAAAGCAGAGGAGGAGCCTATCGATCCGTATAGCTGACTTTTGGTTTCGCCAGCTGCTCTTAAGTTAGTGCTCAGGCTCAAGGTCGCTTCTGTAGCCCAGGTGTTGGAGTTAAGGCCGAAGCGGCTCTCGGAAGAGACTTCACTGTATGCATTTTGATAGCCATTGCTCAACGACTGGCTGATTCTGTTGTTGCCGAGGCCTGATGCCCACTGAGTCTGCGTGATGGTGCCTTCCTTAAGGACAGTTTGGACTTTGAGATCGGTTGATTTATCGATATCATATCTCTGGATTAAGTATGCCTCAGCCTTTGCATTATTGGAGCACATGGAGATAGTTATAGAGGATACAGGGATGAACAATGCATTAAATATGACAATGAGCATGAGAATTGCATTACACAAAGACTTCTGCATTTGTCTCACCGTCCATATAGAGCCCAAATGGCCTGACGATCTCCATTTCCCAGCCATAGAGGATGATTGTACTGGTAGTTCATTATCTGCTGAACCTGCGCCTTGTAGAGGGGGGCGCTATTCTTGTTATATAGATCCGCCAGTCCCAGGGTATGGCCAAGCTCGTGAACGGCGATGGTCTCTACATCATAATTTGTTCCACCGGAAATGCCGTTTGTATTCCATTGGTAATATGTATTGTAATCAACATCCGTATCGGTGATCTGGTAGAAGCCATCCTCTTGGCTGCTGGTGGTGTACCAGACATGGGCGTGGCCTGGGGAATAGACTCCATTGGAGGCTCCAATATTCTCCCAGGAATGAACAGATATCCCATCCGGAACATCGCGGGAAACGCTGCTGCTGGGTATTACAGTGCTGGCGAAGAGCACTTGGGATGATGCAGCATCCCATATGTTAGCCGCGGTCTCTATCGCCGTGCAGACAGAGTCGGTGTCCAGGGACTCAGCATTGTAATTGGCATCGGTGAGAAGATACAGCTGAATGGTCGGATTCTCCTGGTTCCATCTCCTGGCTGGCCCATAGGTCCCTCCATCGTAGCTATTGCCCAGGGGCAGCCAACCCCAGAAGTTTCCCACCTGGCCGCCGTATGTCTGGGATGGCAGCGCAGAATCACCTGATGCCTGTGCCTGGCTGCCTTGAGAGGCGCTGGAGAACGCCTCACGATCCATGTTAACTGCATTGGCTTGCACAGATCCCCTATAAATTGGGGTGGAGCTGGCGTCTTCACTCTCAGAGACATAACTCGAATCGACGGAAAGGCCAATGCTTTTCGAGTTGATCAACCTCAATGTATCCGCATCCAGACAATCATCTCCGTATGCGGATATATCTCCCGTTGTCCAGGCATTTCCCTGGGATGTGGAGGTCAAATCTGCCGTTATATCCTCCACTTCATAAAAAAAACCATTTACCAACATCACATTCTCACGGGAAAAAGAATTGGCCTGCAGCAGACAAGAGCTGCCGCTCATCTCAGTTCTCTGGCTTGATGAAAGGATGCCGCCGGCTTGCAGGCTTTGGGATAAAGACATGTCTCCCGCGATCACATCAGTCTTCTGCTCCACAGAATCGGCCCCCTGAGACCCGCATAATTCTACAAAGATATTTCCCATTCCCTTCACTGATTGTGACACTGATGCAGACAGAGGAGAGGCGGATGTTGATGAGAAAATGCGCAGTGGGCCCGAACTCTCAATGCTATTTTTCGAATTATAATTAGATCCTTGCACGCTATGGACGAGAACATTATTGCCGTCACCTACGAGCTGGCGATCCTGGTGGATATTATGTCCGTCAAGAGCCGATTCGGATCTCAGGGATGTATCCTTAGATAATTCATAGATATCGAAAATTGCTGCATCTCCGCTCCAGTCTCCGGATGATAAGCTGATCCTCACTGCAAATGCGGAGCCCATCAGAAACACGCCTGTAAAATATACTGCCAATAACATATTAGTTATATTATTCATTGACGCCCACTTGGCAATCGTGTAGCTTACTGGCATATATAATATACCCAACTTTTTTAAATACCAACATTTTTTTTATTTTGTATACTATTATATTATTTGCAGATAAACGTCATTTCGGATTATGAAGCATCAGCAAGGAACATTTTTATATGGTTTGTCGGCCTTAGCATGCCTGAAGCATTATGGTCCTGGAAAACTTAGGCGGGTCGCTGCGCAATGCGTTAAAGAAGATTGCATCGGCGAATAGAATAGACAAGGCATTGGTAGATGATGCCGTGCGGGAGATTCAGCGGGCGCTCCTGCAGGCAGATGTGAATGTCAAGCTGGTGATGGCTCTTTCCACCACCATCAAAAAGAGGGCCCTCGATGAAAAACCTGCTCCAGGCATGAACCCGCGCGAGCACGTTATCAATATAGTCTATCAGGAGCTCATCAACCTGGTAGGCCGTGGCTGCGACATTCCTCTGAAAAAACAGAACATCATGCTCGTGGGGCTGCAAGGGTCGGGAAAGACCACTACGGCAGCGAAACTTGCCACATTCTTCCAAAGAAAGGGGCTGCGAACGGCCGTTATATGTGCCGATACCTTTCGCGCCGGGGCCTATGACCAGCTAAAGGCACTGTGCGAACGGCAGGGAATCTTCTTTTACGGAGACAAGGGCAACCCCGATGCCCCTGCCGTGGCCAGAGCAGGCCTCGATGCCGCCAGGCGATATGATGTTCGCATCGTCGATACAGCCGGCAGACATGCTCTGGAGGGTGATCTGATCCAGGAGATGAAAGACATTCACGCCGTGGTCAATGCCGAACAAAAGCTGCTGGTGATGGATGCCGCATTAGGACAACAGGCTTCCGAGCAGGCGCGCGCCTTTAACGAAGCGGTGCAGATCACAGGCGTGATCATCACCAAGCTGGATGGCACAGCCAAGGGTGGAGGAGCTCTATCCGCCGTCGCCGAGACCAAGACCTCCGTGGCTTTCATCGGCACGGGCGAGACGCCCACGGACCTGGAGAAGTTTGAAGCAGACCGATTCATCTCCCGGATGCTGGGCATGGGCGACATCAAGACACTCATCGAGAGGGCCCAGGAGGTGCAGACCGACACCGAAGTGGATGTCGAGTCGCTCATGCGGGGCAAGTTCACCCTGAAAGATATGTACCACCAGATGGAGGCCATGAACAAGCTTGGACCCTTAAAGCAAATCATGCAGATGCTGCCCATGGGCGGACTGGGCCTGGAGCTTTCTGATAAAGAGTATCAGATGACCAAAGACCGCCTGGACAAGTATCGGGTGATCATGGACTCCATGACCGCCGAGGAGCTGGAGGATCCCAAGATAATAACCGCGTCACGCATCAAACGCATATCCCTGGGCAGCGGCGCCACCCCGGATTTAGTCCGGGAGCTTCTCAAGTCCCATCAGGCCATGCAAAAGGCGATCAAAGGCATGAGAGGCGGAGCAGGCAAAATGAATATGAAGCGGCTCATGAAGAGATTCTCACCAGGATCGAAACCGGGAGATGCATAAAATCGAGTTACTATTTTCCGAGCAATGCCAGCTGGAGGAATGGCGCGCCTCAGGCGCTTAGATGGCAGTTACATCAAAAGACAGCCAGTTGCCTGATAGCCGTCCTACCGCCTCTGCCGGCTCGTTGATGCTGCCCATCGTCGCATTTCCTCTGCCAAGCATGCGTCCCTCGGCATTCTCTCATCAGCATCACTCTCGTACCGGATACCTTATTTATTGATGCTCTGCGTGGCCTTTCCAACCCATGCGCCCGCAGTTGCACTGGGACTTGCGCTCTTGCCCAGCGCCGTTGCCCGGTTCTCATGAACCGCGAAAGAAATGCGACCGGTCGCGGTCCCCGATTCGCTAGATTGTGCTTGAGAGATGCAGTCATATTCTCCTGCGAGAGATTCTCCGGAGAGAGAGAGCTTGAGCCGGAAAGCTTGTCCGGCATCAATTACAGAGATGAATATGGTCGGTCTGTCCCCGGACACAGATCCGGCTGCGGTCACCGCCTGGCCTGAGGACAATTGGCCCGCCCCAAGAATGAGATCGCCCTGCTGATACATCTGCAAGTCTATATGTCTGATCGAGTCACCCTTCAGATCAAGAGACCAGCCGCCCGTTAAATTGGCCTGCGATGTCAACGAACCCACGTTGGTGGCAGAGATCGAGTTCTTGCCCACGGTTAAAGCAGGAATTATTCCTGTGCCGGTGCTTACCGTGCCCATGTAGCCCTGTCCGGAAGCACAGGCTATGAGGCTTAAGAGCAGCAATAGGATGAAAGCGGAGTTCTTCGCCATATCTGGCCTTTATCGTGACTCATTTGATATAAATATCATGCCTTCATAAACATGAATATGACCTTAATATGGAGTGAAAAACATGAAGCCATTTTCAGTAATTGCGCTGGCCATGCTTCTCCTGGCCTGCCTGTCTTTGCCTGCCTCGTCCCTGGAATCCAAGTTCTTGACGGTCACAGAAAAGACGATTTCTCTGGACCTGGGTTTCAACTTCGAGATGGCAAAGGGGGAATTCAACACCAGCAGTAACGGAATGGTCCAGCAGGAGTTCCTGATCAATGACACGGCAACGCCCGGAGCGGCATTCATCTCTATCATGAGCGTTTATGATGACATCATGAGCAGAATGAGCAGCGATGCGCTCTCCGAGCTTCTGCTATTGGGAGGAATCTCCGGGGCGGAGGACAGAGGGGACAGAGAGATAGGCAGATGGACGGCTGCAGACCATCAGGGAAAGAACGTGACAGTTCATGCCATGAGCACCAAGGATGAGCGCATTGGTGAGCTTGGCGGCAGATACGATATGGCAGTCTGGAATCTGGATGGCACCACTTATGCGGTAATGGTATCTCTTCTCGATCAGAATAATACCGCCCAGATCATCAAGACCCTGGCAATCAGTTAGGCTTAAGCCCTCTTTTTGCCAACTCTTTTGCCCGAAAGCTATCTTTTTTCATTTGGAATGTTCTCGCCCTGATACACACCGGTGTAGACCTCCTCCGCCTCATTTTCCAGACGCAGGAATACCAGTTGCATGAGGCGGGCGTTCTTCTTGAGCCTGAGGCCGTGGGGATTGTTGACCACCAGCAGGCTCTGGCTGCGTCCCCGGTATCCCGGATCCCAAAGAGCCGTCTGCAGGCTGGCCCCACAGCGCAGAAGAGTGGAGCGAGCCCGAGCCAGGGCGGCCACGTCCCTGGGGATGCTGACGATCTCATTGAATGTCACCAGGTAAGAGCCCGCAGCAAGATCGATCCATCCGGAAGAATCGAAATCCAGAGGCTCGGTCCTGGGCAGAACTCTCTCATTGTTGTCAAAAGCCACTGCGCCGGAACTGGCGAATCGCTCGATCTTTTGCAGCGTCAGCTCCATGCCGCACATCTGGGTCTGTGTCTTTGGGTCGATCATGGATTGCACAAGGGCTTGCGCCTCGCCGCCGGTAAGAACTGTCATCTCTAAACACACCTGCAAAGCTCTATTAACTATCAAAGATAACTTGGTTGCGGGTGCTAAACATTGTTCGAACTGCTATTCCTGCCCCTGACAGTCGTCATCCTGCTGCTCATCCTGGTCGCGCCCCTCATTATAGTCTACCTCTTTCTCCGCCTCTCCGAGACCGCTTTTGAGATCGTGGGCTTCTCCCACTGGCACGCCACCCTGGCGGTCTTCGGCTCCATCCTGGGCAGCCTTGTGGACTTTCAGCTCATCGAGAAGCCCATATCGTCCTATCCGGAGTGGTACATCTACCTTCTGAGCCTGACTGGAATAGAAGTCCCTACCTCATTTCATCCTCTGTATCTGGCGGTCAACCTGGGAGGATGCATCATACCATTGATCATCTCGATGCATCTTTTCTTGCGCGGCCAGGTCAGCCTCAAGAAGGCTCTCCTGGGCATGGCCGTAGTGGCTGCCATCACCTACTGGGCCGCCCAGGCGGTTGCCGGCGAAGGCATCGTCCTGCCGGTCTGGCTCTCGCCACTGCTCGCTGCCGCCATGGGCCTGCTCCTGGCAAGCGGCTTTCGCCGCGCCCCGCCCCTGGCCTACATCAGCGGCACCCTGGGAACGCTGATTGGAGCTGACCTTCTAAGCCTGATCACCCCAGGAATACTGCCTGCCCTCTCCCCGCTGGAGCTGCACCAGGCCAGGCCTCTGACCCTCTCCATCGGTGGAGCGGGGGTATTTGACGGCATCTTCCTGACGGGAATCATTGCCGTTCTCTTTGCCGCGGGAATCGTCTGCCTCCTGGGAGGAAATTGCAGGGAAAGAAGATGATGGAATTGATATGAACTCAAGGGCCGCCACGCTGAATACGGCCGGTCGGTCGAGGACCCGGCGGAATTCATCCCGAAAAGAGCAGGCGACCAATGAGCGCCTGCTCTATCAAAAACAGCTCACGGATCGGAAAGATACTGGAGCACAAATGGCGTTCCAGGATAATTGTTATCGATTGTGCCAAGCGAGAAGTCCTTGCCGAAATGGTATTGGGACCCATATTTGGGAATAACGATTCCATTCCGGTGATTCATGATATGAGCGCCCACAGGACGATACTCAAGGATCATCGGATAGCTTGCCGACCCCCGTGAGAGGGAGACAGACGGAATGCGGGGCACGACGCAAACGGATGTTGCGCGAATGCTCGCTTGAGGCATGGCACAGGGCTCGGGCCTCAGCGAGGGCGTTGGGCATTTTTTGGGGGCAGGAGTGCCCTGCACATCAATCGCCACGGTGTTGCTCGCTTTGCCATTCAGGACATAATGCAATACATGCCGCCCGGGTGCATTCGCGTGAAAAGGCAGACGATCTTTGCATAAGAAGTAATGGGCGCATTCATGAACGCTTCCGTCCGAATATTGATCATAAAGTACGCCGTCGCCTTCTTTTGGAGTCAGGACAACGAGAGTTGCGGTCGATCCCTGGGCTACTTCCAGATGCTTTGTCCAGCCACCCGGCCCCTCTATACTCAGGGTGTTTCCGGCTGCCTGGGCAGCAGAGCAGGATAGCAGCAAGACAGAGATTAATACTACTATTTTTATCTTCATTGCATATCCCTCAGACCATTATTCTTGATCTCAGCAATTGATTATAGATGTAACTCATACTATTTTAAAAATTATGGTGCAAGCATCAATGGGCATCTGGAAAGAATCCGCCACGTTCACCACTCCACCCGGAGCCTGTGGCGGCTTGGACTCAGCCGGCTGCCTTCCGGGCAGTTATCCCGGCATCCCTCTCCTGGATTATGACCGCTCTTATCGCCAATGATCCCCGCAGGGTTACGGTAGAACGATGCGCTGCTTGTCCTGGTTCAAAGCAGTCATTCCAGCACTTCAACCCCGATGCCGGCATCTTAGCAGGATGGCTTCTGAGCACTTCCTGGAAGGTTCTTTTCATGAACTCTATCAGATAGAATTTTATATTTAAGACGCATAGATCTGCCGGAACAAGGCTGTGCAGCCCTTTCAATGGGCAACAGTGCAAAAGGAGAATGGTGGGAATGAATAGAAATTTAACATCTATTGTCCTCATCCTATCATTGATGGGATGTGTGGCGGCAATAGATTTTGAGAATGGCGTAGAGATGAGGCCGGGAGAAAAAGCCGCAGAGCGGCTCTTTGAGAAAGGCATTGGCAAGCCCTGGGTTGGAGGCAATCCGCCCGCTTCAAATTGGGGCAGGGGTTTTGACCCATTTACCTATTACAGCTATCAAGGCAAGACCTATCATCGATACCTTTACGGGGATTACCTCTATCCGGGCAGCTACTGGTACCCGCCCTACTATGGCTACTACCCATACTACCCATACTCATATCGCTATTATTGGTACCCTTACACGTACCACAGCGGCTACTGGTGGTCTTGATCGAATATGCGAGAAGAAGCGATCCCAGTCCAATAGGATCGCCACAAACCTTTTCTGTCTAAACAACGCACTATATTGTCTCAATAATTCCTCCTTTCACTTTTCTCTTGATTATCTCATTCGGTTTTATCCATTGCGGCATCTAATTTGGGCATTGACCTGATGCAAGCAGCAAAATGCTCTGCAATTGGAGCACCTCCTCATTTTCAGGATCGAGAGCAATTACCCTGCCATAAGCTTTATTTGCTTCGGAGAAGTTGCCCAGGTGGGAATATGCCTTTCCCTTTCCCAACCAAGATGCCTTGAAATCAGGATCCAGATAAAGGGATCTTTCATAAGAAATGATGGCTTTTTCATAGAGGCCTAGCTCCAGAAGAGCGTCACCCTTTTTGCTCCATGCTTCCGGACATAAGCTGGAATTAACAGAAAAAACAATAGGAATAATAATAGACTTTTTGCCATCCGCACACCTAATGGTAATATTTGATTTATATGTATGAGGAGCTAATGACGGCCTGAATTTTATGGCAATTAACTTATTTTCACCGCCCACTAGTTTTTCAATAGCATTTGGTTCTATTTGAATAGATTTTAGATCATCTTCCACCATTCCTGTTAATGATATCGATATATCCTTTAAAGATCGGCCTAAATTGGTCATTGAAAGCTGCATAGCATCACTGGATGGCCATTCCATTTCGTCGCAAATGCATTCATTGAGAGAGCTGGGAGAAATATCCAGGCAAAATGGTGGAAATAATACTAGAACCATAAGAGACAAAAAGTACGTAGATAATATAATAGTTATTGCTCTTAATCCATAACGCCATCTAGATGAATAGTAAATGATGACTAATGAGAGGGCAATTAATATATCCAGCATTATAAGTGCTAAATCATTAGATGACCCTAGAGAGGATAAAAAGAACGTTAAAAAGATGGAACAGATTATGCTGATAAAAAAGAGCTTGAGTACATCGAGTTCAGATCGCATCCTAGCACCACCCTCATTTGGATCTAGGCGCTGTTTTTGTGGCAGTTGTTACCTCGGTTCCAGGAAGTGTTACTTTAGTTGTTTCCTTTGTCGGTCCCTTTGTTGTTTCCTTTGCGGGTTCCTTTATTGATTCTTTTGCGGATTCCTTTATTGACTCATTTATTGGATTTCCTGCTCCGCTTGCAGAATATTCTTTTGTATATTCTGTGCTTGTTGCTGTTTCGACCTTAGTTACCGTCGTTTCAACAGATGTTAATTTTGTGTCAACATATCCCCATATTGCGGAAACTAGTGCCTTGTTATACCTATTATAAGCAATAAAGCTGCTATATAAGCATGAAATTGAAATAACAAAAGATGCTAACGCCAATAATGCGGAATAAGCTGCTGAAATTCGAAGAGCCACTGGAAGGTATAATGGCAATACACAACTTAATAGAAAAAGAGAGATAAATGTATTTGAATAGAACTCAGAATAACTATAAAACTCCTCAATAAGATATTGATTAATACTGGTTCCATCAAGCGCCTTGAAAAAAAAGTGGCGTGTAGGATCCTCACCACATTCATTTTTATTCCCTAAGCATTTTCTTAAGCAATATGCCCTTGTGTTTTTGATAAAATCCAGATCATTTTTATAATTCTTTCTATCAAAGAAAGAAAGAAGACCACTGTCGAAACACCAATCCTCGATTATCGAATGGTGAAATCCATCGATCAATATTCCCAAAATTGATCCAACTAATAAAATGAATCCTCCAAAAGCGATTAACCCATCCAAACCCTGTGAAAATGTTTTTGACGTTAGATCCATCGGGCTCAAATAATCAAATACCATAAAGAGCGTTATAGCCGAGAAAAAACCTGGAAACGTATGTGATAATAGGTGTTCAAATTTAAATTGCGTAGGAATTTCTGCCACATCCACACCCCGGAAGTATCAGTACACATCATACTAATTTTGGGCGAAGTTAGAAGCCGTTTGCTAATAAATGTTTCGGTATGTATCAAAAAGAGAAGAGAGAAGCGTGCGAGTACTTATGCAAATTAGCAGAAGATTTTGTCAAAGAGGCATATTATCAGGAAAATATATTTGAGTATGTCATAGCAATCTTTAATTCAAAGATGGTATGTTGATATAATAAAATTTAATTTTACTGACATCCATTTAAGTTCGTACTACTTTTTTTTAATCGCGAATGAGTAGTTATTAATTGCACTGGGCGACAGATCTGCATCAGGTAGGATAATGTTATATTTCGTGAATTCTTCTACTTAAGGTGCATCATCATGTGCAAACTCCAGAATTATCGCTTTAATGCCGTTTGAAGTCTTCCTTGCAAGCCTCTCTTTCCCAGTTCACAGCCAACCGCTTCTTTGCCATCTCTCATCATCCTGAAAGCGGCTCTGGAAAAGAATCCTGCCACCCAAAGAAAAATTCTCTGGGTGTAATATAACAAAAATCGATATGCACTAATGCGGGGTACGGGATTCGAACCCGCGAACTCCTGCGAGACGGGATCTTAAGTCCCGCGCCTTTGGCCAGCTTGGCAAACCCCGCTCCAATCTAATAGATACTGCTGCCCATATCGTATTATAGAATACCAAGGCGATTTTGAGCACTTAGCATGTATACTTCTGGAATAAGTACTTTCCCGATGCCATAAGCCCCTTTACCACTATTTCAATTTTAAGAAAAATGGAAAAAGAAACGAAAAAAAGAAACAATATGCAAGTCCTCCTCACCTCACCGCAGACCAGGTCCCGCCCGGTGCCCGCTCCACGGTGTAGGTTCCTGAGGATATTGAATTCTCTGAGACCGACCGCGATACCCACCTGGTCTGTCCGCCGCCCGGCGATGTCCACTCCAGGGTGAGGACCGTTCCGTCAAACTGCCAGGTCCCCTTCCGGCTCGCTCCCACATTTGCCCCCTCCGTCTCGGTCCAATCCAATGTGCCGTCCCGGTTCAGATTGAGGTCCCCCTTCCAATCGTTAAATCCCTCCTGATGTCCGGACATCTTCCAGGAGCCGGCCAGGTTCAGACCGCTGCCCAGCGGCCCATCGAAGCATACCGCATAAGCGTCCTCAGTGCTGAGCTTCAGCCAAACCAGGGCCTCACCGGGGGCAGGATCGGTAAGCATGGGGTTGACCGTCTGAGGCGTGCTCTCAGACAGGCGAGCTGCCGGCACATCGAAGACATAGAACTTGCCGCCAGCCAGCTCCTCAGGCCCCAGCTTATTCCATCTATCCGGCGTTCCTATCTGGGTGCCGGTCCTCTTGCCGTACCAGATATTGTAGCTGCCCGGAGCCAATCCAGGACCGGCGGTATATAGATCTGTGGGGCTGCGGGGAGAATAGTCCACTGCCTCTCCGGCGCATGGTGGAGACCGCCCGCTATCACCGCCGACCTTGAGCCCGATTACAGAGGCCAGTCCGCAATCATTGCTCTCATAGGTGTAGGACCAGGTCGACTGGCTGGAGTCGATAATAGTATAGGTTCCGGCGGGAAGCTCCAATGCCGGACTTAAATAGACGATCCAGTAAGCATCTGGAACTCCGCCCTGGCCGGGTTCTCCTTCCGCCTGCCAGGGGCCATAGATCCTGCCCTGCTCGTCTCGGAGCCCGATCGTCCCCGGCGACACTCCGGAACCGTAGTGGTATGTCCCCAATTTGGTTATGGTCCTTGGCTCATCTATTGTAAATACGGTTGGGTTGGGCGGGTCGCTGCTGACTCCGGCACAGGCGCTCTGAGCAAATATGCGCTCTTCTCCCTCACCAGGAGAGGGAGGGCCGTAGCACTGGCCCAGACCCGGCAGGGTCATAATAAAAGCGGCCAGGAGAGGAAATAATAGGAGAGTTGACAGTTTCCAGTATCTGATCATTCAAATCCACCTCGACGCATTTATGGGTTTTAAGCCCCCAAAGGATATAAACCTTTAATTGAGACGGATTTGGCAGATGGGAATTGGTCTGATTGCGCAGAAGAAATGACTGGGAAATGATGCTTTTGCCTCATTTCCCGCAGCTATTATCTCAGATATTTCAAATGGTTCAAGCAGGAGGCAGAATCTGTCCGCCCTGGACGGATGCTGCTGCTGTTGAGGCCTGGCCCTGCACTATTTGCAGGCTGGAGAGCAGGCCCTGGGTGACATCCAGAGGATAGGTTGAGGTGATGACAACGCTGGTCTTGCCTACCGATACCGGCCCGCAATCGCAGTCCTGGCTGTCCATCCAGTACATGGCCCGGTAAACCTTGCTGGGCGCACCTGCTATTGCCTCCATAGGCTCGCTTGTGACCAGGAAGCCTTCCTTGCCATCAATTGTCATATCTTCGACATTTGTTACATTCAGGCCCTGTAGCATCATGCTCATCGGCAGCATGCTCTTGAAAACCATCAACGTAGAATCTGTCAGATCGACATACTCGGTTATGCTGACGGAGGCATACGTGGAATTATCAACAAATAGGCCCATCTGATAAGCATTGGCAGTCTCCATTTCAATGGGCTGGGCAACTTGAGCCTGATAATTGGCATTTAGATCAAACGATACTGCATAAGGGCCAAGCTGTTGGCTGTCCGGCACAGCCATAGCTATGGCTGAAAGCATCAGCATCATGGTTGCTGCTAATAATAGCTTCATTTAATTTTCACCAATAGCAAGTTGCTCATTCATCATAGAAAAGACTTGGCTTAATATGCCCCTTATATATTTCCTACACGGATCCTCTACAAAGCAGCAAGCTCAAATATGCGCAATCAAGAGAACGGGCATGCAGCCGCAGAGAAATGAGCCGGGAATCTACACGCTGGTGCTCTCTCTGCCGCAGCCAGCTCAGATAGCAGTCGGATCGCTGGGTGTCATTGACTTATCCAGAGGCTTCTATTCATACACAGGCTCTGCTATGGGTCCAGGCGGCCTTAAAAGGGTGGACCGCCATATCCAGGTACTGAAAGGTATAAAAACAACAAGACGCTGGCACATCGACTATCTTCTGCCCCACACCAGCCTGTTAGAGGTATTCATCTCCAGGACCAGCCGGGACCTGGAGTGCATCATCGCGAGAGCTATCGGAAAACGGCTCCCGGCGGTGCCCCGCTTCGGGTGCACAGATTGCCGCTGCCCTAGCCACCTGCATTATGCTCAGAAGCAGCAGGAGATGCTGGCAGCGGTGGCCACGGCCCATAGCGAAGCCTCGCAAAACGATGCGTGAGGCTTGATCCAGAGGCACATCTCACGGACGGTCTGCGAACAACTGCGGATTTTCTATGGACAGGGCAAGGTCAGGACGGAGGTATTTCCCGCAATAGTTTCCGATCTGATCTGCGCGTAGCCCACATACATCCCGTTCATCATGAAGGACGGCACCGTATTGGCATTCTTCTGCACCCGCTGGCCGATCCTGGCAGTCCCCTGGATCTCAGAGCTGATCTGATAGACGGAGAAGCTGTCGTTTTGGTAGATATTGGTATCCTTAATGAGGTCCTTGTCGATGTTGTACGACTCTGAAAAAACCGAGCCTACCTCATAATTTTTGGCGCACAGAGCATTCCTGAGATCGCTCTGTGTGAGCGGTGGTACGTATGGCCGATAATCATAATTGGCCGATATGGTGAGTGATGCTTCGTCCATATTGGAATCCCGATAGACTTCGGAATCTATCGTCCTGGTGGCCATTCCGCTTCCGCTTGTGGTGAGGGCGATCTTCTGGCCATTGAATCCCTTCTGAGTCTGCAGTATCCTCGACTCTTCCATGTATCCGTTGACGAATATCCAGGAGTGCTCTGTATAGTTCTGGGCCAGTCTGTCGCTTGCCGATTGCACCTCAGCATCATCATCCGCACATACAGTCGCCACAATTGCCGTTGTGCAGGCAAGAGACAATAGCATCGCAAGAATCACCCATCTCATCTTTGCGCCTCACTTAGTTGCAAGCAAGTGAGGTGCATTCAAATATAAATATGATCCCAAGACCATCCCCCTCAGAACATCTCTGTTCCCGAAAAAGATGTGGATATTCCTGAAGCTAAATGAATAATGCCTAAGAGTAATCAGAAAGAAGAAGATAATAATTCAGGCAATCCATCTTATATCAATCCTTCCAATAGATGTATCAATCAGAACGAATCATTAATGATAATCATGGACAATGATGTCCCCTATCGCCCTCCTGCAGAGGTGGAGCTACTGAAAGCCTTGCAGGCCGCTCAGGTCCGCGAGGAGCTGTATGATAGAGCGATCTCTATAATGTCCGAGATCTCCTGGCGTTATGATGTCAATGCTCGGGGAGCGCTCGTCAGCTCCAGCATCTCTACAGCTGCAGATAGGATCCTAGGGCTGCCACCGGGCAGTATTGACGACAGCATTGAAAGATATCTCTCATATATTTTTGTAGAAGATCTGCCAGCCGTGCAAAGGACCCTTCAGGAGGCAATGCAATCAGCCGGCAAGGAGGCTCCGAAGGATTATTCGGCAGAATACCGCATGCTGAAGGCCGACGGCAGTTTGCTCTGGGTTCGTTCCAGGATCTTGTCATATTGCCATACGGATGGCCGGGTCACGGTCATCGGCACAACATCCGACATCACCGAAGCCAAGCAGGCAGAGCAGAACTACAGGACGCTATTCAAGGAGATGCGAGATGGTTTCGCGCTGCATGAGATCATCTGTGATGATCAGGGTAGGCCCATAGACTACAAGTTTCTTGATGTAAATCCAGCCTTCGAGCGCCTGACCGGTCTTCAAAAGGAGGATCTCATAGGCCGCAGAGTACGGCAGGTGCTGCCAGGAGCTGAAAATCTATGGATTGAGACTTGCGGCCGGGTGGCTCTCACCGGCGAGCCGGCATTCTTTGAGAGCTATTCCTCTGATCTCGATAAGCACTTTGAGGTGAGGGCCTTTCGAAGCTCGGCAAACCAGTTCGCCTGCATCTTTGCCGAGATAACCGAACGCAAGCGGACGGAAGAGGCTTTGCGGGAGAACGAGGTACGCTACCGCAGTTATATGGAGAATGCTCCCTATGGCATCTTCATTGTCGATGAGAATGCAAAGATCCTACAAGTAAATCCAATAGCCTGCAAAATCACAGGATATGATGAGCAGCAGCTGCAGCAAATGAGAATTTCGGATCTCCTGCCGCCTGATGCTCATGATGCCGGCCTCAGCCATTTTACAAAGCTGAAGGAAGATGGCCATGCGTTTGCAGAAATGCCTTTTCTGACCAGGAATAGAGCGCGAAGGGTCTGGTCGGTAACGGCCGCAAAAGTATCAGAAAAAAGATTCATGGGATTTGTGGAAGATATCACTGAACGAAAGAAAGCGGTGGAGGATCTGAGGCAGAGCGAGTTGAGGCTGAGGACCATCTTCGAGACCTCCAGCGCGGGAATAATCATAGTTGATGCCAAAGGGAATATCATACAAGCTAACCAATTCATGGCGGACATGTTTGCCTGCCCGCTGGATGAGATGATCGGCAAACCATATCCTGCATTTATTCATCCTGACGAGCGCCCGGATGCGACCGATATCATGCAATCGATGCTGCTGAAAGAGAAAGACACTATCTTCACAGAGAGGCATTACCTTCGAGCTGATGGGAGCGATTTCTGGGGATATATAAGTGGCAGACGAATGATCGACTCAAGCGGAGAACTAATGGGTTTGCTGGGCATCATATCCGATATCACCGACCGAAAGCGAGCCGATGATGACCTGCGACGGAAGACCGCAATACTTGAAGCCCAGGTTGAGACCTCACTGGATGGTATCATCGTTGTAGACAGCCAGGGGAAACGATTGATCACCAACCAGCGGCTTTTGGACATGTGGAATGTTCCTGCTGATATGAGAGAGGAGAAGAACATCGAGGTCCTTCTTCAGCATGCTGCAGGCAGTATACGGGACCCGGAGCAATTCATCAGCAAAGTGAAGCATCTATATGATCATCGAGATGATACCGGCAGAGATGAAGTGATTTTTTCCGATGGCATGGTATTGGATTGGTATTCATCACCGGTGGTCGACAGGGATGGAAATTATCATGGAAGGATATGGATATTCCATGATATTACCAAGTACAGGCATGCTGAAGAAGCTCTGCGCGAGTCGGAACAACGTCTGGCCGATATCATAGATTTTTTGCCCGATGCCACCTTTGCCATAGACCGAGAAGGAAGAGTCATCGCCTGGAATAAGGCCATCGAAGAAATGACTGGCATTTCAAAGGCAGAGATGATCGGTAGGGGAAATTACGATTATTCGGTGCCATTCTACGGCAAGCACAGGCCTGTTCTGATAGACCTGATATTTATGGACCGAAGAGAGATTGAAGCAAATTATTACTTTGCCCTGAGAAAAGGCGATCAATTGATCGCAGAGACCTTTATTCCCAAGTTCAATGGAGGAGAAGGGGCTTTTCTCTGGGGAATAGCATCACCCCTATATGATCACAGCGGCTGCATTGTCGGTGCCATCGAATCCATCCGCGATATTACCAGGTATAAGAAATTCGAAAACGATCTGAAGAGGACCAATCTGCAGCTTGAGCAAGCCAGCAATCATGCCCAACAAATGGCAGAGATAGCAGAGCGAGCCAGTGCCGCCAAGAGCGAGTTTCTGGCCAATATGAGTCACGAGATCCGGACCCCTCTGAACGGTGTCATCGGCATGATCGGGCTGCTTTCAGACTTGGACTTGAATGCAGAGCAACGCGAGTATGTGGAAATTGCCCGGATCAGCGGCGAGATGCTGCTATCTCTCATCAACGATATCCTGGACTTCTCCAAGATAGAAGCCCGAAAACTGGAACTTGAAATGCTGGACTTTGATCTCAGGTCACTTCTAAAGGATACCACCGACCTCCTGGCACTCGATGTCCATGAGAAAGGACTGGAGCTGATCAGCCAGATAGAGAAGGAGGTACCTTCGCTCCTTCGAGGTGATCCTGGAAGGCTTCGTCAGATTCTGGTCAACCTGGGCGGCAATGCCGTGAAGTTCACAGATAAGGGCAAGATAGTGATTCAGGTCAGCCTGGTGAGCGAAGACGACAATAATGCCACGCTTCGCTTCGCAGTTATCGACACAGGCATCGGCATCCCGGAGGACCGGCAGAAGATTCTCTTCTCTCCTTTCACTCAGATAGACAGTTCGACCACGCGCCAGTATGGAGGCACCGGCCTGGGACTGGCCATATCCCGACAGCTCGCCGAGCTGATGGGAGGAGAAATCGGCCTGGAGAGCAAAGAAGGCGAAGGATCTACCTTCTGGTTTACCGCGGTCTTCAAAAAGCAGCTGGATGGGCGATCAAGAGTCAAGAAGTCTGCCAGTGTGCAAGGAGAAAACAGCACAGACGACTGCAGAGATCGTGTTACTGAGACGGAGAAGATATCTATCAAAGAGGACGTCGGGCACAGGATTAGAATCTTGGTGGCGGAGGACAATCCCGTCAACCAGAAGGTTGCTCAGGCGATGCTGAAGAAGATGGGGCTTTTCTCAGATGTGGTGGCCAATGGCCGGCAAGCCCTCGATGCGCTTGCCATCAATAATTACGATCTGGTATTGATGGACTGCCATATGCCTGATATGGACGGCTTCGAAGCCACAAGGATCATCCGCCAGGATGGATCGAAGGCGCTGAATCCGGAAGTTCCTATCATCGCCATGACGGCTGCCACCATGCAGGGTGACCGGAATAGATGCATTCAGGCGGGAATGAACGAATTCATTGCCAAGCCGGTTCAACAGAAAGAGCTGGCCAAGATGCTTGCCAAATGGCTGAGGACAACGGCGAATTACAATGCAACCTCAGAAAAATAATTGGGCCTGCCGCTAACGGTGCGGCAGCTGTCCAGCCTCACTTCCGATCTCATGCTTGCCATTATAACGGATAGAGGGCACATTCAGGGCTGCATATTACTCCTTCATTTCCGCAGACAGGGGTGACTATGCCTGTGATTCGCCCATCTGGCCCTACCCCGGCGATCTGCTCCAATCTTTTTCGTTCCTCTTCAGGATAGGAGCCCTTGCACCTGTAATCGAATGTGAGATACACCTCATCAGCCGGATCCGGCATCGATCCTTCCTGCTCCTTCTCCATGCCCTTGACTGCGGTCTTGAGGATGAACTTCGAGCCGGCAGGCACATCCTGGAAATAAGCCATTCCGTTCTCGTCGGTCGTTTCCCGGAGTGTATTGGGTGTGTCTTCGGAATAAGCGGGGGGTACGTATGTAAAGGTCAATTCCACCGGGATGTCGGGCAGGCCCGCATCACAGCCGGAGGTAAGCATTTCAATGGGACTGCTGCATTCTCCATCCACGGATATGCCTGCTCTTACGGTCCCTTTGCTCTCAGACGGGCTATCTCTTCCATCTTCAGGAGCTGGATTTGATTGCACAGGATATCCTTCAATCTTGACAAATCCGCATGGAGATTCTGCGTTCCAGGACCACGTCTCCGGCTGGGAATCAATTATTATGTAATTTCCCGCCGCAATGACCTCATTGGGGCGAACGATCCACCAGGCATTGGCTGCCCCAGAGGCGGTCTCTGCCTGGACCTGCCAGGGACCGAAGGTCTCGCCGTTACCATTTTGCAAACTGATGCTTCCGCTGGATTCTGTTCCCTGGCCATAGTTCCAGTGATAGGTATCGATATAGGTGATCATATGCGGTTTTGAGAGGGTGAGTGTTGGGCTGCAAGTGGGATTGTTGTTTACTGAACCGATGTTCCAGGTATCCAGGATTGCCGCTGCAGTGGAGCCTGCGGAAGCAGAGGATTGCCCTTCTGATCCTGATTCAGTTGATCCGGATTCAGACGATCCTGATTCAGATGATCCCGATTTGTATGACCCAGATTCGGATGATCCGGGATCGCCCTGCAGAATGCTCTCAATTTTAGATCTTCCGGAGCCTGGCTGCCGTTCTTCGGATGGGATGGCAGAGGTGCCGACTGAGGTATCCGCAGAGGGTCTTATCTCGGAGCTTTCAACAGGCCAATCGATGGACTCTCCGATGGTGGTCACTCTCTTTAGCTCTGTGCCATCTGCCAGGGTTACCGCTACTGAAAAACTGTACCCATCCATAAACCGACTTGAGGCAGCCGCATAGAGGTCGAATTGAACATCCCCTGAGAAGGTACCCAGAGAAGGCACATGGGCATGATACAGCTGCATTCCCTGGTCGAAGACGCCCAGAATGTAGTATCTGGTGGCGGCGGTATCCCAGAATTGCCCTCCCTCGGGATTGCCGTTCTCGTCAGAAGTGTAAAGCAAGATGGACTTTACCTCTACAGGATCGGGAAGGGACAGACCGATGCGAAAATGCCCATCCAGGCTCCCATCAGGATCCCCGTTATCCCATGTGCCTACCTTGTCATCATCTTGGCCGATCCACCCGAACCGGTAGATCTCTGATGCCGCAGCCGGCAACAGGCCAATGAAAACCACCAATAGCACTATTATCGCCAATTTCGGCTTAACTATGTTCATAGAATTTCATCTCCTCTTCTATCTCAATGATTTCAGAGATTCGTCTATCTTCCAAAGACTATGCAGATAAAATCATCCCAGAGCATTCAGAGGATGACCTGCAAATCACTTCCCAGCTAGCCTTCTGAGTCAGAGACTAATATCTGCGGATCAATGTATCTTCTGTTTGCCAAATAAAGTCTCCTATAAGTAGGAAAATATTGCAAACAAATATGGCTCCAAGCACCATCACAGATTATAAATGCTTAAACATCATAATTAATTATTAGCTTTCCGCTTATGCGCTGGACACGGGGATAAAGATCGTCCAAGGTGGGCAATTATGAATAGAGTATTCGATTCTCAGTGCTGCAATCTGGATATTGGCTCAAATGATCGCAATCTATCTGCAAAAAAGCTTTCGAAGGCATTCAAAATCTTCATTATCGCTTTTCTGATCATATTGCAGCACTCAGGCTCGCAGGCTGATCTTGACTACTGGGACAGGCCGTTTGATAAACCGCAGTACATGGTCCACTCAACAGACGCCAGAAATACTCAGAGCTGGAGCATCAGCTACGAGCCAAAAGATTGGGCTGCAGAGAATCGGGCTTCAAGCGGCATAATTGAAGTCATGGGCCCATTTAATACACCAAGACAACTTTGTGATTGTATGGCCGCATCAGGAAAGGTCAATATGGAGACATTCAATATTATCAGCTGTTCGCTTATGCCGAAAACGCCTGAAGAGAGCAAATTGTCCACCAATTGCCCGCAAATTATATCCGAAACAGACACTAAAACAGGATCTGGTGCAGGCACGCCTTCTGGAGAGGCAGAAAATCCCGGCGATCTGGTTCTTCTCAGGAATCAAGTCCGGACAGGGATTCGTCAGGGGGAAAAGTTCACATTATCTCCACAAGATAAAATTGAATTAAAGGTGAGTTGTGATAAATTGGTTGACCTGTTTAGGGCCAATATGGGAAAAGATAAAGACATCAATGCGGTGGTATCTGCTGCTTGCCTGCATCTATTGGTAAATATACACGCAGAGTATCCGGAAACCATTGGCATTATTTCAAGAGCAATTATAGTATGCGGGAAACTGTATTCAGGTGGATATGATCAACGAACGGCAAAACGATTTGTATCTGAGATTCCGTCGGAACTTCCTGCACAGTCAGAACCTCCTGCACAAATCGAACTGGATTTGGAAAAGGGGCCAATGGTCCTTGAAGCAGTCAACGATCAAGCACTCTTGAGCATTGATACTGCCACAATGACCGTAACTTCAATCGGCAAAAACACGTTCGGAGTCGTCTATGATCCAATTAATGGAATCGGATTGGCTATTGCTTTCGATAATCCAATAAACGTCACGCCCAAGAATAGCAGTCTTGCACCATTCATCCTGGGAGCAGGTCAAATGGTTGCGATTGGAATGGAAGAAATAAGTCCAATTGTCCTGATAGATCAAACCGGGACCAATGGCACAGCCCCTGGATCGGGAGCAACAGCGGTCGAGACAGAGGTCCTTCGCACCCTTGCATATCATGAGATCACCTCACTAACTGATACGATAGACTGCCATAACGGGGCCATGCCGGTCATAAGTGACAACGGCGAAAACGCGGCATTCATTGCCCATCCAGATGGACGGGCGCACATTTATGTGGTAGAAACAGATGGTGTGCAGCCGCCGCAAGATGTTTGCTCTATAGATTATGGCTATGATACGCCGGTCGCCATAAGTCCCGATGGTACAAAGGTTGCAGCCGGTGCCCAGGGTCATCTCGGATTCGCAGATATCTCAAGCGGAAGGACGACCGATTTCCCCTATGATGGGGGATTGGGCGATTTCAAAATAACCGATTCAGGCCAGGTATATTTCCTTGCCTGGGGAGATATCAAAATCGGCACTGATCCGGACATTCCAGTAACGCGCGGCCTATGGAGGGTAAACTTCGATGGCAAGGCGCTCACTCCGATTGCAGGTTTTGATAAGATCGCTGCATTGTTAGGGGCATCTCCTGATAGCGTTACGCCCACCAACGCAGGTATACTGGATCTGTCATCAGATGGGTCGCACATAGTCTTCTCTATGTCAAGTGAGAAGGGAAAACATATATTGAGCATCAACTCCGATGGAACCGAGCTGAAAGAGTATGCTTTTCCCAGGGATTACATGTGGAACATTCTGGATATCGGGATAAGCGGAGACGGCTCCAGGATATTCTATATCATAAATCCCAATCCATGCTGCTATACACCCCAGGAGGTGGGCGTGATCAACTTTGATGGCTCTGACAGACGCGCGCTGATCAATGGCACAGGGCCAACGCAAGATCTAGGTAAACTCAGCTATGATGGTTCCCAACTCCTTGTGGGCAGTGGTCATGGCTGGTTGATGAATACCAGGACAGGAGACAAGCTGGAGCTGACAGCATTGGGTGGCTGGAACAGCGAAGATCGGGCACTGGTCGGAGATGGAATGTATCTTCCCTCCATGGATGGCAGCGCAACCAGGTTCCTTTACCTGCAAAAAGACAATAGAGACATTTGGCAGTTGGTCGTTGCGGAGATGAACCCATACAGCCTGAAAGAGGCTCCTGTTATCACGAATCCGAAGATAGAGCCGCCCTTAGTTCTCACCAGAGAAAAATCTGTTGCGAATATGAGCGCATCCGTTACGGCGAGCAATACATTAGTTGCAGTCGGCACGGAGTTCCTTTTAAGCGGCTTGAGAGATGAGAGCGGCTGCGGCAAGGTGTCGCTGAAATCCGCTGGCGGTGGCATATTTGCGGGGGCGATAGATGGCAATAGAGACATTCCGATAGGTCCGAGAATTGTGAGGTTGAAGGCAGAGGTGATAGGAAGCGATGGCAGGAGGCATGCTACTGCAGTCGACTTATGGCCTTTTGCCGTAGCGGAGGGCAAAGATCAGGCAACGGACATAATCAATACTCAAGCGCCGACTTTGCCGCTTTTGCAGCCGACAGTTGTGCCTGCGGCAAGTACCTCTCCCCCGATACAAGAAGGAGGGCAAGATGGGGGACAAGGGGAACATGAGGACGGTCGGGTGTGGGAGATCATCAATTTGACCGGAGTATGGAGCTGCAATGACGGCGGAGTCTATTACATCCGGCAGATTGGAGATCACCTCTGGTGGTTTGGGCAAGAGCCTGCTTCAAGTCCTCGCTGGGCTAATGCTGCTTGCGGAACCATCCAGGGCAAGAGCCTGACGATAAAATATGCAGACGTGCCCGCAGGCATATCTACTGGCTATGGAACGATTGAAATGGATATTGTCTCCAACGATGAGCTGGCGGCAACGGACAAGCCAGAAAGTTACGCGGGATCGCACTGGATTCGTGAGCGGTGATTGCTTTGATCTCGCAACGTTGCTTGACAATAATCTTAAGCGCTAAAAAATTGCCCGAACAGCTTCCGTCCGGGACCCTCAAACATAAGTCCTGGTCCCATCAGATGGCGGGGCATAGATTGAGATCAGATCCAGGTTTTCATCTCCGAGAGCATACACGGCGCTGGGCATATCCACCGGAAGATGGATCAGGTCGCCTGATTCTATGGTGTAGTTCATTCCGGTCGCGTTGATGATGCCACGGCCTCCGACGACCAGGATCAATTCTTCGATTCCTTTATGATAGTGCATCTTTATCTCTGTCCCGGGAGATAGCTGCACATGGTTGGCGCTGAGATTATCACCCAATACCAGTCTGGAGATCGATGACCGGTTTCCTTCTGCGATGGGATTCTGAATGGTATCATCAGTGAGATTGATTAAAAGAAAACCGTTTGTATTCCACAGCTGTGGGCTATTGGCTCCTGGAATAGATCCGGAATCCTCTGCTGATGCCGAAAAGGCTTGGGCAAAGATCAATGCCAGGATAAGGGCTAAAGCATGAGATCTCATATTTTTCTACCTCTATAGATGAAGTTGTTTATTTATGTTGATAAATTTTTCTTGCCTGAGGTGGAAGCCAGATTGAATGATGGATAAAGATATTTAAAGCGGCAACCGCACTTGGTCTGGCAGATAATTTTAAAACTTACCACACCCATCATAGTGGCCATGCATAGCAATATCGCTGAGGCACTTAAGCTTCGAACCGAGCCGGTAGCTATTTTGTGGACCAATGAAAAGCCTGAGGGCGCGCTGGGATTCAAGGGCCGCGGAGCAGGCTGCGCCCTGGTCCTTTTGGCTCAGGCAGCTTCACGAGGAAGAACGGCGGCTTTCGACCGGGAGAATTTTGGTTGCATGGGGGCAGGCACTGGCCTGGGATTTGGAAGGCAGCAGGACAACTTTCCTCTGGGCGGCGTTGAGGCTTTCAGGTATTTTCTATCAACGGGTCTGGAAGGCCAGGGGAGAGATGACCTTCTGGAGAAAGCCAGAGGACTAGGCAGCAGCGAGATGAGGGAGAACTTCCAGAAGGGTGAGGGCTACAAGAAGACGCCGGACCTCGTCGGCGATTTCCTGAGGGAGCTTCCAGTAATTGAGGTTCCGACAAAGTATGTCGTCTTCAAGCCGCTCAGGGATCTGGATGAGCAGGATGAGCCGATCGTCGTGGTCTTCGTTGCCAATTCGGACCAGATCTCGGCGCTCGTAGGCCTGGCAAACTACGACCGCCCTGGTATTGAGAACGTCGTGATCCCAATGGGGGCGGGCTGCCATCAGATATGCATCGCAGCTTACCGGGAAGCAGAGAAAGAGAAACCAAGAGCCGTGCTAGGGCTGACGGATCCATCCGCGAGGAAGAATGTTCGACCGCTTCTGGGCAGCGATGTATTCACCTTCGCCATACCATACAAGCGCTTTCTGGAGATGGAAGCCTGTGCTGGTGAGAGCTTCCTTTCGAGGAGCACCTGGAAGAGCCTGGCACAGCCATGACCAAATCTTATGTTGTATCCTTATTATCGGGATCCTGGTAGCGCTCATTTACTTGGGCATAATCTCATCGCCTCTTTGAGCGAACCTTGCCTACCGATTTGCTGATGCTCTCAGGGGACCATCACCAAAACTGCCGCTCCCGTGACTCTGCCCTGCCGAAGGTCTTCCAGAGCCAGGTTGGCGTCCTCCAGGCGATAGGTATGCACGTCGGTCTTCACCGGCACACGGGGGGCGATCTCCAAAAACTCCTTACCGTCCCGGCGGGTGAGGTTTGCCACGGAGCGCAGCACCCGCTCCGCCCATAAAATCTCGTAGGGAAAAGAGGGAATATCGCTCATGTGTATCCCGCCGCAGACGATGATGCCGCCTTTGGCTGTGGCTCTGAGAGCGGCGGGAATCAGTGAGCCGACGGGGGCAAAGATGATCGCCGCATCCAGAGGCTGGGGTGGCATCTGGTCTGAGCCGCCTGCCCAGGCTGCCTTCAGCCGGAGGGCAGACTCCTGGGCGCTGCTGTCACCGGGCCTGGTGAATGCATAGATCTCCTTTCCCAGGTAGACCGCCACCTGACAAATGATGTGAGCCGCCGCACCGAAGCCGTAGATGCCCAGGCGCGTGACATCTGGCTCTATTGTTGCCAGGCGGTATGATCGGTAGCCGATCAGCCCGGCGCACATCAGGGGAGCAGCTTGAACGTCCCCGTAAGAAGGAGGTAGGAGAAAGCAGTACCTACCGTCGGCAACTGCGTATTCAGCGTAGCCGCCGTCCAGGGTGTAGCCGGTGAACCGGGCGTTGTCGCAGAGGTTTTCCTTGTCTTTTAAGCAGTAGCTGCAACGGCCATCGGTGTATCCCAGCCAGGGAACGCCAACTCTCTGCCCGATGGCAAACTGATCCGCGTTTTTGCCGCTTCCTACCACTGTGCCCACGATCTCATGGCCGGGAATGAGGGGCAGCTTGGCGTTCACAAGCTCGCCGTCCAGGATATGAAGGTCGGTGCGGCAGACTCCGCAGGCATGAACCTTGATGAGAACCTGCTCCGGTCCGGGCACAGGAATGGGGATGTGTTTGAGCTTCAGCGGCTCGCCAGGCCGGTCCAGGATCATGGCACGCATAAGGTCGGGGTTGGGCATCGGAGATCTAGTAGGGGCTGCTATATCTTAATCTTTGCCGGGAAGATGGCAGTTGAATCATAGTTGTGCCCTCTTCTTGCACGCAATGCTTATATCGCTCCGTTCGATTCAGGGTTAAGATATCTATTCACATTGGTGTGTTCCCATGTTTCTCGATTTTATGAGCGAGGTCGAGGGTCTTCTCAATGCTGCCCTTGATCGCTGCGGCTACAAGGTAGAAAAAGGAGCAAACAACCTCGGGCTGGAGCTGAGCCCTCATTCCGATCTGGCCTCATCAGTGGCCTTCCGTCTGGCTCCGGTGGCTAAGAAGAGCCCGGTGGCGATCGCGCGGGAGATCCACCAGGCCCTAAGCGACAATTTCAGCTATGTGCAGAAGGTAGAGCTCTCCGGCCCCTATCTTAACTTCTTCATGAGCCAGAAGTTTCTGAACAGCGTCCTCCAGGAGGCCCTGGCAGACAATGCCTGGACGGGCCGAATGAAGGAAAAGGTCATTGTGGAGCACACCTCCGCCAATCCGGACGGGCCGCTGCACGTGGGCCATATCAGAAATTCGGTTATTGGCGACACTCTGGTTCGCATCCTGCGCCGGGCAGGCTGCACCGTGGATGCCCAGTACTACGTCAACGATATGGGCCGCCAGGAGGCGATGGTTGTCGTGGGCTGCGATCACTTCCAGCTGGACGGCAGCAAACCTGACCATGCCATAGCCAAGGTCTACATCGCCGCCAACAGGCTCATGGAGACCAATCCAGAAATCAAAGTCGAGGCAGACGGGGTTATCCAGCGCTACGAGGCTGGCGATGAGGAGACGGTATCGAAGATAGAGAGCGCTATAAAATACGCCATCTCGGGAATCGAGCAGACCCTGCACCGAATGAACATCCGCCATGACAGCTATCACTGGGAATCCCAATTCGTGCGAAAGGGCGATGTCTCCGAGATCCTGGCTCTGCTCGAAAAAACTGGTCTCACAGAGTACGAGGATGGCGCTTTTCAGCTCGACCTCACCCAGTATGGCTTTGAGAAGAAGATGGTCCTTAAGAGGGCGAACGGAACATCCCTTTACATCACCCGCGACCTGGCCTACCATCGCTGGAAGTCCCTGAACTCCGACCGCTCAGTGGATGTTCTGGGAGCAGACCACAAGCTGGTATCGGGACAGCTCTGCACCGCGCTTCGCCTTTTGGACGTACGCGAGCCGGAGGTGGTAATCTTTGAGTTCGTCTCCCTGCCCACCGGCTCCATGAGCACCAGAAAGGGCAAGTTCATCTCCGCGGATGAGCTGCTCGATGAGGTGGAAAAGCAGGCCTACGAGGAGGTCAGGCTGCGCCGTCCGGGTGAGAGCGAGCAGTTCCTGCGTGTTGTGGCAGCCCAGGTGGCAGCGGGCGCGGTGCGCTACGACGTGGTCAAGGTCTCGCCTGACAAGGCCACCACCTTTGACTGGAAGCAAGCCCTGGACTTTGAGAAGCTCTCTGCTCCCTTCATCCAGTACTCTCACGCCCGAGCCTGCAGCATTCTCCGCAAGGGTGAAGATTCATTAAAGGCGGAAGCAGGCCAGGATGGCGAGAAAGCCCCCGCCCAGACAGACCTGACAGAACTGCTCCGAGGCGAGAACGAGATCGCCCTCATCAAGAAGATTGCGGAGTTTGATCTGGTCATCGATCGGGCCGCTCGGGAGCTGAAGCCTCATCAGCTTGCCACCTACGCTCGGGAGCTTGCAGAGAGCTTTAACCTCTTCTACCGCTACAGTCCGGTGCTTGATGCCGAGCCCAGGCTCCGCCAGGCAAGGCTCGCCCTGGCTGGAGCGGCGAGGAATGCTCTGCGAACAACTCTGGAGACCCTGGGAATTGACGCACTAGAGACGATGTAAATGTGTTCTTGGTGCCAACATTGGGGCAAAGCTCTTGCGTTTGCCTCCGCAATTCTCCTTTTTTTTGCAAATACCGCTGGGGCGGTGCCCAGCGGAGGATATGCGAGCTGGACCGAGGTGCCCTGGATAAAACCGGCCGATGCGTCTCAGGATGACGGTCTGCCGGAAAGCCCAGAAACGACACTCTCAGATCCCGTTTACTTCAACCTGAGCGGCAATGAGCCGGAGTCGATCCGCCTGGGCGATAGAAAGATAAACTACTCCGATTACGCTTGCGGCACCGCAGGCGCGCCCCTTTTCAGCGAGATATGGATTTCTAAGGACTCTGTCTGGAGCCGGTACGGAGAGGTCACGGCGGGAGAAGCAGTCGACCTGATAATACGCACGGCACGGGAAAGCAGCGGCGACATCTATCTCGTATCTTATGCTAAAAATACAACCATTCACTGGAATTTCAAATTCCTGGCAGGATGCTACAGACTCAGATTGCAGCCTGAGGAGAGCGGCAGGCTTTTCATGCTGCTATCTCAGGAAACCGAGCCGGGCAACGCCCTCATCCTGGATGTCCTGCCCAGACAGAGCGAGAAGTCATTCTCGCCACTGGACGTGAATTCAATCGCCATAGGTGAGGCTTTTATTACCATAAGATCTCAGAGGCTCAGGGGCTATGATGTCTTTGTGAATGGCGTCTTCTTCTGCAATGATAACAGCGATGGTTCCCTGGACGGGGTGGCCAGCCTGACAATAGGTGGAGGCAAGACTCACACCATCACCATCTCTCAGAGGGACGGACGGGGCGGCATCATCAACAAGAGCGAGCACACGAGGAGCTTCGCCCGGGATACTCACTACACTTTGCAGATGGATTAATGCCGAACTGCACACCTACTGCAATCGTTCAAACCAAATAGCTTTAAAAAGGAAAGTTTGCCTCCCGCTGCTGCAAATCGGCAGAAGAGGCCAAAAAATTTTGTTTTTTTAGCGGACGTTGGATCTGCCTTTGCTGGCCATCATGAAAGCAAAGTCCGCTCTCGTGCCGGTCTTCTTGCCATCCGGCAGACGACCGTAGGTAAAGTCGCTATGGGAGTTATCGTTCTGCTGGGATGTCTTGTCCAGCTCAGCGCCGGATGCGTCATAGAGAAATACAGTTCCATTGCCGGTGGCAGTCCAGGTATTCTGGCCGTCAAAGGCCACGAATCCCTTGGGCTCGATGCTTCCTTTCAGAAGGATTGGGCCCTGCCAGGGCTCGTCTACGATATTTATCTTCCAGCCGGTCAGATCCACAGCTGCATCACCCGTATTGTAAAGCTCTACCCATACGGTGCCGTTGTCGGGCGGGCTCAGCTCGAACTCATTGATTACTACGTCGCCCATGCCCAGGCTGCAGATGGCCAGGAGTCCGAAGAAAGCCAGGAGCGCCTTGATGCCCATTTCGCAATTATGCTTCATCTTCTTTTCACACTCCTCTGATTCGCGTATCCTTCATGTTAGCGTATATTCGATTCGCCCTTGGTGGCAGAGCCCAGTCCCCAGTCGCCATCGTTGTTTGTATCATGGCCGTCCGGATGCCTGCCATAGGTGAAGTCATTGTTCATGGAGTCCTGCCTGCTTGCCGTTTTATCCACTTCCTCTCCGGCGGCATTGTAAAGCGTGGCAAATCCTCCATCATTATGATTCCAGGACGACTGGCCATTGAAGACATAGAAGCCCTTGGCTGTAAGAATAGTTCCTGCTGGCACGGATGGGAACTGTCCGACCCAGCTTCCATCTGTGATCTTGGCCGTCCAGCCGCTGATGTCCACGTTCTCGCTATCCGGGTTGTAGATCTCAACCCAATCCACCCCGCCTTCGGGTGGATTCAGTTCCATCTCGTTTATGACAACCGATGCGCTGGAGCTTATGGTTAATAACATCAAAGCTATTGAAAAATATTTAGCCAGTGATTTTGAATCCACGATTATTTCCTCCACTCATGCTTCTATCCTGAATTCGTACACAGATTATTTCAAGTATATTATCATATCGGAGCTTTCTATATTGGAAAACGGCTATATAGTTTGAGAGGTATAAGCGAAAACAAATATTTAGAATCTGCAAGGGAGTTTATCAAATTAGCAATGAGGTGGATTGGATGAAATCTAATAAATTGGGGGCCGGATCGATGCCCCTTAGAAAGCTGCTGCTTTTCTGCTGCATCGCCCTTGGCCTTATGACAGCACTCTCGGCTGCTGCCGACCAGAATAAAGACGTTTGCACAGGAGCAGAGATGGGTGATTATGCAAAACTGGTCTTCTGTCTTCCCCCAGAGGTAGCTGTGGAGCCGGAGAGCATGGCAGAATCAAATTACACCGATGGAAGAGAGGTCGGGGCGTCAATGCTGCTGGACGGATACAGAGTCGAATTGCATCTTCTCTACCCCTGCCAGGCACCCCAGAGAGAGCTAGCGCCTGCAGAGCTGAAACCCTATCTGGAAGCCTTTGACCCCATCATGTCACAGACCGTCTACAATGAATCCGAAACGGGACCGGCTCTGTTGGGACGGTTGGGAAATCGAAATCTCATCGCTTACCAGCCGAACAACGTGACTGTGGCCTTGATCCTCACAGATGTGAACATGAGCGCGAACTTGATGGGAAGCTTCCTGGGAAATTTGAGCATCTCCGTAAATGAAGCAATAACGCCGCCAGGAAATTGTCCAGGTATTGAGAATGCCGTCGATACTGCTTCGCCTTCTGAAACAGCCACGGTGCAGGAGAAGCCTGCTGTCAGCACGGCTGCAAAAGCAAAGATGACTCCTGCTGAGAAGATGAAGGCAGATCGGGAGAGGATACAAGCGGCAATGAATGCTGCAAGGAATAAATTGTGATCAAGCCAGATCGAAAAGCCGCTATCGGAAAGACGGCACCTCCAGGATTTTTTCTGGATTTGCCGAACTAGGAAGCATGTTTCCGACCGGTTCTTCTTTTTTTCTCAAAGGAATTGCTCGCTTTTGATTGCATTTATGAATCATCCCTGAACAGAGCCATTTCTTGTCTGTCTTTTCCGGCAAGAAGGCGAAACTTCATAAACAAGCAAACAGATTTGCATTAAGAATAACGGAGAAATGAACATGAGAATGACTGCTTTTTATCTGATTGCATGCTATTTAATGCTCTCTCAGGGAGTTGCGGTTATCAGCGAATCAGGATCAATTGATGGCCTTTTGGCATTGAATTCAAGCAACAAAACTGAATTTAATCAGACTGCATGCAATTACACGACATTGAATTGCACTAGCGCCAATTCGCCGGTTTTTAATTCGTCCAAGATGGTATCGTCATTCTTTGATTCATTGGATTTGAACTCCTCTGATAGTGGCCGATATATATCAGACTCATCAAACCTAGAATCCTCAGAATACGAATTTAGCGACCTGGACTATTATGATGGCTATTATGACGACTATTATGATGAATCTCATTTCTCCCTGCCCCAGAGCGAACCGCAGGTCATCAGCCTGGCATTTCCTGCAGATGATCTTGATGGAGACAATGCTACCGACCTGCTGATCATGAATATCAGTAGCGATGCCAGTAATGGTGCATTTGACTCGGAAATCTCTGCCTTGAGCGGCAGAAACGGCAGCGTATTCTGGCAAAGAGAGTATCCCGGCTCGCTGGTCTCTGCCCAGCCTGCTGGAGACCTCAACGGAGATGGGCGGACGGATATCATGGTCAACGAGATTCTGGATGCAGGAAGCATAATCCCTTACAGCAGCATCTCCGCAGTTTGCGGTATCAATGGCACGGTCATTTGGAGCAGATCACAGATTCTGGCATTAACCCTTGCCTACCCTGTCCAGGATACCGGCAGAAGCAATTCCACTCTATTTCTGGTACACATAATCGGCATGGATAGCATCAACAACAGAATATTCACCAGCATTGCCAGAGTGAACGGATCCAATGGTGCAAATATTGACGAAAGAATGTTCTCTGATGCTCTGGCAATCGAATATCCTGCCGGAAACCTCACCGATGACATCGTGCCGGACAGCATCACTGCCATCTATCAGTTAAATGGATCATTGACCGGCGTCGAAAGCAATGGTGCTGGCGGAAATACCCCTCTCAACCTCACAGCAACCATGCTTGAAGCCAAAGATGGCCTGATGCGCAGAACGCTCTGGAACTACAGCTTTGCCTGTCCGGCCCTGGCTATGCCGATAGTGGATCTTACCGGCGACGGGCGGGATGAATTACTGGTTTATCTCATAAGGTATTCCGAGTATGGTCCAATTAGCAGCGATATAGCCCTTCTTAGCGGATCAGAGGGAGAATTTCTCTGGCAGCACTCGTTTTCAGGGTTGGCATTCGCTGCCGTCGGACCGGATCTGACCGGAGAAGGACTGCGGGACCTAATCGTCTACAATTGGGGCGAATCTGAGAATGCAGAGGTTATTGCAATTAAGGGCGACGATGGTAGATCCTTGTGGAGCAAGGAAGGGATGATCTTCATTCCTTCTTGATTCCTTCACTGTTGTATGATCCCAAAACCTTTTAACTAGGATCTTCATAGTAAGCTGGTTACCAAAAAAGCTCAAACATCAACAGGAGGTGTATCAGATGCCGTTTCAGAGCATAAGCGAGCTGCCCAAGAGCGTGCGCAATCTGCCCAGCCGCGCCAAGACCCTTTACATGAAAGCTTATAATGGCTGCTGGGAGGAGTTAGATAGTATTGACGATGCAGCTCGCGAAAAGGCATCTCACGAAGCTGCCTGGTCGGCCGTGAAAGAGCAATATGAGAAGGACGACGAGACAGGTGAGTGGGTAAAGAGCGAAGAGGTCTCGGGAAGACGCTCGCGTCATGTCATAAGGCATCGCAAGAGCAGGCCAAGTGGGGCTGCCTCGCAGGCAAAGGCACACGCATGAAGTCTTTCAGAGCAATGCTGATGAGGAATCGGTCCACGAATGGTTCCTGAATAAGCTCCTCATCAGCAAGCCTCGTTGCACATGTTCTCTTCTTATCAGACGTTTCAAATCCCGCCGCGAATCTTCATAATGTATTAGAGAAATGCTTTTTGCTGGGAAGAACTGTAACTGCTCAATTGGTGAGCTAGGACCATGTCTAAAGATATTCTGGATAAGGGCGCAATTGTGCAGAGGGACAAAGAGACCTATGCCATAGCGCCGCATATAGCCGGCGGCATAATAGATCCTGCCGGACTGCGCCGGATTGCCGATGTAGCAGAGAAGTACAATGCCAAAGCTCTCAAGATCACCTCCGCACAGAGAATCGCCATCGTTGGCATTGATCCCAAGGATATTGATGATGCCTGGAAGGATCTGGGAATGAAGGCGGGGGCGGCCATTGGTCTATGCGTTCGAAGCATCAAGATCTGTCCCGGAACCACTTTCTGCAAGCGAGGACAACAGGATTCCGTAGGCTTAGGCCTGAAGCTGGATGAATTATATCATGGCATGCCGCTTCCCTGGAAATTCAAGATAGGCGTATCCGGATGCGCAAACTCCTGTGCCGAACCTGCGGTAAAAGATGTCGGCTTGATCGGAATGTCCAAGGGGTGGAAGCTTCTGGTAGGAGGAAGCAGCGGAGTTAAACCTCGGTTGGGCGTGGTGCTGGCTGAGAATCTCTCCGACGAGGAGGTCCTCTCGCTAATTAATAAAATAATCAACTACTATAAGGACCACGCCAAGAAACAGCGTTTGGGCGAGTTCATTGATGAAATCGGCTTCGATAACTTCAAGCGAGACATCCTTGCTAAGAATTAAAAACAGCTCCAATGCGGGATCGGCAAGGATTTCTCACGATACAGGCTTGAATGTGAGAAAGATTTTAGGCAGGGGGAAGATCATCCCCCATTCGCCATTTGATTGATAAAATATCTAGACGCCATATCCATACGCGTAGGGGGGTTGATAGTAATAAGGATAATTGTATGGGTACATGTTGGGAAAGTAAGGAGCGCTGTATATTCCGTCGTCGTAAAGGAAGCGGTAGGCCTCTGACATCCACATTGCCTGTTCGTAGTACTCTCGTCCTGGGCAGGTGCCATTGTAAAAGGATCGAAGCTCACAGTAGCTACCGTCCGGAAAATGGCAGTATCCGTCTCTAGGACAGCCGCCATGATTTATGCAGTACGCTTCGATTGCATTTCTTGCTTCACAGTGGCCTGAGCCATAAAATCCTAATGCATAAGCTGGTGCTGCCAGCATTAGCGCCAGAAGGCCTGTTAACACGCACATGGCTTTTATCTTCACATACATCCCCCAAAATATGAAACAACATATTATTGCCCCTCAACCTATGAAAGATTATTGGTTGAGTTCATGGTGATGAAAAAAGAGAAAATAGCGGCCCCGGGTCGCCAGGGTCGCGTTTTGCCAGCGGTTCTTAGTTCTAAGCAGTAGCGTTACCAATGGTTGCATTAGTGGTTATTGTCACGTTCTCTGCAACAACAGGCGCAGCTGCGACAACTGGAATAAGCTGATTTACAAATACCAGATCGGTCACGTTGGCATCGCTGATGTTCACAGTAGCTGTTCCCTCTGCGGGAGAGACGACATTCCAGCCCTCCATGATCAGCTCGGAGACTGTGTACTCTCCGGCAGCCAATTCTGGGAAGGCAAACTTGCCGTCGGCTGCGGTGGGAACGCTATTGATGACTGCTCCGTCCTTTGTCAGGTTTACAGTCCAATCGGCCAAGCCGGTCTGGTTATTATCTACGACTATCCCTTCAATAGAGAAGGTGGTAGGCGCTGCCGCCTCAGGTGCAGCTGCGGGAGCAGCTTCAGCGGATGTTGTTGATGCGACTGTGGCTTCGGCTGATGGCGCGGGTGTGGTTGCAGTTTCGGCGGATGGTGTGGATGCGGCTGCTATTTCGCCAGCGGGTCCGGATGCAGCTGCATCATTAATGCTGCCCGTCATGCTGCCCAGCTTTGCGGTAGCCTTCACAGTCTTCATGCCCTCTGCAACTGCATTCTCGACACCTACCAGATTAAAGGAGTATCCTGCATTGTCTCCCTTCTGGAAGGAGTAGGCCAGCCTGGTGCTCTTAACGCCGGCAGACTTGAAAGAATACTTATTTGCCACCATATCCGGAGTCAGGTTATGGGCGGGAACATTTATTGTTTCTAAGCTATATCCGACAGGATTTCCTGATTTTACAGAATAAGATTGATTTCCTGCAGCTTGATTAGTGTACCCCAAAGCAGGCATTACAACGATGGCTGCTATCATGAGGGCCACAGTGATAGCCAAAATCTTCCTCATATTAAATACCTCCTATTCCTCTAGCGCATAGCATTTATGACTGTAGTTGAACTTCCTCCCCTTTGAGAAGAATCGTCGTGATGTCTAGTTATTCTTCATATAAATAGACTTTCATGGACTGAGACCACAATTGAGGGGCAGCATCGCAATTTATGCTCATCCTTCATCCGGCGGGGCAGCGGAAGAGAGCAAGCAGAAAAACCAGTATATCTCTCAGTCCCTCTGTTTTATTTTTATGGTTGAGTCTCCCGTATGAAATAGGGGACTATGCATGAGACTATGCTCATTGCTGCCAATAGCAGATAATAAATGAGATCCATCGCAACTAATCCCCGGAACCTTTGCCCATCCTTCCCGGCAGGTGGAAAACGTCATCTTCTCCCGTCGTGCACTCTCGTTTACCCTGTGCATCAAATCGCGTCTGATCTCCTCAGGAAGATATCCGCTGCCTGCAACCTTGCATCCTCGGGAAAACAGTCTCTCTAAAGCCTTCCCTTCCTGAGCAAAGACGGAGATGATCTTTTTCATGTTTCCCGGTCGGGTCTTAAAGGTCGAGGAAGTTATATGCCGGGCTCCTGCTCGTGAGACCGCGGCTGCCAGTTGATCGATCTCTTCGTCGTTTATGCCGGGAATGATGGGATCGATTCTGGCCGAAATGGGAACGCCTTTTGCCGATAGCTTAGCCATAGCATCGAGGCGTCTTTCCGGCGATGGCGCACCAGGCTCCAGCTTGCGGCATATGGATTCGCTCAGCGATGTGATGGTTATGGCCACGCAGGCCTTCATCTCGGAAAGAAGATCTGCGTCTCTTGCTACCAGATGCGACTTTGTCACCACCTGAGCACACAGACCTCGCTCTTTCAGGATCTGCAAGCATCCTCGGCTGAGCCGAAGCCCTTCTTCTTGAGGTGGGTAGGGGTCTGAGCTATTGGATAATGAAACCAGTGTGCCCGGGCTGATCCTGGATGACTCCCGGACAAGCCTTCTCAGGAGATCGGCCTTGGGGCGGCACTCGGCAAAGCGGAGGATGTAGGATGAGGCGTAACAGTAGAGACAGCCATGCGGGCACCCTGTGTAAGGATTGAGGCTCAACTTGGCCGGGCAGGTGCAAAGCTCGCTCTTCCAGGGATCAAATGGTCTGAGGATCATTAGCTGCGGATCTCCTCCAGCCTGCTCAGCTCATCTGCATCACCAGGGGAGGCATTCAGAACGAACCCTTCAATTACAGGATGATCAATGACATATCTTCCTGCACGTTTATGCGCTCCTTTAATCTTAAGGTTCAGGAGAACCTGCGCAAGGACCGGTTCCTCTGAATCGCCACCGACTTCGCATTCACCTTTGTTGATCGCCAGGGATTTCAAGGCATGAAAGAGTCTCAGCCGGTCAGGCTCAGATAGGCCGAATCCTGTCCATCCCACGGGCACTAGCTCATCATCGTTCCTCAACGCGACCTGATATTTCCCTGCCATGATCTCATTCTTGCCCTGGCCCCATGAGACCCGCACGATCATGGCAGCAAGCTTCTGCTCCGCTCCGATGATGAAATCTTCTTTGGAAATCATACCCGGCAGGTAAGGGGCCTCGGGATCTCTCATGAGCAATGCTCTGGCTCCTGCTGCCTTGCTGAACAATTCATCAACAGCCCCCGGGTCGGTGAGGACATACTCTGGGGCGGGAGATATTCCCTGAAATGGCATGATTTGGGGATTGCCGAGCATAGACACAAGCTTTTCTCGTCGATGTTGATAAGGCATGCTGCAGATGTCTTTGCCCTGCCAGGCAATGAGATCATAAGCCATAAGCGCGGGTCGAATTCTGCTCTTTCTGGAGAGATGACGGCGGTTTATGTACCACAGCATTTCCGCTTGGCTGCAGATGACATTTCTCAGGCTGCCGCGGTCTTGAAATCCTATGAGAAGGCAATCTGCGACAAAATCAGATTCGACTCTATCGAGCTGAAGGGTTATGTTGCTCAGGAACGCGGTGATATTCCGCAGATGGCTGGTGAAGATGAACGTCTCTTTTTTTCCTTTATGAACCTGCACCCTCAAGCCCGGATATCTGGGCAGAAAGCATCCCGGCACCTCTGGATCTCTCTGGCGAAATAGCATAAATCGGATGGGGGTTTTAGCCTGTACGGTAGCTTCATTCAGCTTTCGCCATTGAGCCATGACGGCAATGCTTCCCAGATCCGGCTTGAGGCTGTAGGCCCTCTCTATCTCCTCCGGATCGCAGTTCAGCGATGAAGAGATGGCGGCGATCATGGTCTTATGACCGATGCCTGCTTGCAGATTTCTCAGGGCCGTACGGGCGATAAACTTTCCTTCCTGTGGTGTCGCTTCCAAAAATAGGCCCCTTAACAGGGCGTTCTTCCGCTGCTCCGATTCTTTACCCCTCATCTCGGAGATACGCCGGAGACTTTCGTATACCGACAGGGCTTTAAGAGGCTCGTGAAAAAGTGAGTGCTGCCCTTTCTGCTCCAACGCGGCTTCCGCCACCTGTCCTATATCAGAAAATCGTTCCCACAGAGAAGGTATATCTTGGTCGGATACCTCAGCCAGCGCCGTCATGAGGGCCTCCGGGCCGATGCCCATCTCCCTTTCCTCCCAGGGCGGCCAGAGTTCTCCTAAAAGCAGCCGTACCGCTGGACAGAGCATCTCGCTATCAGGCTCTATCTCAGAGAGAAGGCCCGCCGCTAGATCGGCTTTACATCCACGTGATGCACGGGAGATCTCTTGCAGAGCCTGGGCGATTCGAGAGTAATGCATTTACCTCGCTATCTTGATCTTTAAAAGGTCCTCTGTCCTCTTGGCCAGATCCTCAATCATGCCATCGAGCTCTCTCAAAAAAGACTGCGTTTCCTCCGTAGTCACCGCGCCTGGGGCGGAAGCCTTGATCAATCCTTCCTGCTCTAAGACTCGAAGAGAATAGCGTACCTTATGACTGGGTATCTTTGTCTCCTCGGCCAGCTTGAGGATGCCTATGGGCTCATTCTCCACGACTTTATTGAGGACGACCAGGTGCCGTTGTAGCATCTCAAGCTCGCTGCTCACCTTCTCGGTCAGAATCTCTATCACATCCTCTCACGGAATATTATCTTTAATTCGATTGCGGCCTTATAATTCCATCGATTGACATGGCGCGTGTTAGCACATATCATTTTGCATTCGGAAATTCAAATCTGATCAAAACCAAAAAGAGCCAAGAAAAAATATGGAAGATCAGTAGCGCGCCCGGCGAGGGAGGAAGTCTATGCCATGCCGGGATGTCACACGCCGATTCAGATCCTTTCCCAGTATCTGCGGCGATGATACACCGGTGACCACGAGCATTGTTCGCAGAGTATGCTGCAAATTTGGATCGATCTGTGCGCCCCAGATGATGCGGGCATCGGGATTGATCTTCTGATATACCTCATCAACTACCGTTTCGGCATCTGTGATGGTCATATCCGGGCCGCCTACCACGTTAACCAAGGCGGAGTTTGCGCCGGATACATCTACATCCAATAGAGGGCTGCGCAGAGCCTTCGTAACAGAATCACGTGCTTTCTCTTCGCCTTCCGCCTCACCCATGCCGATCATGGCGACGCCACCATTGGTCATGACCGTTCTTACATCGGCAAAGTCCAGATTGATCAGTCCAGGACGGGTGATCAACTCCGTGATGCCCTTGACCGAGCGCATCAATACTTCATCCGCCACTTTAAAGGCCGCTTGCAGGGGAAGATTGGGGACGACGTCCAGTAGACGGTCGTTGGGCACCACGATTACCGTATCAGAAACCTCTCGCAGCCTCTTTAGTCCTGCTTCAGCATTCTGCATTCTGATGGTGCCTTCCGCACTGAAGGGGATGGTGACGATGGCAATGGTAAGAGCTCCTGCCTCTCGCGCAGCTTCTGCGACCACGGGTGACGCGCCTGTGCCTGTGCCACCACCCAATCCGCAGGTAACGAAGACCATATCCGCACCTTCCACAGCGGCTTTGATCTCATCGATATCCTCCTGGGCAGCCTCTTCTCCGATGGCCGGCAAGCTTCCCGCCCCCAGGCCGCGAGTGGTGCGTCTGCCTATGAGAAAACGCCGATCGGCATTGATATGCAAGAGATGCTGGGCATCGGTATTTAAGGCAAAAAGCTCTGCGCCTTGGATGCCGCACTCTGCCAGGCGGTCGATGGTATTCGAGCCGCCTCCGCCGCATCCTATGACACGGATAACCGTGGTCAGCTCCTCCAGAACCCCAACCAGCTCTTCATCGCTCTGGATTAAGCTGGACGGCTTGATTCTGCTCTCGGCCTCAGATCTGCCCAGGGCTTCGTCGATGATGTACTTAATCTCCATCCCCTCTTCTTTTTTCTACTTTATTTGCCAATCAATTGGTATATAGTTTTTTGCATATAGAAAAGAAGATGCTGCCCTGGTTAATTGGATCGCAGGGATTTAAGCTTTTCAATCTGCCTCATCACCCTCTCGGATTCCTTCGATTTCTCGCCCTCCAGGTAATCGACGATCTCCGGAAGGCTTTTATTCAATTTATAAATGCGATACGGCCGCCCTTTTCCGGGATTCTTTTCATCCCTTTCCACAATCCATTCCAATTTCCGGATCTCTCGCATGGCAATGCTCACTTCCGGTTGGCGAAGATCCGATCCGATCTCTATCTCTCGGGACGTTGCTTCTGTCACTCCCGCCAGATAGGTCAGGACTCTGGCCACGTTCCTCTTCAGTCCCACCTTCATGAGAATAGAGGCAAATTCATCGCGTTCAACTTTAGGGTCTGAGGCTGCTATTGTATTCAATACGGTCACCTTGGGCTTAACGAATGATAACATATATATAAGTTTCGTCGAAAATAATTCCATTGCGATTGGATACCGCCTTATCTTATTAATTATTTTTTTATATATATGATCTTTTTAGAAGAAATTCGCTATAATTCACTATTATAGCAGGACCCTTCCTTGGCTATTGATCGAGCAGGTAAAGAGAAATCATATTAAGGACATCAACGGGATTGAGGATATGATGATGATCATAGGAGAGTGGCCAAGGCAAAATTCCGTCGGAGAGGCTGGCACTCTCTGGAGGACTAAATGCACATAATGGAGCTATTAGGCAAATCCCGAGTCAAGGTGGAAGAGGAAAAGGTCCAGGATGCCAGCGAGCCCCTGATTGATTGGTGCCCGCTCTTTGATAAGATCAGGGGGATAAAGAAGGTCTCTGCCGAATCAGCCGCAGCAAATATGGAATTTAGAATAAAGACTCATGGCATGTTCTCGGCGCGACGGAAGCTGCAGATGGACACATTTGTGGGCTTTGGGGCCTCGGAGTCCATGATGACCGGCATCGAGGCGGGAATCATCGACGCTGCTGTTACCGTTTGCGACGGTGCGGGCACTGTGATCTCGGAAAACGCCGACCTCATTCAGGGCATGGGCGGCTATCTTTCTGGGCTCGTAGAGACCGAGCCGATACCTGAGGTCATAGAAGGCATCCGTGAAGCTGGCGGGCATGTTCTCTCCGCTCAGGATGGCAAAATCGACCAGATTGAAGGCGCGCTTTATGCAATAGCCGCAGGATTTAAAAAATTCGCTGTCACTGTTGCCGATTGCGCCTCAGCAGAGAAGCTGCGCGCTCTGGAGAAGACCGCAGGGGTAAGAATAATGATAATCGGCGTTCATCTTACAGGAATAGGTCTTGAGGAGGCATCGAGGCTTCTGGCGGTTGCCGATATTGTAACCAGTTGCGCTTCAAAGCACATTCGCGAGCAGGCAAAGCCTCTGGTTCAGGTGGGAACGGCTGTGCCTCTCTTCGGCCTGACAGCTTGGGGCAAGGAGCTGCTGGTGGAAAGGGCAAAGAAAGTAGAGCAGCCTATTCTGATAAACACCATGCCTCTGCCGGTGTTGCCTGAGAAAAAGCAGCCCAGGCCATTGGTTTAGCCGCTAATGGCTCAATGGCATAATTTTTCTCGTTTTTAATCTAAAACAGGAGGTAGTGGCCCGGAAAGAATCACGCGATCTTTGCCGGCTGTGGTGCGTCTTCAGAAGGCAATGGTGCAGAGTCCAGGTGCCGGACCATTAGGTGTGAGCTTGCAGGTTCGATCCTGCAGACCGACCTCTACATAATCGCCTTTGGGTTGAGCATCGAATTCGTGAGTTACCAGATAGAATGCCAGGTCCTCGGCATTCATGCGGGGATCGTCAAATGAGGATATTGTGGACTTCAATTCCGTGATGGTGGTCTTGGTTGCACTGACGGTGGGCAGCGCCAGCATGATCACAATCGATATGAGACATATTGCGCTTATCTTATTCCAGGCCATAGATCTCCCTGAGCGATTCAAGGATCATATAGACGATTGAGTACAACTCATGTGCCAAAATTCCAACAGATCTGAATGAATTAGCATGCTACTTGCTCCCCTGCGGCATCATACCTGAGACAAATTTGAGCCCGCTGAGACGGTTGCATGCGTATTCCTCCACATAGCATGATCGGTTCCGATGACAAATGCCTGGGTCTCACTCGCGATAAAAGCCCCGGGTGTGTGTATTAGCATCAATCCGCCAATGTATTTCCACTGGCTTCCCACCGGATTTCCTGGAGAGATGACGACTGTGTTCTCCCACAGAGCCGAATCGGTGCCGCGTACAAATGCATGTATCTTGCTGGCAGATGGGTCTGCAATGACAAACGGGTCCGAGCTGATGACTCCTCTCAGTCCATGCCAGACTCCAGTCTCCGGCTCACTGCTCGAGTTCACATCGCACATCCACAGAGCATTGTCACCACCCATAACATAGACTGCAATGTGATTGTTGACACCAGTCTCTATTGCGGCGATCGGCCCATTGGCCAGGAAGCCACCCAGGAAGTTCCAGGTTCTGGCATACGATGATCCTCCCCATACACCTTTCTTATCCCAGAGTGAATAATCGCATCCTCGAACCAGTATGTGCTCAATGCCGGAGGGATCAAAAATGATGTATGGACGTGTTGAAAGGCATCCGCCCAGAGAGGTCCAATCGCCGGTTTCTGCGTTTATGTCAAGGTTGAAAATCCAAAGGGCATTGTCCCCGCCTATGACTGCGACTCTCATAATGCCGTGATTGGATGGATCCTGTGCTGCTGTGGGCTTCTCTGTGATGTATCCTCGCAGACATTTCCAGTGTCCCGTTTTCATGATGGGATCGTGGATGAAGTCCCAAACGCTTCCATCGCCTCCCCGAACCAGGACGTGTATCCTGCCGTTATAATCTGCTACTGCAAAGGGATCTGATGTCAGGAAACCTCCTTTGCCATACCAGGTCCCATCCACATTAGCCCATAGGGCACCATCTCCTCCTTTCACCCAAATTTCCGTCCTGCCCATGCAGTCCACCACTACGCTCGCCGCACTGGTTATGTAGCCTCTGAAACTGCTCCATCCCAAAGGAGGGGTTTCGAAGCATCCCCTATCGTAACCCTTTCCGGAAAGTCTTGGCCTGTGCAGGAGGTCGTCATTCGGCGCTCCGGTCGAGGTTCCGGAGTCTACTGCCGGGCTATTCTCCTGAAGCTGGTATCCGGAAGGATCGGCAGAGCCATAGGCAACATACCGGGGATCGCGAGCGAGGTTTCCCGGTCCCAGGGTACCGGATTCTATCTGGGCGCAGGTGTAATCCTGATCGCCGACCTGCACAGGAACATCTGAATTCGGGCGGTAGAAAAGGTTATTTTCTGAGGTGAATGCCACCGACGGTCCGATCCAGAGAGCACCCTGTCCGTGAGAGATTATGCAGTTTTTCATGGTAAGCATTATTGGCACCTGCCGGTCATCGTACTGGACGTACATGGGGTATCCCTGTCTCTCCGGATTGTCGGATACGACTGTGTTTGTTATCGTGAACCGGGCATTGGGTTTGGTGGAGTGCGCCACCAGGCCGGACCAGGGAGACGGGCTGGCATCGCCGTCGCCCGTGTCGTACACCAGGCAGTTTTCGATATGGGTATCATCGCCCCAGATCTTGATTCCGTCGCAGGAGTTGTGATTGACTATGCAGTGGTGGATGTAGGTTCGATCCGCCTTGCTGTCCAGGCCGTCACCGCGGTTGTGTGTTGATATGGTATCTGCAATCTCAATGGGCCCCTCTGAGGGCTCGATGCCGAATCCATCCGGCCGGTCATAGGGAGAGGGGCCTGGCGTGCCCTGATAGTAGTGGCCGCTGTAGGCGAAGCGGCAGTTCTTTATGAGAACATTCCTCCAGCCGCCGGATGTCCCGGCTGCGCCACCTACAGCGCCAAAGCCGCAGTATTCGATGCGACTGTCCAAAAGACTCAATCCATCGATGTCCTGGATATCTATTCCAAACCCGTCGATATGGTGGATGTAGATTTCGCTAAGGACTATATTTGAAGCCGGCTCCCAGCTGGCTATGGCATCGCGGAAGGGATTGGTGCCATCGCTCTTTATCTCGATGTTCTCGATCCTGACGTAATGCACTGCCGATAGATCGATGGCATTGGCTAGGTTATTTTTGCCGATGAGCGAAGGCCTGCATCCGTCTTCCCCCTTGATAGTGACCCATGCAGCCGGGCTCCCCGAGTTGGGAAGAATCCGGTCCTGCCCAAAATCCTGCAAAATATATTCCCCGTCTCGAATGATCAGCGTGTCTCCTGGCTGAAGCTGGCCGGCTCCGTGGGCGGGCGTCGCCCAGGGCGCTTCAATAGTGCCGGGATTTCCGTTGCTGCCGCCGGGAGCGACATAATATGTAGCTGCATGGGCTTGCCAAACCAGTAGCACCATCGAGATGAGCAATAAAAAAGACTTCCTGGTGCCAGCATGGATATCATTCTTCGCCATTTCATGGATCCCTGCCATAAGTGCAATTATCTAACAGAGATCGGATCTTGTCAAGAGATATAATCTTATCTGAAAATTAGATGATGTTCCGGATTGGATGTCTGCAGATAATGCCTATGTGCAACGCCACAGGGATGGCACCCAGAGAATGGGCAAATTGTCAATCAATGGTATTTAATGGCTTTAATGGCCAATTTGCTTGCTTTTTAACAATTTTTAATTATTGCCAAATATCCGTAAATCTTTTATAAAGGAATATAATTTACTATATCAAAAAAAATCGAGTTGATGGATCTGATCATTGATGAATGGGAAAATTGGCCTAACGCTATTGGTTGTAATCTGCCTCACTTATGTTGGTGAAGTGCTCGGTTCGGACTATAGAAATATCGGATTCGTACAATTGCCGGATCTGAGAATAACCGGAATTGAGACAGATATGCCGAGCATCAACCAATTATACACAGAAGCGACGATTCCTCTAAAGATCACCATAAAGAACTCGGGAGCAAAGACTGATCAGACCTTTAAGATAAGTATAGAGGTTCTAGATAGCAATGGCCGTTTGGTGAAGCCCTATACCATCCAAGTGCAACAAGACAAGTTTTATCCCTGGAAGAATGGCATGAATAGAGGCGAAGTTTTTACATTAAACGGCAAACTTATAATTGGAAGCTCCCAGGACGCTCCACTCTCTGGAAAGCGAATCATTATCGTAGTCCGCGCAGACAGCTGCTTGGGAGACGAATCGATGCCCGGCTACTGCAGAGTAAAGGAGACGAACGAGAGCAATAATGAAATGAAGAAGGTCGTCAATATGCCTGTTCAAGTCTTTCCCCATACCGGCGACGAAGAGGACGCTGCTGGCAATTCTTCTTCGGATAACACATCCATCCCGGTGACACATTTCTTTCACATTCCGTTCTACTTTGCAGATTCTTCAGTCATGCCTGGGGCGCTTTACTACGTCAATCTTACAGACCAGCCTGGGGGAGCATTCTTTCACCGAGAATCGGGACCGATCACCAGCTTCGCATTCCATCCATTTGTTCCCAGAAAGCTCTACTATGTTAATGACAATGACAATAAAATATTTCTGTCAGTTAAGCTTGAATCTGGAATGTGGAGCGAACAGGTAGTATATACTCACAGCACATATGTAAGAGACATTGCATTTCATTCCGATAAAGATGGCAATCCTGCAATCTACTTCAGCGAGGCCAGTGGGGCAGGAGGGAATGGCAGGATCTTCAAGCTGGTTAATGGAACTGCTGTACCATTCTACGATGTTCTTCTCTTCAACATGAAGGGCTTTTGGAGTGGTGATTTCGCCTTTGATGATGATGGCAATCTCTACCTCAGTTCAGGAAACTGCCACCCAGCTAGGATCTACAAGGAGACATTCAATAACGTGACATTGCCCGTAGAGATGGCATCCGGATTTATCTTCAGAGACGACAATGAGTCCATCGGCGGCATGGCTTACAAAGATGGTGCCCTGTACTATACTAGCTGGAGCGATACCATATATCGTTTGGACCTGAAAAATGGCATCCGAACCAAGTATACAGATCTCAGCCGAAGGTCTATCTCCGATGTCGGCTTCCAAGATTTTTCGGAATCGACTTCTACAGGAGGGGCCCGTCCGTACGCCGGCTGAATCTTGATCGGCTCATAGGACAATCGAGAGAAGCGATCTATTGAATATTTTATAAGTTATATGAGTGATGTTATGAATACGGTTAAGAGCAATTTAAATATCTCTTGGCATCTGGATGCCAGGGCACTTTTTATCATCTTTGTAATTCTGAGCGCCGAACCTGCTCTGGCGGATGATACCTATACCGGCATATGGAATTGCGACGAGGGCGGAATATTCTATGTCCGGCAGATTGGGCATATCATCTACTGGTATGGTGAGAGTTCTCCCCAATATCCTGCCTGGTCAAATATCGCTATGGGGACGACTACGGACAACGGCATATCGCTCAACTGGTGGGATGTCCCCAAGGGTAACAATCTGTACAAAGGAACCCTGGAACTGGAGAGAAGGTCTGCAGACGAGCTCGTAGCTAAGAGCCAGACCGGTGGTTTTGGTGGTAAGAGATGGACGCGCGCTCCGCCTCTGAGGGGTGTGCGGAGATCGGAAGAAAGCGGCTCGTCTGGCCTTGATCCATACAGCGATTATGCCGCGAGGTCTTATGGAAGCGACTTTGGAAAATACACAGGAGTATGGTATTGCGACGATGGGGGATTTTATTACATCAGAAACGAGGACCGAGTTGTTCATTGGTATGGTGAAAGGTCTGGCCAAGATACTGCCTGGTCAAATATTGGCCTTGGTAATATCGAAGATGGCATCATAGTTATGCAGTGGTATGATGTTCCCAAGGGCAAGAATCTATACAAAGGAATAGTGAAGCTCAAGCCCATATCTGACGACGAGCTGATAGCAATAAGTGAGACCGGGGGATTTGGGGGGAAGAGATGGCTTCGCCTGATGCCGACGGACATACTTCCCCAGGAAAATGCTTTAAATAGGTCCCTTGACACCGCAAAAAGCGACTATGCAATAGAATCCATCAGGATCGATGATGGTAGAACTGGCAAAGCGCTCCAAGATGGTTTATTGTATTGTCCGGGCTATCCCAATGCGGTCAATCTCCTTGTTGATGTCAAATGGAATGAGGTCGAGCCACCTTGGGGTGTACAATGCTCCTATGATTTTGACATACGCGGCCAGTCTTCCAAAGATATGCCTAGGACGACCCAGCTGTACAAAGCTGGGACATTAGAGATTCCTGAAACAAATATTGATGGTATCAGCTTAATCATTCCAATAAAGGTTCCAGGCAATCTCACTCCAGGAGACTTCTATACGATCATAGCCACTCTTGATACTACAGACCGCGATTGCGACAGCAAATGGGCAAATGACAGGATAGAGGTTCCAATGAAGCTAGTGAGAATGAGCGGAAACGACCTGGCTTTACGTGAGTATATTTTGGCTTACCAAAAAATAGGTGATGGACGCTATTATGCCATCGCACAATTTTATCTTGGCAATCCTTCAGGAACAGAGACCTTGAGGGATGTGAAAGTTGATTTCAAATGGGATTTAAATGGTGGGACGCGTGATACATCCATTACGATAGACAAGCTTCCGCCGAAGCAGTGGAAGCATTATTATAATATGATTATTGTGAACTCTGAACCATATGGAAAAGTCACTGTTACGGCCGATGCAAAAAATTCCATTAAAGAGCTCCGAGAGGACAACAATCAGGAAACACAGCTCCATTGGATCAACATTCGGGAGCCAAAACAATGATGAGGCCAGGGGCAAGGGCTGCCCGGCCATCCTTTTTGCGCTTCAGCTGCTGTTCTCCTGAGGCTTTATCTCCTGCAATATCGATTTTTGCCTGAAAACTGGTGCAGTTGAGACTGTGTTCTCGGATTTAACTGGAAGAACCGGGATATCCGAATCCGTATCCGGACCCCAGTCGTACTCAATGTCAACGCTCTCTAGGATCGCATCCTTGGCAAGGCTTCCTTTAGGGATCTCAATCTCTATAAACCTCGCAATCTTCGGGCTCTCCCTGGAAAACGATGAGTATTTCCTGTCTGCCCCAGCGAGGCGAATCTTGGTGAGGGGCGGTTTGGTGCCCTCTGGCATGGTCCACGAACACCTCACCGACTTTATAGGCAGAGGATATGGCACCTTCTGATCGATCTCTATCATCAAATGAGATTTGACCAAGTCCTGAGAGCGGATGGATATATTAAAGGATTCCGTCCTATCCGCCTGAAGGCCCCTAACAATGGCTCCTGATAGCTTCACGTTCAGCTTTTCTGCAGAGATCGCTTTAGAATAATTAACTAGCTGTTGCACCAGCGGAGCGTCAACATCAGATATCTTCGGCAGAGAAGCTCTCCGGTTGATGCTCACTGGCGGAGTCGGACCGGCAGAGGTGCGATAGTACTTGATCTTATCATTCCAGATAATCGGGCTGCCATGCTTCAGGTCTATTCCCCAACCAACGATCTTTCGGCCGTCAGGGGCTTTATCTCCTAAAAGCGTGTAATCTATTACATTTTCATACCATGTACTGTTGGTCACAACGCCGCCGTTGTTTCCCTCGACCACCTTCACATCCACTCTTACTATTCTGTCGCCCTGGCGGAAGATCTTCATTTCTTCGATTACCTGACTATGACAATCCTCATCAACCCATAGCTCGTTCTCGCTATCCCAGCGCATCCAAGCCTGATAAGCGCCTGGAGCAAGAGCGTTGACTCCTGGCTTGAAATCGTCATAGTCCAGCTCAGTGCCATCGATCCACCTTCCTCGACTTCCTTTTTTTATTTCCTCCGTCTGATACCATACTCTGAGATCCTTCGTACAGGTGACAGTCCATGTTGGATGCCAATAGGTCTTATAGCCACCTTCATAGGGCACCCCAGACTGTCTATGCCAGTAGGCAACTGTCTCTGAGCACCATGCTTGACGACCTGGATTTCCATCCTGGCAGCTTTGCCATAAAGCCCTCCACCAGTCGATGCATCCCAGTTGCATCTGATAGTAGGGTTTTCCACCGTAGATCATGCATGACTCGCGCGTGCCGACTGTCTGGTCTGCCACCTGTAGTAGATTGCCTTTAGGGTCCCAGGCTCCGCTATTGTCAAATCCAGATGCAGCTGGCGTATCCTGCTCGCATGGTTCTATTATAATTGCCCCATCCCAGAAAGCCCAGTCTTGAGTTGAGGTGAGACCTGCCTCCACTCTCAAGATAAGTTCACCATTCTGACCAGCTATGCTGCTCAGGTCCACTCTCAAGAGCGAGGTTTTCCCGTCATAGTACTCATAATGGGCGGGAGTGAGATCCGTTCGAGTTCTAGAGCCACTCCTTTTCCACAGCAGACGGAATATAACTCCGTCGGATAAGGATGCACCCTGTAGAAGACCAACCCTGGCAACAAAGACAGAGTTATCTGGGATCTTAAGCGAATATCGACCTTCAATAGCACCATTCTCTGCCCAACGGGGATGACACTCCAACACACCGAATCCCTCGCTCTTCGTCCCGTCCTCTAAGAAGGCATTGTATCTCATCATAGAGAATCCTCCTGAGTCGTTATCATGCCCTGGCCAATGAAGGATCAATCCCTGATCATTGACCCATTGGGCTCCATATGCGGTTCCTGTAAGCGACATCCACTCTGTGGCAACTCCGAAATCACAAAATAGCATGCTGCCCGTAACAAGAGATGCCAGTACAATCGCCCTATAAATTCGGGCCAGTGTTTTTGCTATCATTGTTATTACCCTACCTCACAAATAATGCATGTCTGGGGGAAATATATTATCAATATTTTGGTAGGAGTTTGTAAAATATTTAAATCAGTGTCCCGAATATACTTAGGTTCAAGTGCATTAGGATCATCCTTGGTGCTCATCAAAAGCTGTAATTTAGTATTATCGGACTTTTTTCATCTGCTGCAATCATTGAGTTAACTCTCAAGATGATTGAAACGTCAGCGTTGCATTTATTAGTTAAAAATATAATCTTAAAGTTTTACTACCTCAATTCCCGCCTGCTGCAAGAAGTCCAGCGCCGTACCGTCAGGATAGCTCTGCTGGTAGACCACCTTGGCAATTCTGGCATTGATCATCATCTTGGCGCAGAGGATGCAGGGCTGATGGGTGCAGTAGAGGGTCGCCCCCTCGATGCTGATGCCGTGCAGGGCCGCCTGGATGATGGCGTTCTGCTCGGCGTGAACCGCCCGGCACAGCTCGTGACGGGTGCCCGAGGCTACATTCTCGCGAGCGCAGCCGACGAGGTCGCAGTGAGCGAGGCCGGAGGGCGCGCCGTTGTAGCCGGTGGAAAGGATACGCTTGTTTTTCACAAAGAGGGCGCCCACCTGGTTTCGCAGGCAGGTGGAGCGCTTGGCAACCACGGTGGCAATCTCCATGAAGTACTGGTCCAGGGCGGGGCGGATGATGGGGGACATTTGCTGTGACAGTTGCTTTTCTGGCTTATGAAGATCACCACAGAGGTGACTTAGAGGTGGCGGGTCCAGCTACCCAACGAGCAGCAGCTCATCCTTCTGCCCGCTGGCGGTTCCAGTGTAGCTCTCCGTTACCGTTCCCGTCAGCATTCCTCTGGCATCGTAGGTTGCAGTCAGCCGGTAGCTGACGCCGTTAGTCTCCTCCATCACCACCCCATCCGGGCCGCTCTGCTGGACGCTGGTCGTCATGCCAGTATCAGGATCGTAATCAACCGCGCCCGGCGTCAGGGAGAGGGCCTCCTCCGGCACCCAGAATCCCATGAGCTGAGCTACTCCCGAGACCATGGGCACATAGGGCGGCTGCATAGCTTCCTCTGTGTAGGTCTGCTGCCTTCCCTCCGCGTACCGGCTGTGCGCCGCCTGTATACTCAGCTCTGAGCCAATGGAGGAGACCGTGGGTGCAACGTCAGGCAACTGGGGCAGCCAGAAGGAATGCCTGCCCTGGTAGCTCAGAGTTGCTCCCGGCCTCGCCCAGTCTGGAACCTTCCCATCCTTCCAGGGAATGTCCACTGCCCTCAGGTTGACCAGCTTCAGGATAGCATTCTGGCTGCGAGTGAGACGGCCCCCTGCGTCTGTTGGCAGGCTCGAGCTGTAGTCCGCGGTGTGGTAGAGCATTATGCCGCTCTTCAGATCATAGACCATGCTCAGCGCTATGCCCTGATTTGACTGGAAATTAAACCGGATGACGTTGTAGATCTTTCCGTTCAGTTCATAGGTCCCGCGGGTGACGGTCAGATCATCGTCCGCCTTCTCGGGAATGGTCTCTAGCACCTGGGGATTGCACCAGAAGTCTCCGCAGCCGGCGGGGTTTACCGTGCCGTAGGAGTTTACCCTCTTCATCGCTCCCAGGGTCGCGTCCGGTGCGAAGGCGACCGTCCAGGTGGCGGCCTTCCCTGCCTCCAGGGCAACAACTGTAACCTGGGCCAGGCCCACGCCGGCGTCGCCTCCGACAAATTCGATGTCTCCTCCGGTCTCTGATTCAGGAGACCCGGTTATCATCTGGTAGGTGGCCCGGAGCCCCTCCTCAATCGCCGGGGGGGCAGCGGCAGTTGCCAGCTGCGGAAACCTGATGGTCATGGGATTGTCCATGCCGCTGGGAAGCGTCATCCGGGATGCGTCCGATGCGGCCCCGCTGGCAGAAAGGACCAGCAGGATTGAGAATATTAGCAGAGCAGTCTTCATCTTAATTCCTCTATGGCGTTTCTTCCCGGCATTCTTCCTTAACATAAGATTAATATCCCCCTCCAGACATCGAATTGACCTTATGTCTATTCACTGGGCTGACGTCATCGCCGAGAAGCTTGAGAAGAGCGGCCCGCATACCATCGCCACGGGCATAACTCCATCAGGCCCTGTTCACATCGGAAACATGCGCGAGGTCATGACGGCAGAGGCCGTCTACCGCGCCCTTCTGGACCGGGGTGTGGAGGCCAAGCTCATCTACATCGCCGACACCTACGACCGCCTGCGCAGGCTCTATCCATTCCTGCCGGAGAGCTTCACCGAGCACATCGGAAAGCCCCTCTCGGAAATACCCTGCCCCAAGGGCTGCTGCAATAGCTACGCCGACCATTTCCTCCTTCCCTTCCTGAAGAGCATGGAGCGGCTGGGCATCAAGCCCATTGTCTACCGCGCCGACCAGCTATACAAGGAAGGCAAATACAACGAAGCCATCAAGACCGCCCTGCAGCGCAGGGACGACATCGCCCGCATCCTCAAGGAGGTCTCCGGGCGCGACGTTCCAGAGGGCTGGAGCCCCTTTGATGTCATCTGCTCGACCTGCGGCAAGACCAACACCACCCGTGTCACCGGCTTCGACCTGGACGCCGAGACTGTGGACTACGAATGCTCTTGCGGCTCGCGGGGGACCGTCTCCATGAACGGCGGAGGAAAGCTGGTCTGGAGGGTAGACTGGCCGGCCCGCTGGCCGATCTTTAAAGTCACAGTCGAGCCCTTCGGCAAGGACCATGCCACATCCGGGGGGTCCTACGACACAGGAAAGCGCATCAGTGAGGAGATCTATAGCTATCCCGCCCCATTCCCCATGGTATACGAGTGGATTCATCTCAAGGGGGTGGGAGCCATGCACAGCTCCACTGGAATCGTGGTCACCATCCAGGAGATGCTGGACGTGGTGCCGCCCGAGGTCCTGCGCTACCTGATCATCAGAAACAAACCAGAGAAGCATATAGAGTTCGACCCAGGTCTGCCGCTGCTCTCACTAGTTGACGAATACGACCAGAGGAAGGGCGACGAGAGGGCCATACAGCTATCCAATCCCAGCAAGAGCGGGCCCTTCGAGATTCCATTCCGCCATATGGTTACCGCAGTGCAGATCGCCCGCGGCGATGATGATGCTCTCTTCGTTGCCCTGAAGAGATCCGGCTACGATGTCTCCACCCGCCGCGATGAGATCCTGGGCAGGGCGAGAAATGTGAAGACGTGGCTTGACAAATACGCTCCCGCCTACGTCAAGTTCCAGTTGCAGGAGACGCTTCCCTCCGCCGTCAAGAACCTCACGCCCGAGGAGAGAAAGGGTCTGGGCATCCTGGCGGAGCAGCTGGACGACAAGACCGCTGCCGAGATTCATGAGCTGGTCTACGCCGTCGCCAAGGAACAGGGGCTCGACTCCAAGAAGTTCTTCCAGGCCATCTATCTGACCTTCCTGGGAGACCGGCAGGGCCCAAAGGTGGGATGGTTCCTGGCCAGCCTGGAGAGAGAATTTGTGAAGAGCAGGCTGCTGCAGGCGGCAGCAGCATAATCAAAAAACGGAAAAAGTTAAAGAGCCAATAAATGCATGGACAGCAGTGACAGGGGCCTATTGGGTCGCAGGATCTACCTCTCCGGCCCGCTCTTCTCGCGGTCTGAGATCGCCTGGGGTGAGCGGGTCAAGGGATTTTTAGAGGACCGGCTGGATGGCGTCCGGATCATCTGGCCTCATGAGCTGGTCTCCTGCCAGGCGACGGCGGAGCAGATCTTCCAGGCAAATTTTCAGGCCATGATGGGATGCGACATCATGGTGGCCATGCTGGACGGCCCTCAGGTGGACGACGGAACCGCCTGGGAGATAGGCTGCTTTTTCATGCAGGGAAAGATGATCCTGGGGCTGAGAACCGATTTTCGCCGCGCCGGAGAGACCGACAGCTCTCGGGTGAACCTGATGATCGAATGCTCTTGCCGGACGGTGACCTCGAGTCTGGAAGAGCTGGCCGTGTCCCTCAAGGGGCTCCTCGATTGATTGCCGGATCGATCACGCCGGTTTTTGGTGCTCCTCTACTCCTGGTGCAGGGTGAAGAGCGCGTTCTGGTGGCGGCTGATCTTCACCTGGGACTGGAGCATGAGCTCTGGCTGGGGGGCGTCTCCATTCCCAGCCAGACCGAGAAGATTCTTGCATCTCTCCAGGGCTTCCTGGATGAGATAAAACCGGACCGGCTTCTGCTCCTGGGAGACATAAAGCATAATGTTCCCAGGACGAGCTGGCAGGAGAAGCGTGAGGTCCCGGAATTTTTGCGCCGCCTTTGCGAGCAGGCAATTGTTGAGATCGTGCCGGGAAATCATGACAGCAACCTGGCCGATATGGCTCCGCAGGGCACACAGGTGCATTCCTCTTCCGGTTTTGTGCTGGACGGCGTCGGCTATTTTCATGGTCACACCTGGCCTAATGAGAGGGTTTTACGCGCGGACTGCCTGGTAACGGCGCACCTGCATCCAGCGATAAGGCTTTGGGACCCTCTGGGCCGCTCATCTTCCCGCCCCGTCTGGGCTAGAGCACGATTCTCCAGTCGCGCGGTGCAGGAGCATTACGGTTTTGAGAGCAATAGCGAGATCATCATCTCGCCTGCCTTCAACGGCCTTTGCGGCGGACTGCCCCTCAATGAACCGGTGGAGGAGATGCGCGGGCCGCTCCTGGCCATGGCTGACTGGCAGAGAGCGCGTCTCTATCTGCTGGATGGAACCGACCTGGGAACCCTGGAGGAGATAAAGAGCGCGCAGAGAAAGATTAAAAAAGGCGCAAGATTTATTGCCGCCGTTCATGATGATACTCATAAAAATGAAGGAGATTACCTGTGAACAATAAAGAAAGGCTCCTGGAGATGCTCAAGGAAAGGTCCCTTGAGGTGAGGCCGGTCACCCTGTCCTCAGGCAAGATCAGCGATTATTACATGGATTGCAAGCGTGTTACTTTAAGCCCGGAGGGAGCTTACCTCACAGGCAGCTTGATGCTGGAGATGATCCGGCCGGAGGTTTCTGCGGCGGCCGGCCTTACACTGGGCGCGGACCCCATTGTCTCTGCCATTTCAGTTCTGAGCCACATTCAAAAGAGAGGCCTATCCGGCCTGATTGTGCGCAAAGAGCCCAAAAAGCATGGAACCATGAGCTTTGTCGAGGGTCCTGCTCTGGAAAAAGGCGCTCTAGTCGCGGTAGTGGAGGATGCGGTCACATCGGGAGCATCTCTCATCAGGGCCGTCGACCGCATCAGTGCAGCAGGATATCAGCCAGTGCAGGCGCTCGCCATACTGGACCGACAGGAGGGCGGCAGAGAAGCTATCAAGGAACGAGGATTAAACCTGCAAGCCCTTTTTACTCGTGACGATCTGGATATAGATAAATATAAAAAATAAATAAAAAATTGGCTAAATAATTTTTTATGGTCGATATGCAGGCGATTGAATCACGTTTGGCCTGTCTAGGATGATGCAGATGCATCTCCCTGCGCAGATCCATCATTCTGTTGCCCGCTGCCTTCGCTGCCAGTATTGCCTGGCTCATTATTGTTATTGCCTGGCTCATTGCCGCTGTTGTCTGGATACATATTTCCGGGCCGCTTCTTATTAGGAATACCACCGTCTGGTGGAATTGCGGTTGGATCTTCCGTTTGGCCCGCACCACCGGGACCACCGGGATATGATCCATCCTGCCCCATGCCGGGTGACATACCAGGTGTCGGAGGGACTTGTGGCGTTTGCTGGGGTGCAGATGTTGAATCAGTAGCTGTAAAGGGAGCTTCCAATCTAAGATTGCGCCAGGCCCCCCCTTCTGCATAATTGATATCGGAAACGATCCAATAAGACCCGCTCTGCTGTGCCATGAGTGGGTAGCTTATCTGCTGAGTGATACCGGGATACAACTCTGCGCTCTGCGCTCCAGCATTCGCGACAACTCCGAACGGAAGGCTGGGTGTGACCATCGCCTGCGTAGGAGTCTGTCCATTGTAGGTAAGCGATACGGTTACTGTGACCATCTGCCCAACGGTTGCCGATGGCACCAGGCTCTGAAATGCTGTAAGTTCAGCGGCAGCCTGTCCCAATAATAGCCCCACCCCAATGAGCAGAAGAATGTGCCCCAATCCCAAATGCTTCATCAGATCTCTATTGTTAAGCCTGCGAGATTTAAAGATACCTGTCATACGAGATTGATATGAGATTTATTTGCGGGATTAATGCATATTTCCGACCAAATCCCTCTGCTTTGCCGGGCTCCAAACATAAAATACTTATTTGGTTTGGTGATATCATCCACTAATGGATGTCTCGTTCTCTGCCTGGCGGCATTCGCGAGAGGAGTGCTTGCAGCTCAAAGGTGAGGGTTTCTCCTTTCTCTTCGATAGGCGCTACACCAATCGGCTCAACAGAATGAGTCGCGTATTCTTTGAAGCCTATGTTGTGGCCACCAAAGAGCTGGCCGCGCAGGAGGATCGCTTTCCAAGTCTCAGCGAAATTGATGCAAAGATGGAGAGCGGAGCGGTTTACGCCTTCAAGGATCGTTTGATGAAGAACACTGAGTTCTTCGAAGAGGTCAAGATATCCGGCGTATCTTACCTGGTTCCGAGGGCACTGAGGTTCGTGGATGTTACCGGAACATATACCGATTTGATCCTCAACTTCGATGAAGGAACAGTAACGATGCCTACTCGAAGAAAGATGGCACCTATCCCGGACAGCACCGTACCCGTGGTTGAGAGCGGTCCGGTGACTCCGCGGGCAGTTGAGGACGCAGAGGAAATCCCGTCAATTGCCGAGGATCAAACGGAAGAAAAGACTGAAGAGACGGCAGGATCCAAACCACAGAATGAGACTAAAGGGAAAACGGAATTAAAGGCAGAAGATGAGGTAGAAGAGGCAAAACCGCCCTCGTATCCTCTGCATGAACCGGAGGTCTTTGAGGAGATATCCCCCGCACCGGATGCATCGGATGTCGCACCGTCCAGTGCTTCTCCTGCAAGAAATATTGCCGCAGGTTCCTTTCCTGCGAAAGAGATTCTGACAGCGCCGATGGCGAAAAAGAAGATGGAAATGCCGCCGAGGACGGTTACCCTATTGGGCTCGGCTTTCTTGCTGGCTCTTCTAGCAGTTCTTTTCATGTATGGTCCGGCACTGGTGGATAAACCAGTACCGCCAACATCTCTGGTCTATTATTCTGCAAACCTATCCAATTCCAGTAACGAAAGCTATCTGGCCTTGAACATCACCAACCCTGACGAAATGGCTAACGATATGCAGATATCTCTTCCCCCCAATATCGACCAAAGCATAAGTGCCAGAGGTGGAATTGTAACCATATCTCATGGCAATAATACACTGGTGCGAATGAACTCTACGGGAGACGCCAGTGTGAAGATTTATTTGCAGGGCAACTGGACAACAATTCCCGTGAGCCTCAGCTTCCAGGCTCCAGAGGGTTTCAACACCAACCTGCTGGTTTATGGACTGCCTTCTACTGTCACCAGCAGGAATGAGACCTCGGTCTTGGAGTTCAACCTGACCCAAGAAGGGGTAAGCTTTGAGCAGAGCTATACCCAAAAGAAATAAACTGGCAGTTCTGGCCAGGAATAAGAATGCAGATGAGTCTTTGAGAGCAGTTGTTGCTCTCGGCGTTTTTGATAAAAGCCGCAAGATAATTAAGAGAGAAAGCAGTGTAGAGATCCCGGTCATCCGATCAGTCTCTGGTTATGAGATTGTCGTTCAGGAGGAGCCTGTTTATTACAGAAAGACGCCGGACCTCCTCCATGCCCTTCAAGGAAAGATTCCCCAGGAATGCATCAATCTTCGTCCTCGGGGATGGTTTCTTTTAGGTGACATAATAATTGTTAAAATCCATCCCGCACTCAGGGAGCATGAGCAGCATATTGGCCGGGCTCTTTTAGACTTTTATCCTCGGTGCCGCTCGGTTTTAGCTGACGAGGGCATCTTAGGCCCATTTCGCGAACCCGCACGAAGGCTTATCGTCGGCGAAAAGACCCAAACAGTGCATAGGGAAAACGGAGTGATCTTCAATCTGGACGCGAGATTGGTGATGTTCTCGCCTGGAAACCTCATGGAACGCATCCGAATGAGCCGTCTTGGCAAGGGCGAATATGTAGTGGACATGTTTGCCGGGATCGGCTACTTTTCCATTCCCATGGCGGTTCACTCCCGGCCGAGAAAGATCATGGCGATCGAGTGGAATCCCAACGCTTACCATTATCTCTGCCAGAATATCCGGCAAAACCATGTGGAGAAGATCGTGGAGCCGGTCCAGGGAGACTGCGCGAAGGCAACTCCAGAAGGAGTGGCCGACAGAGTGGTGATGGGCATGGTTCAGGTAACCGACCGGTACCTGCAAAAGGGAATTTCCGCCCTCAAGCCAGGAGGGGTATTGCATTACCATCAGACAATTCCCTCTCGCATGTATCCTGCCGCAGCCATCGAAGATGTAACGCAAGCAGCAAAGGCATTGGGCTGTCGCGCTGAGATCCTCGGCCATGTGCTGGTCAAGAAGTTTTCTCCCGGCATAGTTCATGCCGTGATCGACGCCCGAATCGATAGGGATTTATTATGATTATCACTTGGCTAGGACACTCCTGCTTCTTTCTGGAGGGCAAGAGAGGACTTTCTCTGCTGCTTGATCCGTTTCATGAAGATGAGGTGGGCTACGGCTTTCCGCCGGTGCGGGCGGACATTGTCCTCATCAGCCATGACCACCGTGATCACAATAATGCCCTCGCCGCGGGAAAGGACGCAGAGGTGATCTTCAGCCCTGGCGAATACACCCGCAGGGGGATGGAGATCCTGGGCATAGAATCATGCCATGATGCCGACGGCGGACGGATGCGAGGCACAAATACCATCTTCTGCTTCGAATTGGACGGCATAAGAGTCTGTCACCTGGGTGATCTGGGGCATGCTCTGAGCCGATGCCAGATAGATGCCATAGGCGCAGTTGATCTGCTCTTTCTGCCTGTGGGAGGAAGGTATACCATCGATGCAGCAGGTGCGAACAAGGTGATGAGGCAGCTACATCCTGCGGTCGCTGTGCCCATGCACTATAAGACAAGGGCTTTGAGTTTTGATCTGGATCCGGTTGATGATTTTCTCAAAGGCAGAAGGCCAGCAGATCGGCAAGAGAGACTGATATTAGATGAGATGAATCATTCTCGCGCAGTCAGGCCAGGCGAGGAAAGCCGGGTCGTGCTCCTCGGCTGCCCTGGGGCAGAAGGGGCCCGTCGATCGATAGATTAATAACTACCTGCTGCAAGGGTAGTGGCGAAGCCCGGTAGTGTAGCGGTCAATCACAGGAGGCTCTGGACCTCCCCACCCAGGTTCGAATCCCGGCCGGGCTACTTTTCAATAAAAATGGCTTAGGCGTGCCTTTGAATTATGCTAATAGACTTCAGGGTTCGATATGATCTCTCTTCAGCTCGTCTATTGCATCAGGTGTAAGGCGGATTTCTGCTAATTGAATCGCGCCCATTGAAGAGATGGTCCTGGTCAGCATCTCCGAGATGGTACGTCCAATATCCTCTTCTTTACTGGATAGGGCCAGGGATAGGGCGCATCCCAGGTTGTAGGCGGTCCAACTGGCATAGGTGAAATGCACCATAAGGTCTTCGATTCCGCCTTCTATCCAAGGGCCCTCCGAGTCTGGCCAGATCACCCTCGATCTGATGCTCCTGAAGCTCTGGATATTCGCCTCGAACTGAACTAGGCCATCCATCATAAATTCACATCCGGGTTATTTCCTGGTCCGGCACAAGTCCTTGCAGCATAGCTTTTTGCTCTCATTTGCCCTAGCTATTCCTGCTGCTGACCAGGCGTTATTATGCGGTTATCAAAATCCTGCAATTTCTTATCGCTTTCGTTCGTATTTAAGATTTTCAGGCATGTGTTGTTATGACCGGCAGCCTGAGCAGCCCAAAAACTAGATATATCTATAACGAATATAAGAGTATTTTGTCGCATGCAATTCCCAAACACCTGATTCATTGGCCGATTAAGTCTGTCCGACCGATCATTCGAGTAGGAGGATGATGGATTTCATTCTCACTCGGATCAATCGTTGATCGGCGTCGGAAGGCGCGGCGCAATTTCGGCGCAGGTCTTCGGCTGTGGCGAAAAACACCTCATAAGGTGCAATGCCAGGATCTTCACGTGTCGTGGGTAAAGGGAAATGCGGCGCAGGGATGCGTGATGCATAGGCTGGAGCCAGGCCCTCCATCGAAAGATGACCGGGTCCCCTTAAAACGGGTGCTGTGCTAAAAATCCAGTGCTGCCTGGCCAATGATTCACGCATTAGCGTCAGGTGAGATAAGACGGCTGCAATTTAGCAGCTCAGTTCCTCTGAGGAGGGCGCTGTGGATCAGCGTTTTCTCACCTTCTTTCTACCTGCATTTTGCAATTCAGTTCCTTGTTTTCTCAGGGGAGTCCTATGGTTTGAGGCAAAAATTTATATCCTATCACTAACGTATGGTTAGTATAGACAAGTAACCATAAGGTGATATAAATGTGGGATAAAAGATATCCATCTATATTCGATATATTCGAGAGCTTTGCTAAAGGATTCCCCTTTGAAAAGAAGGATCGATTCGAGGATGACTGGTTCAAAGGTCCCTTTGAGGATATGATTAAAAAATTTGAAGCAGATATGCCAGCCGAGTTTCGGACCTTCGTGCGCGAGGAGGAGACTCCGGGCGGAATATCCAGGCGATATGGCCCCTTTGTCTACGGCTTTAGCTATACGGCAGAGCCGGGAAAGGAGCCGGTATTCAGAGAGTTTGGCAACATCAAGCCATCTCATAGGGGCATCGAGCCCAGCCGGGGACGGGAGCCGCTTGTAGATGTGATGAATGAGAAGGAACGATACAGGATCTTCGTAGAGCTGCCCGGCGTGGACAAGGAAAAGGTAAAACTGGACGTGGCTGAGGACAGCGTAGAGATCAAAACCGAGGACGAGAAGAATTTCTATAAGATGATCCATCTCGACTCTGCCGTCGATGCGGACAGCGCCAAAGCTTCCTATAAGAACGGCGTCTTAACCCTTGAGTTGGACAAGAAAGAGAAGCGAAAGGGAAAAGAGGTCAAGATCGAGTGAGACAGGACGTGGCTGAGCTAGAGAATTCCGCTTCTGAAAAAACGGCCCATTGGCCAACCGGCAAGTTGGGCAATCGGCCTTAATTCTCTGTCTTGCCTTTTTATTTTGCATCTTGCGCAGGCGCAATAATGCGAGCTTCAGTCAATTGCTGCAGTCATCGCCCAAATAGTAATAATAATTGCTTTTTTCTTTCAATTATTGCAAATCTAGGTCTGATATAGAAGTCATATGATTCATAAAAATGCATACAGGTACTCATAACACGTCAATGTGAAAAATAGGTACTTAAATGGTGCCATCCACGTATAGCACATGCAAGGGGTGAGTGGTGTCTTGAGGCAGAACCAAGAGGATAGATGTGAAGAGCCAAGCTGCATACTATCCGGCTTTCAGGAGTTGATGCACAGCAAGTATAGCGACATAATTCTGCTCTGCAGCGTTATTGTGGCCTTCGGGATGCTTCTTGCGGTCTCAGCTTCCGGATAAGGCTTTTTCGTCTGTAATTTTTCTTCTGCAATTATGCCCTCACGAGACCTATTTTTTCCATAACAAAGATTAAATCAACGCCGGTTCTTTAAAACCATAACGAGGATTGGCATGGATAAAAATGAGTTGGTAAACGAACTTGCCAGGAGGCGCGGCTTTCTCTGGCCCGCCTTTGAGCTTTATGGCGGAGCAGCAGGCTTTTACGATTATGGCCCACTGGGCGCGCCCCTCAAGAGGCGCATTGAGGACATCTGGCGTCAGTATTTTGTCATCTCGGAAGGATTTGCGGAGATCGAGGCGCCCACCATCGGCGTAGAAGGGATCTACCAGGCATCCGGCCACCTGAGCGGCTTTTCCGATCCGCTTACCAGCTGCAAGGAGTGCAAAGAGATCTACCGGGCCGATCACCTCATCAAGCACATAATCGAGGTGCCTGATGCCCTCAGCAATGAAGAGATCTACAAATGCATTCAGGATAACGAAATCGGCTGCCCGGAGTGCGGCGGTGAGCTGTCGGAGGTCTATGAGTTCAATCTCATGTTCAAGACCATGATCGGCCCCGGAAACAAGATGGCTGGATATCTGAGGCCGGAGACTGCGCAAGGCATGTTCATCAACTTCCCTCGGCTCCTGCGCTACTTCCGCGATTCTCTGCCCTTCGCTGCGGTGCAGATAGGCAAATCCTTCCGAAACGAGATCTCGCCCCGTCAGGGCGTGATTAGGCTGCGGGAGTTCACACAGGCCGAGGCGGAGATATTCATCGACCCAAGGGACAAGAGCCACCCCCGTTTTGCCGAGATCGCGGATATCAAGATGAAGTTCTATTCCCAGGCTGCCCAGGAGAAGGGCGAGGAGGAGGAGATGACCTTCGGCGAGGCTGCACAAAGAGGCGTAGTCGCTCACCAGGCTCTGGCCTACTACGTTGCCCGAACCTATCAGTTCCTCCTGGCCGTGGGCGTAGCCGCGGATAAGCTGCGCTTCCGGCAGCACAAATCCGATGAGATGGCTCATTATGCTGCAGACTGCTGGGACGCTGAGGTCTTCTTAGACCGACTGGGCTGGATTGAGATCGTGGGTGTGGCGGATAGAACCGATTATGATCTGGTGGCCCATGCTCAGGCCAGCCGGGTCAATCTGAGCGTCTTTGTCCATTACGATCAGCCGGTGAAGCGAAAGAAGCTGGTCATAAAGCCGGACTACAAGGCTTTGGGGCCCAGGTTCAAGGCCCGCGCCAAGGCTGTAGGCGAGGCCCTCAAGGCCCTCTCCCCGGAGGAGCTGGAGGCGAGCCGGGGCGACAAGATCTATCTGACAATAGAAGGAGAGAGGATTGAGATTGATTCGAGCTTGGTCTCCTTTGAAAGCGTGGAGGAAGAGATTCGGGGTGAGGAGGTTGTGCCTCACGTCATTGAGCCCTCCTTCGGCATAGATCGCATCATTTACACTGTGCTGGACCACTCCTTCTACCAGGATGATGTGGAGGGTGAGATGCGCTCCGTGCTCAGGTTCAATCCTGCGGTGGCCCCCATTGAGGTGGCAGTATTGCCTCTGATGGACCGAAAGGAGCTTTCAGATCCTGCCAGGGCCATTGTGCAGGAGCTGCGCTCTTCTGGCATGCGGGTGGATTATGACGCCTCCGGATCGATTGGTCGCAGATACCGGCGCAACGATGAGATCGGCACGCCCTTTGACATCACCGTTGACTATGAGATCCGTGAGCATGGAACTGTCACCATCCGGGACCGCGACTCCATGAAGCAGATAAAGGTTTCCCGCAGGCAGATAGCGGACAAGCTCTCCGCATTGCTGGCAGGCAGAATCAAGTTCGAAGATGCCGGAGAGCCGGTTGCCCTTGGAAAGAAGGAATAGTAATAGGAAATAGGCAGGAAAAAGGCAGAATAACCTGGAATCGCACTGAGAATCGCGGAGAGGGCGACGGATTGTGGCTGAGATGGCCCTGGAGTGGCAGAGAAAGCTGGTAAGGGAGACGCGCAGAAAGGCCATTCACCTCACCGGCCTTTCCGTGCCCCTGGGACTGATCTTTCTGGGCAGAACTGTTACGGCAGCAGCCATAGCTCTCGTTTTCTCTCTATCCCTGCTCCTGGAGTCTGCAAGGCTTCAGGGGAAGATTCGTCTGCCCGAGGTCCGTGATCATGAGGAGACAAAGGTGGCCGGCTACATCTACTATATGGCAGGCAGCCTTCTCACTGTACTTCTCTTTCCGCCAGGCATCGCCATAACCGCCATGCTCTTTCTCTCTCTGGGCGATACGGTGAGCGGTCTCGTCGGATCGATTCTGCAGAACTGCGATGTGCGGGCCGCGCCGCCCCCCGGCATCAGCTGGCGCATCAAGCCCTTGCCGGTAGTCGCAGCCACAGCTGCCGTCTGCATTCTCATCGGATATCTCGCCTCCGGCCTTTCCGGACTCCTGCCCCAAGTTTACCTGGCGGGAGCCGCGGCGGCAGCTTTTGCCGACGGCGTGGCCATCATCATCAAAGACAAGAGCCTGGACGACAACTTCACCATACCGGTCTTTTCGGGAATTGTTATGAGCGCCGTCGCCATGATCGGATGAAGGCTGCAAGGGCAGTTGATGCGGCCTCATTGAGCATCAGCTCTTGCCAGATAAACCATGATCTCAGGCTTTCGCGCCATTCGCGGCTTGCCGTGAGATTTTATGCGTCATGGAAAAGGTTTTTTAAAGTATGGGATAATATTTCCTCCCGCTCACAAGCGGCATTTGCTACTTGTCAAGGGAATAGGAGGATTTAGGAATGGATATTATTCTGATCGGTCCACCAGGGTCCGGAAAGGGCACACAGGCCAAGATGATCGTCGACAGATACCATGTAAAGCACATCTCCACCGGAGACATTCTGAGAGAGAACGTGAGGAACGGGACTGCTCTCGGTGTCGAGGCCAAGAAGTTCATGGAGGCAGGCAAACTCGTACCCGATGCTCTGCTCATCGATATCATCAAGGACAGGCTGGCCAAGGACGATGTCAAGGGCGGATGGATGCTGGACGGATTCCCCAGGACCATGCCCCAGGCAGAGGCTCTGGACAAGATTCTCCCCGCACTGGGCCAGAAGATCGATGTCGTCCTGAACATCGATGTTCCTGACGCCGAGCTGGTTAAAAGGGTGACCGGCAGGCGGATGTGCAAGTGCGGCGCTACCTACCATGTCTCCTTCAATAAGCCCAAGGCCGAAGGAAAGTGCGATGCCTGCGGCGGAGAGCTCTACCAGAGAGCAGACGACACCGAGGAGACGGTCAAGCAGAGGCTGAATGCCTACCATGCCCAGACCCAGCCCCTCATCGACTACTACAACAAGAAGGGAATTGTCGCCACCGTTCTCGGCGTGGGCGATATCAAGGCCATCTTCGGGGAAGTGGCCAAGAAGCTGGATAAGTATTAGATTTTATATCCTTAAATTTTTTAAATATTGCTACAGCGTCTTATTACTTCAATCGCCTTTATCGTTCTCTCAAGGCTTGGGGAAGACCGGCGAGCATTCGATGGATTCCATGATTCCTGCACAAATGAAGCAAGACATTCATTGTACGCAGGACCCTGTTTCGCGGTGCTGCCTTGCTTTGGCACGAGATCTTCTCGAATGGACCTCTTTATCGATTTTCTAGCCAAATTTATCAGACACGCCTTTGGATCCGGAAGATCGTCCGGTTTTGCGGTCACTTTTTTGGTAGAGACGCCCAGAAACCTCGCGAACCCCGGTCCATCTGCCAGCAGCCACGATTCCACTTCCCTTACTGCGACTCGAAAAATTAGGTTGGGGCTTTTCGTCTCCGGCAACCATTCCTGAATCATTATTGGAGCGCACTCTTTGTCGTCCAGATCGGTAAGGATCAGATAAGGCATCCCTTTTGAAGCCTTATTGAATCCGCTTATGTTCCTCTTCAGATATCCGAAGCCCCGTCCGTGAAAACGAGACCCTACAGAGAAACGCTTGTTTGATGAGATAACGTCCTGGCTTTCGAGAATTCTAAGGATGATTTGCAGGCTGAGATCGTCTTCGTATGCCAGATTGATGGGAATCTGCATTGCCAATTCAGATGCCCCACGAACTCAATGCCGTTTGAGGATTGGTGGTCGGAAGAACGGCATCCGCTATACTCAGCCCTCCCTCCAGAAGCTCCAGGATTTCTTGTTTAGTGGAGGCTACAGCAACCTCTGTGCCCTCAGGCCCGGGTATGAGGATCAGCACCTCCTCGCCGCCAATTCCTTTATCGGAAAGCAGGTCAGGGCTATGAGTGCTTAAGATAACCTGTCTCTTTGTCTGCCTCTGCAGTCTTGAGATTATGGGTGCAAGTTTGCTTACAATGCCTGCATTCAGTGAGAGCTCCGGCTCTTCCAGGAGTAAAAGCGACCTTCCATCTTGCAGTGACCAGAGAAGGGCAATCAATCTCAAAGTGCCGTCTGAGAACTGGTCCTCTCTTTGCTTTCCCGCTTTTGGCCGCCAATGCTCATAGACTGCCTCCAAATGAGGCGCACCGTTTCCATCTTTGATGAAAGATAGCTCTTTGAGCTGGGGCACAACATCATGAAGCGCGCTCTCAATCTTATTCAGCCGGGAACTTCTGGTCTTATTGTTCGTCCTGGCAAGGTTTTCCAGGAATCTCTTGCCAAATGGGTCACCTGGTATCTCCTGACCGGGAAATGAATCAGGAAATCTGAGCAGCTGAGGCACAAGATGCATGTATTGAATTGAGGTCAGGAAAACGGCAATTTCTCGGAAGTGCATATTCGAGTTGATCTGCTCCAGGTGCGTTTGAGTGAGGCGCTGAGCGTCTTGATTGTCCTGCTCATCCGGCCGGTTTAAGATCAAGTTCTCTGCAGACCAGACCTTTTCGTAGACCAGGATCGGCCTGCGCTTTCCGCCTTTCTCCTGAGTGATGCCGATGGCGTATTTCCACCTGGGTGGCTCCTGAGAGGACTCGGATAGGTGAATTTCGATTTCAACATTTGAGCTTCTTCGGGCAGAAAGACACCTGATCTTGGGAAGGCGTCCCCGGTCTGCCACTGCCTTCTGAAGGCCGCCGCCGTCTTTTGCAATGTCACGCAGGAAGCGGAAAGCATCAAGGAGGTTGGATTTGCCGGATGCATTCGGCCCGACAAGGAACACCCGGTCCTGGAGGACGACATCCACCGACTGAAAGTTCCTCCAGTTTTTTAAGATTAGGCGAGAGACAATCATCCCTTTCTCATTCCTCCAGGCTTCAGTCTCAGGCTTATATTCTCTTGGAACATATAATTATTACTATCGACAGGAAAATTTATCATTGAATGCAAAATAACCAGGTCAACATTTCAGGATATGTTGTGCCGATGGACCTTGCCAGCGTTGCAGCAATTGCCGCCATCGGGCTAACAGCCGAATCCTTTTGCTGAAATCATTGACTCTTATCCGAAAATAATCCAACCCCGCAGACAGCAGCCGGGAGCGCAATCCTGGAGTTGGCAAAAAGCTACGCTATGGTCGAGGGCTGCTGGGCGCGAATGGCCCGCCACAATGCAAAGATCGCAAAGCTGAATGACCACTATGAATATCATTGTGTGTCCTTTGTGCTTTCGTGCCTTTGGGGCAAGACGTGGCGCCTTAGCCATAATATCGAGATAACGGGCGATTTTTTTAGAATGTGATGCAATTATGCGCGACTCATAATAAGTATGAAAATTTTTTAACAAAGTTTTTATAGCATCTTCTGCTCGTTGATCTTCCATCGAGGATCGTGATAGAGCATGAAAATGACAAAGTATCCAACTATTGCAGCAAGCTCATTCCTATTATTGCTGCTACTTGCAACTATAGCCATGGCAGGCGATCCGAGCGGCTCGGCTACCTACACGGATGATGTAGCCGGGCTGAAAATCGCCACAAACTTCGCCTGGACTCTGGTGGCGGCCTTCCTGGTATTCTTCATGCAGGCAGGATTTGCCCTGCTCGGTGCAGGAGCTTTAAGGGTGAAAAACACAGTCAACTACTTTGCCAAGAGCTATATGGACTTCTCCATAGGCGCTCTGGCTTACTGGGCAGTCGGCTTTGCCCTCATGTTCGGCGGCTCCAAGCTCTTTGCAGGTCTGGAAGACGGGAGCAGTATAATCGGATGGAGCGGCTGGTTCCTCAGTGGAGACGCCTATGATGTCTCGACCATGATGTTCTGGATGTTCCAGGTGGTCTTTGCTGCCACGGCTGCAACAATCGTCGCCGGTGCTTGCGCAGAGCGGCTCAAGCTGCAGGCTTACCTCATCTACAGCGGCATTGTCACCGCCATCATCTACAGCATCTACGGCCACTGGGTCTGGGGCGGAGGCTGGCTGTCAACCCTGCCGTACGGCGTTGGCGCCAGGGACTTCGCAGGATCCGGAGTGGTGCATGCAGTCGGCGGCCTGGTATCATTGGCGGCCATAATGCTCCTCGGTCCAAGGATCGGCAAATTCAATAAAGACGGCACACCAAACGCCATACCCGGCCACGACGTAGGATACATCGTCCTGGGCACATTTGTGCTCTTCTTCGGATGGTTCGGATTCAATCCAGGATCGACGCTGGCAGCAACGGATCTGCGCATATCGGTGATAGCGGTCAACACCTTCCTGGCAGGAGCTGCCGGCGCGGTGCTGGTCTGCTACTGGACATTCCTGAAGACGAAAAAGGTAGATATTGCCCTGACCTGCAACGGTGCTCTGGCCGGCCTTGTAGGAGTTACTGCGCCCTGTGCCTACATCCCTACATGGGCAGCGGTGGTAATTGGGCTTATATCAGGACTGATAGTAATGTATGGCATAAAGTTCAATGAATGGGTGCTCAAAGTAGACGATCCGGTAGGCGCGGTGGCTGTGCACGGCTATAATGGCCTCTGGGGACTGCTTGCGGTGGGAATCTTCGCAGACGGCACCTATGGCGGAGTAAGCGGGCTTATCGTCGGCAATACCGGACAGATGACGGCTCAGCTCATTGACGCGGCAACCGTAGCCGTGTGGGCATTTGGAACAGGCTACATACTATTTGCCCTGCTAAAGCACACGGTTGGCCTGCGAGTATCAAAGGAAGAAGAGCTTACAGGATTGGATATGGGCGAGCACGGATATTCAGCCTATCCGGAGTTTGTAATCCAAGAACAACACGGGGATATAATAATGATGGAGCCAGATAGCCGTGCTAATGACCATTCCCCGGACGGAGTGAGAACATGAAAATGATCCAGGCAATAATCAGACCATCCAAGGTGGAAGAGGTAAAAAATGTCCTTGATCAGGCAGGCTACGTGAGCCTGACATCCATCGAAGTAAAGGGTCGAGGTAGACAGAAGGGCATAACGCAGATCTGGCGTGGCGAAGAGTACAAAGTGGACATGCTCCCCAAGGTGAAGGTGGAGATTGTTGTCCCGGATGAGAAAGAGAATGAAGCTATTGAGCTGATAAGAAAGGCAGCATACACGGGAAATATCGGCGACGGAAAGATCTTCGTCCTGCCGGTGGAAAAGACAATCCGGATCCGAACGGGTGAGACGGACGGCAAGGCACTTTAGCCTTCCGCAGTTTTTTACATCCGATGGTGCCTTTCATGAGCAAAGAACGTTGTCAAAATATATCCTCTTCATCGGGTAAAGTCGCATCTTCATTTCCGGAAGGCTAATTAAGCGGAAGGTTCATAACTATTGTGATAATTACTAGAACAGTTATGATTCCACATCCAATAAAATCATATACGTGACGAGGAAGTAATATTGGTTGACCTTCGTAGACAGCAATTCTGGGGAAGGTCAAACGAATCTTAAAGGAGGGATAGATACGAAAAAGGCAGGGATAACACTATTACTGATCGCCTTCTTGACCAGTATTGCATCTGCAGAATACACCCTTAAGGACAATCTCACATTAGAGATGACGCAGAGTGTGACCGGCACCGGCTATTTCATGAACTACAAGTACGCAAAGATGCCCAATACCCTGGGCCTAAATGGAACAAGAAACAATGGTGTGGAGGTTTTCGACTACAGCCACGGAAGCGGCTCGATCGATACAGAATCGGTACTATCTGCGGAGAAATCGGATTATACTAATTACGGTGTTGCCAAAAGCGACGAGTACGAACCGGATTACGCGGAAGCGCTGAGCTGCATTCAGCTCAAAGAGGACAACGCCATGACCTACAGCCCAATAACCATCAGCGTGGGCACGGGATTTTACGCCAGCATGCCGCTATACTTCAACTCTCTAATCAAGGAGAAGAGCTGGCTCAAGAATCGCGGGTCTGCCACGGTAATGCACCATGAGGTGGAATATGCCCATGCTCTGGACAAGGAACTGGAGATCCTGGCCAAGGACTTCATCTCAGAGGAGGATCCCGCCGTCAGCATGATGAACATCACCGAGGACATGACGGAAGGCCGTGCTCATATTGGACTATTGCAGGGTGATCCGGATATCGTTTTAAATGACGATGACGATGAAAATACCTTCATAGCCAACACTGCCTGGAAGAAGCCGCTCGTTGATGTGGATGAAGACTATTGGGGAACTTACCACATTGAGAAGCTCATGAACCTCACATCATCGGTAGAAGAGGAAGAGGAAGACGACGACTGGCTGCCCTGCTGCTCCGGCGGATATCTGAGCATGCCCGAAGTATACCAGATGGGAAGCAAAGGATTCGGCTCAGATGTGAAGGGCATCTTTGACTGCACCTGCTTCAAGGCTCCGACCATTGCCGAGTTTCCCAGGGTATGAGATCGCTCTGGTCCCCAATTTTTTGTATCATTGGATTTTCTTGACTTCATTCTCCAGCCTTTGCCGATCCGCTTTAGCTTGAGCTGCAATTGAGCTATTCAATTCAGTGAAACGGCGGCGGCGCACCCCGCTGCAAGCAGACGGGGAATCCAAGGCGCCGCCGCATGAAAGCGGAACCAGGTAATTCTGAACCAATCCTAAGTTGAACACGTATCCCCTTTATCCCAATCGCAGCAAGCTGCGGGGTATTACTTTAAAAATAAACAGGGGAGGAGCTAAACCGCCCCGCATCCCCTCTCCTTCGTGCGCACACGAACCACATCATCTACCGGAAAGATGAAGATCTTGCCGTCCCCTGCTTCGCCCGTCTGGGCATACTCGCAGATGAGGTCTATGACGGCTTCTGCATCCCTGTCATCCACTACCATCTCCAGCTTCATCTTGGGCAGGAACTCCACCCGGTAATCGCCGGCCCGCCATTGAAGGGTGACTCCTTTTTGCCGCCCTCTGCCTTTGACCTCGCTTACCGTCATCCCCGAAAAGCCCTTGCTGTCCAGCTTGCTGCGCAGCAGGTGCAGCTTCTCGGGCCGAATTATGGCTTCAATCTTCTTCATTTTTCCTCTCACATGTAAGCGCCTTCGCCGTGCTGGCTGATGTCCAGGCCCACCGATTCCTCATCATCCCGCACCCGCAGCCCCATGACCGCGTCGATGAGCCTGGCCAGGCCATAGGTGACGACAAACGAGTAGATCCAGATGAACGCCACCGCGGCAGCCTGCACGGCCAGCTGATGGGCATTTCCGGATAGCAGACCCGTGGCTCCGATGCTGGCAAAGATGCCTGTAGCCAAGACCCCCCAGGTGCTGCCGATGCCATGACAGGCGAGAACGTCCAGGGAGTCGTCCACCTTTGCGCTTCCCCTGATGAGGACAATGGCATAGTATCCCACTATGGCGGCCACGATGCCGATGGGAATTGCCGCCAGAGGCGTCACATAGCCTGCTGCAGGCGTTATTGCCGCGAGACCGGCCACCGCACCCGTCACCATCCCCAAGGCGGATGGCGCTCTCTGCCTCCAGGAGAGGAGCATCCAGGTTGTGGCGGCTGCTGCCGCAGAGGTATTGGTGGTGACGAAGGCATTGGCTGCGATGCCGTTTGCCGCCAGGGCAGAGCCGGCGTTAAATCCAAACCATCCAAACCAGAGCAGAGCGGCACCGATAACCGTGGTGGGAATGTTATGCGGCTCCATCGGGTCTGTGCCAAAGCCCTTTCGAACGCCGATAACCATAGCCACGGCCATGGCGGAAACGCCTGCGGTTATGTGAACCACTATGCCGCCGGCAAAGTCCAGAGCGCCCATCTGTTGCAGCCAGCCCCCGCCCCAAACCCAGTGAGCCACAGGATCATAGACCAGGGTGGCCCAGGCCAGGGAGAAGACGAGAAATGAGCTGAACTTGATCCGTTCCACATAAGAGCCCGTGATCAAAGAGACGGTGATGATGGCAAACATCGCCTGATAGATCATGAAGGTGAGCGAGGGAATTGTCAAGCCCTCTTTGACGCCCATGCCCACGCCCGACAGGCCCAGGAAGTTCAGGCCACCGAGCAGGCCGCTTATGTCCTTTCCGAAGACCAGGGTATAGCCGTACAGGATCCACTGTAGACTGATGATACCCATTATGGCAAAGCTGAAGATGATAGTTGAGATTGCATTCTTCTTTCTGACCATGCCTCCGTAGAAGAGGCCCACACCTGGAATCATGATCAGGACCAGAGCAGCACTGATGAGCACCCAGGCATTATCTGCGGAATTGATGGCAGCGTCCTCAGCAGAAGCCGCACCAGCGAGCAGAGTTGATATCAGCAAACAGGATAATAGCAATGAACGGATGCAAAGCAACTTGACCACCAATTAGTAAGACATAAGCCTATTTAATAAGCATATTTAGGACAAATTAAGCAGGATTCACAAGAGGTATGAAAGTATCTTAAGAGAGGATTCATAAGAAGAATGATTCAGATATGCTCTGGCATCCTCGACGATGATGGACCCGGCCGCAGTCGCCATTAGACGTCTATTTCGCTGAGCCCAGAGCATCCCTAGCAATCTTTTGCTTTCGTTTCTCCTCCTTCTTCCTCTCCACCCGGTACTCCTGGAAGAGGCTCTCCAGTCGCTCTGCCTGCATTCTCGCCAGCCTGCCCTTCATCTCCACCTCCCAGGCAGCGCTGGCCGCTGCCACATCCTCCGGCCGCACGAAGGGCATGTTGTTGACCATCTGCACAGGCAGATTCCGAGAGGAGAAAGCAGGAATGCCCACCTGCAGAAAGTGCTCACGCATGGCAGGACTCATCTCGCCTTCGGCCACCAGGCCTGAGATCCCCAGCTCACGCAGCAGTTCTGCTGTGCTCCTGCCGCCGCCGCTGGCATCCTGCAAAAAGACCCAGTCGCCCTTTCCCAGACGGTGCTGCTCAATGGCCTGCTCAATGGACTTCTGGGTAAATGCTGCCAGTGGCTTGAGCCTTTGCAGGCCGCTCGTCTGCTCGATTGCTTCCGCCTTCTTCTGTCTCTCGAGAATCTTTTTCAGTTTTTTAATGTATTTTCTCTCCGAGCGCAGAACCGAACGAAGGCGCTGAATCTCCTTGTCTCGTATCCTGATCTCATGCTGCCGCTTTATCTCCCGGGCAGATTTATCCCTCAACCGATCCAGTTTGCCGCTGGCAGCCTTGAGGGCGGCATCCTTTTCCGCCAAACGGGCCCGCAGCTCATCCGCATAGGAGCGCAGCGTTCTCACCTGCTCAGTGAGCTGCTGGTTATGCTGGCGCAAGGCGGCAATGTCAGGAGAGACGGCGGAGTGGAGATCAAGAGCATCCACCTGCTTTTCCATAGACTGCCTCGCCTGGCCAGCAGAGGCAGCGGGCGAAGGTACAAACTCAGCGATGGCGTTTTCAATGGAGTAGCCCCGCACCACCAGAGCCTTCACCTCGTCTGGATCAACCTCGGAGGGGGTCTTCTTTTCCACAAGCATGAATTTATTTTTATATTTTTTGAACGCGCTGATGGCCGCGGCCAGTGCATCCCGTTCGTGATCATTTCTATAATTGAATTCCCGTCCCAGAGCGATCTTCTCCTCTGCCGGGATATCCGCACCGGGTGAGTAGAGAACGGCATTGAAAGCGCGTTTGACCTTCTCCACGGCGCCTGGGGTGGGAAATACGTCTGTGGCGACGAGCAGCGATCTGCCCCGAGCGGCGATCCATTCAATAACATCCGAGGAAGACATGGCCCGGGAGCTGATCAGGTCCACCAGCTCGCCGCGAAGATTAATCGCTGCGATGCCGGTCGTCGTTCCCGGGTCCAGGCCGACGATGATGTACCCCCGCCTCTGCAAGAGCGGCTTGTACTGCAGCTCAGGCCGCTCCATGCTCTGCACCAGGAGCTGGGCATCACTGTAGTAACCGGGATTGATATGCACCATCTCTCTGGGCGCTTCCACCACAAACTCCGCCCTGGTGTAGCCGCCCAGGCCTTCCACCGCCCTTTGGCTGTACTGCAATCCGGCCTCACGAAGCTGCTTTTCCACCTCCCTGGCCAATCCCATCACCGCGCCGTGGATCTTGCGGGTGTAACGGTTCTGGCTCCAGCCCCCCCGGCCCAAAGAACGCCTCCGGCTGACCTTGATCCAGGTCCTCTCCTGAAAAGCGGATAAAACAACGCCCACACCCTTGGCGGCTAGCCTGGCGCAGACCTCTGCCTCTTCCAATGGATTGGTGCGGTCGAAGGATATGCCGTGATAGCGGGCCAGCTTGATGAGGGACTGGGGCCGCTCTGCTCCGGTCACCTGCACCATCTTTGTAGAAGGAGGCATCCTGCGCAGGATGTCGATCAACTCCCTTCTGTCTGCAGCCAGCTCGTGAAGGTTGTCCATGGCCACGATCTCGGGCTGGCGCTCCCGGATGAGCCGGATCAGCTTGTGCCTGCTGATCATGTGAAAGCCGGTGGCATTTGCCTCCTCCAGGATCACCAGATCGTAGGAGGGCATTCTTCTGGCGGAAGGAGAGCCGCTGGCAATATCCACGCCGAATATGCTCAACTTCTCAATGCCCCCTGCTCCATCCCCTTCTCAGTCTCCTGTTCCGTCTCTTTCTCCTGTACCTGCGCCGGCTCCGTCTTCTTCACGATCTGCAGGGCTCGGTCCAGCGGCATCTCTATTCGGTATTTGCGCTCAAAGAAGCGCAGGACATTGGCCAGGTCCCTCTCCAGCAGCTCCCGGGCATGGGGATGGCCGGCATCCACCGCCTGGGGCCAGTCGATGATCCTGGGGCCGCAGTCATCGATGATTATGTTGAACTCGCTCAGGTCGGCATGAATGATGCCCAGCTTCAGTGCTGTCGCCACCTCAGCAAGGATCAGCTCCAATTCGTTCTCGGGATCGGAGAGCGTGATACGGTTGAGGGCAGGGCCCTCTACAAGCTCCATAGCCAGAGCATGACGGCTGCGGGCCACCGGCCTGGGAACAGACACCGTCGGGTAGAGCGTTTCCATGACCGCGAACTCGCGGCGGGCGGCAAGAGCAGCAGCATAAAGCCAGGGGATCCTGGGCCTGCCATCGAGGTGATCGCGCAGGCGGCGAATGTGCTTGAAGCTGGACCTGCCCTGGCGGTGGAACTTGACTGCCAGGCGGCCCGCTCCCAGGGCTTCGTAGACCACCGACTCTTTTCCTACCCCGATTTTTTCCCCAAAGGCGGAGAGTTTTTCCTGCTTCACAAAATCGGATAGCGCCAGAAGGTCGTAGGCGGCAAAATCGATGCGGTAGCCGAGATAGTGCATCTTCTCCCGCTCTACCAGTTTTTTTTCAAATAGCTGGCCCAGCCGAAACTGCACCTTTGGGTCCGGCAGGCCTGACAATTCTGAGACCACAAAGGTCGGGACCCATTCGTGGGTCTTCATCCCGGTCTCAATGGCACTGAGCAGGGAGAGATCCTCCTTGCTCAGGCCCAGCAATTCTTCTCCTAGATTCTGCACGGATACTACTAGGTTATTATTTTAGCTAAAGCTTTGCATAGCTTTTAGCCCGGCTCTCCAGGTTGGGGTCCTGAAGGGTCTTTAGCACATAGTCGGCAAACTGGGCGCCTGTTGCTCCATCCGATCGGCCGGTGAGGACGACCTTCCTCTCAAACTGGCCGCAGATATCCAGGGCGCTTTCCATTTTTGTCGCCTGGCTGACATAGCCGATATGGCGGAGCAGCATTACGCTGGCCCGCATCATGCTTGCCGGGTCTGCGTAGATTGCCCTGCCCTCATCGACCATGCGCGGAGCGGAGCCGTGGATGGCCTCGAACATGGCGTAGCGCTTACCGATGTTGGCGCTCCCAGCGGTGCCCACTCCGCCCTGAAACTCAGCTGCCTCGTCGGTGAGGATGTCGCCGTAGAGGTTGGGCAGGACTATGACCCGGAACTCCTTTCTGCGCTTCTCATCCACCAGCTTGGCGGCCATGATATCCACAAACCAATCGTCAAAAGCGATCTCCGGGTATTGCTTGGCCACGCGCTTTGCCGTCTCCAGGAATTTGCCGTCCGTAGTCTTGATGACGTTGGCCTTGGTGACCGCTGAGACCCGTTTGATGCCGTTCTTCCTTGCGTACTCAAAGGCCAGGCGAACGATCCTCTCTGCGCCTGGGCTGGTTATTACCTTGAAGTCCACTGCCAGATCCTCGGTGACGAGCAAGCCATTGCTGCCCAGTACGTATTCGCCTTCGGTGTTCTCCCTGTAGAAGATCCAATCGATGCCCTTCTCTGGGACCTTGACCGGACGGACGTTGGCGAAGAGGTCCAGCTCGCGGCGCATGGAGACATTGGCGCTCTCCAGGTTGGGCCACTTGTCGCCCTTCTTGGGTGTGGTGAGCGGTCCCTTGAGGATGACGTGACACTCCTTGAGCGCAGCCAGGACGCCCTCCGGGAGAGCCTTCATGGCCGCCACCCGCGACTCGATGTCCAGCCCTGGGATGTCGCGCAGCTCGATCTTGCCGGCGGCGATCTCGTCTGCCAGCACGTATTTCAGGACGCGCACCGCCTGCTCGGTGATGTAGGGGCCGATGCCGTCGCCGCCCACCACGCCGATGATGAGCGGCGCAAGCTTGCTGTAGTCCACCCAGTCCTCTCCCGCCTTCATCCTCTCCACGCGCAAGAGCTGCTCCTCAAGCAGCCTGGCAAAGTGGCTCTTTGCCTTCTCTATGGCCTCGGTATGAATCATGAATCGCACCTGTTCTTCCAAGGTAGGGACGGTTATGGAAGATCAATCTTTTGCAGAAAGGAAAAGATCAATCCCGCAGTGAGAGGTTGTTGGATTGCTGCGGCTCTTCCGAGAGAAGGGCGTCTTCAGTCATGAGAGAGTTTTTTCTGCTTGGCTGACGATTTTGAGTTCGGGACTGAATTACAGACTCAGGTCTAGAAAAAAAGGATGCATAATAAAGCGACTGCATCTTTTTGTTGGCACGTTCTGAATATTAATGAGGCTGAGACAGGAAAAGAGCATCCATCTCTCCTGACCGGCCTCATCGGCTGCCATGCCTCAACGGCAAATCAACCTGTGTATCCCAGCTCCTTTGCCTGTATGAATGCGGAATTCGCCTCTGTATTTCGGCCCAGCTTCTTCAGGGTCAGGCCCCGGCAGATCCAGGCATTTGCATCCTTCGGATTGATCTCGATAGCTTTATCGAATGCAGAAAGGGCATTGTCGAAATCACCCTGCATGTAATGGGCATTGCCTTTGTTGAACCAGGCAGCTTCGATTTGAGAATTGAGCAATATGCACCGGTCATAAGACTCGGCTGCTTCATCATATCTTCCCTGCTCGTAGAGGGAATTTCCCATTAATAGCCAGTATTCTACAGATTGCCTTTCATCGGTTCCATTAGCATTCGACACCTCCTGCTGATTGTCTGAATTCGGCACCGCTTGTTCGGAGGGCTTATCTGAGCGAGCCTCTTTTGATTGAACCGCCTTTGATCGGGCCAGATATACTGCACCTTCGCCGGTGTCGGTTACATTGTAGCGCAATTTGAGAGTCTCATAGCCATCCTTTTCGAACTCGAACAGCCATTCTCCTGCCTGTCCGCTGAGAACTGCAACGCCATTTGAGTCTGTAATCCCGCTAAAACTCTTTCCTACTGCATCCTGGCCGGCAATCTTCACGCCGGAGAGAAGGCTGCCGTTGAAATCTCCATCATAAACGTAGACAGACTCAGAGACCTGATGCTGAGATAATGCGGATTGCGTCAAGCTATCTCCGGCAGGTTTCCCTTCGTTTTGGCTTGATTTTGTTCTCTCCAATTCTGCTTTGCCAGCATTCTCGCTGCCGGTCTCGCTGGCATTCAATTGCGTTTGACCTGCTGCATCGCCCTGCGGCATTGCCTCAGGTTGCTGACTGCTCTGGGAGAGGACATTTTGCACCATGTTCTGGTTTGACTTCACCAGATAAACCGCACCTTCGCCGGTCTCTGAGACATTATAATTCAAATCGAGTGTCTCATAGCCGTCCTTAATGAATACGAACAGCCATTCACCGGCTTGCCCGCTGACAACAGCAATGCCATTTGCATCTGTAGTCCCGCTAAAGCTTTTGCCAGCCGCGTCCTGGCCGACAACCTGCACACCTGAGAGGGCTGTGCCGTTAAAATCGCCCTCATAGACATAAACCGTCTGCGAAACCTGTTCCTGGGATGATGCTGGCAGCATCAAGCTACCGACTATTAGAAGCATCATTGCAGCTAAACAAGAGACTTTTATCATGCAAATATTCTCCCTATCATCATTTATCTGTAATTATCATCGGCAATCATCCACACGAATTTGCAATGACGTATATACAGTATTCATCTATCTAAAAAAATAATAGATGTTCTTGAGAGACTCTTATTCAAGTATTCACGTTGACTATTACAATCTTTACTACGGTCTTGTCCTCTCTTCCCTTATCGCCCATCATGGACTTGAGGGGTTTGTGTTCCGGTCCCTTCTGCTTGCCGTCCTCTCCCATCATGGACCTCTGGCAGGGATTCTCCTTTCCATCCAGGCCGGGGCCCATCTGCTTGCCGTCCTCTCCCATCATGGACCTCTGGCAGGGTTTGTCCTTTCCATCCTGAACAGGGCCCATCTGCTTGCCGTCCTCACCCATCATGAGCTTGGGGCAGGAATTGTCCTTTCCACCCTGAACAGGGCCCATCTGCCTGTCGTTCTCGCCCATTATGGACTTCGGGCATGGATTTTCCTTTCCATCGAGGCCCATCTGCTTGCCGTCCTCACCCATCATGGACCTCTGGCATGGATTTTCCTTTCCATCGAGGCCCATCTGCTTGCCGTCCTCACCCATCATGGACCTCTGGCAGGGATTCTCCTTTCCGTCGGAACCCATCTTCGCGCAGTCCTTCATAAAATTAGGGCAGTCGAACATCTTTTGGTCTTGTCCCATCGCGTTCGGCATGGAAAGCGCAGGCATTATTAGCATGCATGCGGCCACCAATGCCACAAAAAGTCTAATGTTCTTCATTTCTCAATTACCTCCTTAAAGGATCAACTCAACTGATTTGTGAATTGTCCGATATCCACCAACTCTGAACGATATAAGAAGATAGAGCAGAACGATGTTTTTTTGCAACTGATGCTTCTGTGCAAAAACAGTGCTTTTGAGTTCCAAAAGCCATTTAACGGTTCGGGATGGTTCTGCACGGATACATTATTCATATTTAGTGTTATTTCGAAGAGATCTCTTGGAAAACGGATTTCCCCCAGATATCGGCTTCATGACAGCCTTCGAAGCTGAATCTGGTATGGATATTGCATATTCCCGCCCATTATGCAGGGCCCATTAATCGGAACGGCAGCAGGCCACCCGCAACCTGCGGCAAGATGCTGAGGCTTAAAGCATGTGATACGCCCAGGCAAAGGACAATGCCTTTGCTTGACCGGGGCCGAAAGGGCGGAAACACTGCTAAATTGAATTATTTAGTGGACATTTTAGCCATCTTTTTGAAATGCAGCAAACTCGATCTCCACAGATGGATGATCCGCCTCTTTAGAGATCTGCAGGAGACCACCGGAGAGCGCCAGATTCCTCTCGAAAAATCTCCTGGATCGGCTCAGAGGATGACTGATGCACTTGCTTTTTCCAACGATTCGCACCAAGATCCATTCCTCATCGCATTCTGTTGATATTTCAATTGATTTTATTCTCGCCGCTGCGAACCGCTCCAGCATATCCATTAGAATATCGGCAAAGCGCTCTTGATCCAGACGAGCGAAAGCTTCTCTGCAGCTGGGCAAAAAGACCAGGTCTATGCATTCAAATAGTTTTACTTGAGCGATGCGATACCTCAGTGCCAAGAGAAAGTCTTCATCGCTTTCCGCTTGCATAATCGCCCCCTCTTCATCGGCGCCGTGAAGCAACTTCTCCATCACCACCTCAATGAGCCTATTGACGTTCACGCGGGAGACTATGTAGGGGGGACGAAAACCGCGATACGTAGCTGCATAGTCGCTGAGCAGCCTGCCTGCCCTGTCAAGAAGTGACTGGTCGAAAATCGATTCCAGTTTTTCCTTGGAGAAGAGCTTTTCCAGCCTGCCTACGACCTGTCCGCTCTTATGAACCATCTCTATGTCCATCTTCTTTCCAGCATTGAGCTCTCTGGCAAACACATGAAAATCGACAAATAGCTCGTCCATGTACTGGGCATCAAGAAGGCCATCCAATTCTCTGGACTGCACCTCCTCATCTAGCTCTGCCAGTACATGAGATATGTAGGCCAACCTGCCGGCAATGATTGTGAAGATTCTCTCAAGCTCGTTTATGAGATCCTGAGCATAGTCAGATATTCTCCGGGCCCAGAGGGGTGTGATATCTTGCAGGTCCTTTAAAGATGCAGCATCTGAGTACATGACTTGCAGGGTCTTTCGTGCGGTCATAACATCGATGAAGTTGCCATGACCGCTGCAACAGGTCGTGATCTCTCTGTTATCTAAAATCCACAAAATCTTCAGGATGGATTGCATGAGATCCTTCTGGTTCCAGCCATAGGCCCCAGCCATTCCGGGATTGGGGGCGAAGAATATATCGCCCACAAAGAGCATAGACCCTGCTCTGAGGCATATGCCGTCTGGACTGTGTCCTGGTGTGTGGTAAATCTCCAGGCAGTCGTCTTTGCCTAAGGATACCATCTGGCCATAAAGCACCACATCCTCAGCGATCCGCCAGGACTTTGTGACATAATCCAGCCTCCATCCCAACAGGTCAAGAGAATCGCCACACAATATGGCTTTATCCAGTTCGGAGAGCAGTTTAATAGCAACTGGCACAGCCGACATGGGTCGGCCCAGCAGTGCGGAGAGTGGCAACAGGGGATCGTTTTTCTCCAGAGCCAGTGCCCCCGTCTCCTGTACTGCCAGAAAGGCCTTCGATAGCTGAGAGGATGGTTTGCATTGCGTCAACTGATGCCAGTGATCGATATGCACATGTGTAAGATAGATCACAAGCGGTCGAAGCTGTTCATCTTGAAGGATTTGGATCTCCTCTTCCAGGCGGTTGATCTGTCCTTCCAAACCACCTGGATCGATGAGCACAATCTGTTCCGGACAGGAGAGAAGATAAGAATTCGAGGACATAAGATCGATCTTGCGCAGATAGGGATAGAGGGAGACATTCCTTGTTCCTGGCACGCTCTGGGATATCATTGGCTCCAAGAGAAAAGCACTCCTTTTAGGATGATCATGCGAATTATCGATGAATTTTACTGTAGATATTTATGATCTTTCCTCAAGTCAATGCTTAAATAAGATCAGAGTGATTATTGATGAAGAAAGAGGCGCACTCTGTGCATACCTTATTTGAAAAATGCATCCAAGAAGATTTAAAGAATTCGAGAGGCAATCTCCTGTCTGATGTCATTGACTTTTTGCCCGATGCCATCTTAGCTATCGACAGAGAGGGAAGTGTGATCACCTGGAACCGGGCCATGGAGAAGATGACTGGCTCTTTGGCCCGCGATATGATCGGCAAAGGCAACTATGAATACGCTCTTCCATTTTACGGCATTAGACGACCGATTCTGGTCGACATGGTGTTGGCACCACAAGATGAAGCGGAAGGAAAATACGACAGTGTGAAGAGAGATGGAAAAACCCTAACGGTTGAGATATTCATACCAACATTTGGAGAACGCGGGTCGTACCTGTGGGCCAAGGCCACGCCTCTTTACGACTCTCAAGGAGAGATTGTAGGTGCCATTGAATCCATCCGGGATATTACAGGAAGAAAGGAAGCTGAAGATGCCCTACTCAAATCGGAACAGGAGAAAGAGGCCATCCTCAGCAGCCTGAGAAACGTAGCAGTTGAGTACCTTGACCCAAGGATGCGAATTATCTGGGTCAATCCCGCCGTGCAAAGATATTTGAGCAGTTCTCTGCAAGATCTCCGGGGTAAATATTGCTATGAATCAATTCAAGGAATTAATGCACCCTGTCCTGGCTGCAAAGCTGCCTTGACTCTGCAAACCGGCCATTCTTATGAGGGTGAATTGGTCACCCCAGATGGCAAGACCTGGTTAACTCGCAGCAACGGCATAAAAGGAAGTGACGGCCAGATCCATGGAGTGGTCCATGTGGCCATGAATATCTCCCAGCGCAAATCGGCTGAGGAGAAGATCGCGGCAATGAAGCAGCGCCTGGCCGATGTCATAGACTTCTTGCCAGACGCCACGTTTGCTATTGATAAACATGGAACCGTCATTACCTGGAACCGGGCGATGGAGAAGATGACAGGATCCTTGGCTCAGGATATGATCGGCAAAGGCAACTATGAATACGCTCTGCCATTTTACGGCACAAGAAGGCCGATCCTGGCGGATCTGGTGCTTGGGGAGATGGAAGACATCGAAAAAGAGTACCATTCTCTGCAAAAAGAAGGCAGCACACTGATAACTGAGATATTCATTCCCACCTTCGGGCCGCATGGATCACATATTTGGGCCAAAGCCACCCCGCTCTTTGACTCAGAGGGAAACATCGCCGGTTCCATCGAATCGATAAGGGATATCACCTACAGAAAGAAGGCTGAGGAGGAGGTCGCGGCAATGAAGCAGCGTTTAGCTGAAGTTATCGACTTTCTGCCGGATGCCACATTTGCTATTGACAATCAGGGCAGAGTTCTCACCTGGAACCGGGCGATGGAGAAGATGACGGGAGCCCTTGCTACAGATATGGTCGGCAAGGGCAATTATGAATACGCTCTGCCATTTTACGGCACAAGAAGGCCGATCCTGGCCGATCTGGTGCTCCTGCCGGATGAGATGATCGAGAAGAGATATCCTGGACTGCAAAGGGAAGGCAAGACCCTTACCAGCGAAATCTTCATCCCCACCTTCGGGCTGACAGGCTCATTTATCTGGGCTAAAGCAACGCCTCTTTACAACTCTCAGGGAACCATTGTGGGTGCTATCGAGTCTATTCGGGATATCACCGACATGCGAAGAACAGAGCAGACTCTGGAGAGATCAAAATCGGAGCTGCGCATTGCTTCCGATATTCAACGCAGCTTTCTGCCGGAGAAGATCCCGCATCTCTCCGGTTTTGATCTGGCGGCGACATTCATTCCCGCCATGGAGGTGGGAGGGGATTTCTATGACTTCATACCGGGAGAGGGGAAGCTAGGAATGGTCATAGCCGACGTATCGGGAAAGAGCGTGCCTGCCGCTCTCTTCATGGCGCTTTCCCGCACCATTGTGAGGGTTAACGCCACTCATCATGAAAAAGGAACCGATGTGCTGGAAGATGCGAATAACATGATATCCGCGGACTCAAAGCTGGGCATGTTCGTGACCCTATTTTACGGAGTTCTGGACGGCAATTCGCGCAGCCTGATTTATGCCAATGCCGGCCATCCTCCCCCATTGCTCATGCGCTGTGGTAGCAATTCCTTTGAGAAATTGGAGGTGACAGGCATTGCTCTGGGAGCGATCGGAGGGGCGAAATATGAAGAGCGCAGAGTTGACCTTGCTTCTGGAGACATCCTTGTGCTCTACACAGATGGGGTAAACGAAGCTGAGAACAGCAATGGCGAGCAGTATGGCGTTGAACGGTTCTGTACCATTGTTAGAGAATCCTGCCATCTCAGTGCCCAGGGGATACTGGATAAAATACTGGGAGACATATCCCAATTTTGCGCAGGCCAGGCTCAGTTTGATGATATTACCATGATTGTAGCAAAAGCGAAGTGATTTCTATGGAAATAAACCAGAACTGCATCGATAGCGTGCCCGTTATTTCTGTTTCTGGCAGAATCGACGCCGCTACCTACAAAGATCTCGAGAGCATACTCAACGGCCTCATAGACCAGAACAAATCGGAGATCGTACTCGATCTGGAAGGTGTGACGTATATCAGCAGCGTTGGATTGCGGGTTTTGCTTGCTGCCCAGAAGAAGGTCCGGCCAAAGAATGGGAGTGTAAAACTGGTCTCTTTGCAGCCTTTTGTAAGAGAGGTCTTCGAGATGACCGGGTTTAACAGGCTCTTTTCCATCCATCCTAATCAAAGTGAGGCCCTGAGAGGCACCAGACAGTAATTCGAATTGTGATTGAATCGTGATGGCAATGGAAGCGATGGAATACAAGCAGGAGATTACAGTAGCGGCTACAATTGATCAGATTCCGGTCGTCACCGACTTCATCGAAAGTCTTATGATTCTTGCAGGCTTTGATTCGCGAGATATTCTGGGTGTTCAACTGGCTGTAGAAGAGGCATGCACCAACGTTGACAGGTACGCCTACTCTGGAAAAGATGGTACGATCCATATTGTTGCCAGAGTGAATGGCGATCGTCTGGAGCTGATCATTGAGGACCATGGAACACCATTCGATCCCACAGCTCATGCCGTAGTCCTATCTCAATCCGATGCAAAGGACCGGCCCGTTGGTGGTCTGGGAATTCACCTTATCCGGTGTTATGTGGATAGGATGTCATTCGAGTACAAAGATGGAATGAATGTGCTAACGCTGGTGAAATATAGGAATCAAATATAGGAATCAATAGCTTGCTGCGCCGAAATCCGCAAGTTCAAACGTAATTCTGATTTTAAACAAAAAATTGCAGGCAAAATTCAATTTAGAACCTTTATAATCGATTTGATCCCAATTATGGCGGAATTGAACCATTTGCCTCATTTCGCTTCATCTGGATAGAGCGTTCGTTCGCCCTTAGTCTTAAATATCGTTCCATGCAAGAATATACCTAAGATGGGATCGACAGGAAACGATCCCAAATTCAAATGAAGATCCAAATAGGATGGTGTTAATTAAAATGAATCATACAAGATTGGCTGTTGCCTTGGCGGTTGTCTGCATTCTGATTGGCTCGGCGTATGCAGTCGCTAAATTGATCCCCGCCTCGGTGGACGAGAGCAAATGCATAGGATGTGGAGCTTGCGTTGAGCAGTGCCCTGCTGGTGCCGTATCGATAGGTAGTGATGGGACCGCGTTCGTGGATAAGGAAAAATGCACCGGATGCGGCAAATGCGCCAAATCCTGCCCGGTTGAAGCGATCAGTACGGAATAACCCCTTTTCTGCTTTTTCCTAGCTGCAGCTATTATTTTTCCGCACTTAGAACCCTCTGGATTTCGATGCGGGAGCAGAAGACTCCAGCGGGCGCTTTCCGAAGCCCAGGAGCGAATGCTCGTGAAGACGATTGGGAGGTGATAATCTATACAATTGATGGATAGACCGCATTGGCATTCCGCAAATGCATGACCACCTCACTCCACCCACTGGTAACCGGGATATTTGATCTTATTGAAATTGCGGATCAGATCTGCAGCATCCTTCCGGCTGAATTCTGCCTGCATAATCCTGGTGCAGATGAAACGCAAGGCGGTCTTCTGCATCTCCTCCTCCGGGCTGTCATCCTGCTTGGCAGCCAGACCATATGCCTCGAACAGATGCTCTCTATCGCTCAAATGGGAGCTCTTGCCCCATCTTCCGAACATCTCTGCTGCCTGATCCAGAAGACGCTGATCAAAAGCCTCCGGGAGCACAATGCCCTCGAACTGCTGCAGGAATTCGTCTCTCTTCAAGATGATCGCCTCACGTGATCAAATATAATGTACTATCATCATATAAAAAGCTTGATTGAAGTCTGCGCTCCACTTGTGCTAAAAAAGCATCTTAAGGTTTTTTAGCTATACATAAAAAATAAGTCAGCCAATCTAATAGGACTGGCCTCTAGATTGGCATGGTTGTAGTATAAACGGTAGTTGCCGGAGGCACATTGATGATCTTGGCCACCCCTCTGGGAAAGTCCATTGTCCTCTCGTAATTGTTCATGCCATCGAAGATGCGAATGGTGTGCTTCATGCCGCCCACGACTGAGAACCTGAAGATTCCATCGGCTGCATCTCCGTTGCTGCCTTCTTTGCCGATCATCACGCCGTCAACGTAGACATCGTAACCTCTTATCGTCGTTTGAATCGTTACCGGCGTGTCTCCGGCTGCTGTTGTCTGCGGAGGATAGGATGTGCCGTACGTCTGGTAAGAGGTGACTGCGGTTGTGGTCTGGCCCAGTCCGCCGGTCGTCATCTGACCCGCATAGGGCTGATTGGAGGCAGGCGGGTAGGAAGCAGTCTGCATATTGGAGGAGGGCGGCATCTGACTTGCTGCCGAGGCCTGGCTGGAAGCAGGGGTCTGGCTTGACGGTGGCGCCTGGCTGATCACATCTATGATGATCGTGTTGCTGGGCTGGTTGTTCTGCACGAAGAGCAGAATGTGTCTGCCCACTTTGTCTGCCAGGTAATTGAGGCTGTTGTAGCCGGCGAAGAAATCGACCCGTTTGCTGGCTACATTCACCGCATCCGTCTGAGTGATCTCGTAGTAATCGGCCTGCCCTCCCGATGGAGCGAAGACGACGAACTGCAGCCCGGTTCCAGCCGGAACTATGGCGTATGCCGTCCAATCCATTCCCTTCTGGATCCACAGCTCATTGCCTCGTGATGCGGCTATGGCCGACTGGTACTGAGTATAGGAAATCTCCTTGCCACTGCCGAAATAGATATGGGTGGGCATCTTATGTGTGACATCAAATTTCACCGGGCTGAAGCCGACCACCGGCACGCTGGTGTCGATAAAGAACTCCGCCAGGAAGGAAGAAGCACTGCTGGTGTTCTCGAACTCCGGGCCAAACCACGGAACGCTCAAATCCGTATCTGCGCCACCGATGCCGAAAAGGCTGTTTACATACTCTTCGCTGAACGCTCCGCCAGTCATGCCGATGGACTGCTGCAGGGAAAAGCCCTGCTCACCTATTGCGCTTGCTGCTCCGGCTACCAGGATCAGGGTCATAATACACAAGCATAAACAATTGAATCTCAACTATCACACCTCGTTTGCTGCTGCTTTGGCCGTATATTATTTAGCTTTAAGTCTCTTCTGAGTTCCACCTGAATCTCATGGAAACGCTGATGCAAGATCTGCAAAAATGTAAATAAATTAAAAAATAGAAGTATTTAGAACCTGCTGATTCATCTTCAGTAGGTGGCTTCCAGGCTCCATTTATTCAGCATTCCTGTGTCTCTTCTCGCCAGGTCTCTTATCTTGAGTGTCCATTTTCCCTTTATGGATTGACCGAGAAGGGGAACTAGAGAGGCCATTGACTTAGAATCGAATCTCATCACCAGGTCCTTCTTGCCGATGCCGGTGCGGTTATGCAGAATGGCCCTCTTGCCTCCTGGTGACGTCAGTTCTACTCTCAGGTTGGAGATATTATTATGGCTTATATCCACCTCCACCACCAGTTGCTTGACATTGCCCTCCTGGTTGAGCGTGATTGTATTGGTGAGACCCGTAGTGCTATTATCTGGGATCATCTCGCTTGATACCGATGATCCTTTGGACACGTGATCGGTCTTTTCTTGGCCCACAACGAATGTAACGGAACGCCCTGGCTCGCTGATATTTGATATCGTCAGCCCCGAATCCGATCCGTCCCATAGGACCGAGGAGGGTCTTGTGGCATGGCTGAGAGCGATTCCCACCATCTTGCCGAAGAGGTCTTTTTCGTCGCCCATGCTGCGGTTGGTCTCCAGATCCAGGCTGCCGTCTGCCTGCAATAGCCCGCACTGATAGTGCTTGGTGGCTGAGCCGCCCTGCCATTCATTCGATCCCAGGGTGTCACAGTGATAAACGGCCAGACCGCTAGCGGGTATTGAGGCGTCAAGACCAAACTTGGAGCGGTTCTCCACCAGGAAGTACTCATTTATCTTGCCGGTCTCATAGATCATGACTGTACCATAGTCCCCTTGGTCGGCCTGATACTGGCCAGGCTTGTTCAGGCGAACCGTTTTGTCGCACCATCCAACGAGGTTGCGCAGGAAGGCGCACACCGGTGAAGGAGTCCGTCCATCGTCGTTATGGTTGCCGGCGCTCATCAGGCAGAAGTAGCCGAGGCCTGCGCTCTTCTCAAAGTCGCCGTCTCGATTGCCGTAATCGTAGAGGTCCGGCCAGCGGCAGAGCATATGGCCGCTCTCATGGCAGAAGGTTCCGATGGAGAGGTCCTCCTTGCTTCGGCCCATGCTGGAGAGCATATAAAAATTGGTCTTAATATTGCCGTACTTGAGGTCTATGATGTAGTTATGCGGCCAGAGCTCTCCCAGGTACTGGGTTTGGCCGGCATAAAGAAAGCTCATGGCATCCACTATTCCTACCCCACGCGAGTCAAATTTCTCCAGATCGAGGCCGCCGCTTACGACCAAGTCAAGGGCCTCTTTGACCAGCAGATTTTCCGTGTAGTACTGGCGGTTGCGGCTCAGGGTTATGGGCCCCACCACCTCGTTGCTGTAGTCCAGCTTGCCGCTGGACATGAGGCGGAAATACTCTCGCACCGAGCAGAAGTTGCCATTCTCATGGTAGTCCTTGCCATTGAGCATGGCGTCCACATCTTCCTTTGTGACGGTGCTCTTCACATCATTGAACTGGACGAGGACCGTCAGACCCTTGATCTCGCCCTCGCTCACCCTCCGTCCTTCGAGCAGTCCCTTTTCCGCTCCGAAGGTGCGGAGATTCAGGCTGGGCTTGAAGGAGGATGCCGGCGGATTCATCTTGGCATATCTGGCTTCGAATTTGCGGTTTCTGACCTCTTCCGATTCCTTGAAATGGCGGCGCACTGCCTCGGGCGGGCTCTGGGAGAGATCCACTCCGCTGGAGACAAACTCGCCCGCAATCAGAAGAGCATAGCAGTAGAGCCCATGGTCCTGATCGTAAACCACTGAATAGCCATCCATATTCTCGTATCGGGAATAGAACTCATCACCGTAGACTCTCAGTTGCACCTCAGGGCCCTTCTCCTGGGGAAAGGAAAGAAACTCTCCAAATATCGAACTCATCAGATCAACCTCGCAGGCACGTCGGACACACGCACAGAGCCCTTCGTGGACTGATGACCATATAATTATTTTCTATACTAAAAAAGTGTTTTTGGGAAATGCTTACTGGCGTCCTATCCCTTTATTCATGGCCTCTCTCGCCAGCCTGATGGCACACAGCTCCGAGCACATGGTGCAGGTGTCCGTCTCCACCCCTCGCCTGTGCCGGATCTGCTTCGCTCTGGCCGGATTGATGGCCGCATCAAACTGCCCGTTCCAATCCAGCTCGGCGCGAGCGCGGGCCATCTGCAGGTCGCTGGCCCTGGCCTTCTCCCGCACCCCCGGACGGGTGAGATCTGCGGCATGGGCTGCGATCCTTGTGATATAAGTGCCCTCGATCACATCATCGGTGGTGGGCAGATCGAGGTGCTCGGAGGGAGTGGTGGCGCAGAGGAAGTCGGCTCCTGCCATTCCCGCAATCACTCCGCCCATGGCGGCGGTGATGTGGTCGTAGCCGGGGGCGATGTCTGTGACCAGCGGACCAAGAAGATACAGGGGTGCACTGTCGGTGAGATGCTTCATAGCCCTGACGCTGGTCTCGATTTCGTCAGCGGGGACATGCCCCGGCCCTTCCACCATGGCCTGCACTCCAGCGGCACGGGCCCTCTTGACCAGCTCGCCCAGCATGATGAACTCCATGTACTTGGCCCGGTCGGATGCATCCTCAATGCAGCCGGGACGCAGGCCATCGCCCAGAGAGAGCGTGAGGTCGTACTCTTTGGCGATCTCCAGGAGATAGTCGTACTCAGAATAGTAGGGATTGTCCTCGCCGGTCTCGCTGATGTACTTCATGGTAAGAGAGCCGCCCCGGCTGACCACGCCCATGACCCGCGGATCGAGTGCTAGCCTCTCCAGCGTATTCTTGTTGACACCAACATGGACGGTCACAAAGTCCACGCCGTCTTTGGCATGCTTCTCCAGGGCGTTGAACATACCCTGCGCCGTCAGATCCTTCTTGACGGCCGCATTGTAGATGGGGACAGATCCCACTGGAACGCTGACTGCATCTAAAATCATCCTTCGCAACGCGTCCAGATCTCCGCCCGTGGACAGGTCCATCACCGCGTCCGCGCCCGCAGCCACGGCAGCCAGCGCCTTTTCCACCTCACCTTGAGGATTGTCCAGATTTTGCGATGTGCCCACATTCACATTCACCTTGACGGTGAGCATCTCGCCTATGCCGGTAGGCCGCGGCCCCTGGCGGCAGATGTTTCGCGGTATCACGACCCGTCCTGCTGCCACGAGGGCGGCCAGCTTTTCCGGTTCTATTCCTTCACGTTTGGCCACGGCCTCGATCTCGCCGGGCACACGTCCTCTCTTGGCCTCTTGCATCAACGTCATTAATACCAACTAATATATCGTAGAAGTTAGGAGTTAATTTCATGGTTGAAGTGCATAAGGTTAGCGGTGCGGCCTTTGATGGCAATGTCTACCTGGTCCTGGACAAAAAACCCATTTTGGTGGATGCAGGCATGATGGCCGGCCCGACCCTCAGGAATATCAAGAAATATATCGATCCCAGCAAGATCGAGATGATCGTCCTCACTCACTGCCACCATGACCATTCCGGAGCAGTTCCTGATCTTCTCAAGGCCACCGGGGCGCGGCTCCTTCTGAGCGAGAAGGAGGTGGGGGCGGTAGGCGACGACCTGGCATCGGTCGCCTATCTCTTCGGCCAGCAGGCTCCGGAGTACCAGGTGGACGAGACGCTCAAAGAGGGAATGGTCTTGGATACCGGCGAATGGAAGCTGCGGGTCATGGAGACTCCCGGCCACTCCCTGGGCAGCATCTGCCTCTACGAGGAGAAGGAGAAGGTCCTCTTCTCCGGAGACACCGTCTTTCCGGACGGCAACATCGGCAGGACAGATATGTACGGAGGGGACACGCCTGAGCTGGTCAGGTCCATCGAGCGGCTGGCAAAGCTGGATGTCAAGACGATGTATCCCGGACATATGGAGATCACCAGCCGGGATGTCAACCGCCAGATACAGCTGAGCCTGAGGTTCGCGAAGAGCATTTAGCTGGGGCAAAGCAAGCGGCTCAGGGCCGCTCCGATGCCGTTATGATCCGATACCATTGGCAGCAGTCGAGACGGATATGCTTGATGCGTAAGAACATGCAAGGAATCGCGGGATCCTGAAAGACTATCGTAGAGTCTCTGCGATCTTCCCCGACAATACATTTGGGTGCCACTGAAGCTGCCTTCGCACCCTTCTTTGCCCTCTCCCCGCTTCCTTCAAATCAAAGGCAGTCCGCAAGGCTTCTCAGGCAGGGGGCTTGGTGGTCAGGTAGTAATAAACTGCAATCAGCAGGGGCAGGAAGCTGGCCAGGAGTAACGCCTCAGCCACCTTGAGCTTTAGATGCTTCTCGGAGACTATCACCTCGAAGATCTTCTTGGAATCCCGGCTGGAGTTTATGTTAATGTCGTGAGCCTTGGGTGAGAGTGTCCACATGGCAAAGAAAAGGCTTGCCAGCCACAATACTATGGGTGCCAGGAAGACTAACAGCATACAGCCATTTAGCGACCCCCTGAGATTGGAGAAAGTTATGGCGTGAAAGTACAGCCCTTCCAGCAAGCCGGTCACCACAATAATCTGCTTGGCCACACACTCGATGGTGGAGATGGACTCGCCGACGAGCTTCCGGGCATTCTCCTTCCAGAAAAGATTTGGCTCCGTTACGATGACAGGAGGCTCATCAATTACTTTACCTGCCATTCGAACTCCTTGTTGCAGTTAGGGCATTTCAGATCGATATACATCTCCTTACCCGGCATTAGATTGACCTTTCCATTAGGCCCTCTAACAGCAACCGCGTGGCCATCTTCTAAAACTCTTTCTATATCGATTCGATAGATATAGCCGCAATTAGGATAGGGGCATTTGACAGTTTCCAGGCTCATTATCGTCCTCCGAGATTGTTCAGAGCATTTTTGAAGGCCTCTTCGCCCATTGTCTCCCTCAACCTGGCAATATCCTTCTTTGCTATCTCTCTGTTTGGATCATGGAGCTCTTCAAATAGGGATAGAGCTGTGACGTAATCATCCAGAGCACCTTCAAAGTCCTTGCTTTCCTCTTTTATCCTGCCCATTTGGCCCAGCGAGCGAGCTATGCCGGATTTGTCGCCAAGATCCTTCTTTATTTCCAGGCTCTGCTCGTAGAGCTTGACTGCCTCGGGGTAGTTGCCCTGATCCTGGTGGATCATGCCTAGCTGG
>MVRL01000113.1 GCA_002067705.1 Methanosaeta sp. PtaU1.Bin112
GTGCTTTTGGATAGGATTGAGTCCAGCCTGCTTGCGCAACCTCTTCAACCGTGTAGCTGCCTGGCGCAATTCCGGTAAAGGAATAGGAACCATCCGGTCCGGTTGTCGTGGTGGCGATGATCGTATCGCCGCTCTTCAGGTTGACCGTCCAGCCTTCCAGTCCCGGTTCGCCCTCATCCCTGATGCCATTGCCATTGCTATCCTCGAACACCAGGCCGGAAAAGTCGGTTGACTGGAAATTGCCAAAATCTATGTCCGTGGGTCCGGCCTCACCCGAGACCAGGGTTACGGTTTGAGTTCCAGGCGCTTTTGGATAGGATTGAGTCCAGCCCGCCAGCACAGCCTCTTCAACCGTATAGCTGCCCGGGGCAATTCCGGTAAACTCATAAGCTCCATCCGGCCCGGTTGTCGTGGTGGCGATGATCGTATCGCCGCTCTTCAGGTTGATCGTCCAGCCTTCCAGTCCGGGCTCGCCCTCATCCCTGATGCCATTTCCGTCCAGATCTTCAAACTTAAGACCGCTAAAGCCATTAAGCGGCAGTACCTTGATCTTCATCTCGGCCATGCTCTTGCATGACAGGAATGCCTTATTGAATACTATCACGGAAATGGTGACTTCTGTAGGACAATTCACATCGGGCGCAGTCCATATGAATGGATCTTTATCATTCTCAGCATTATTGCCGCAGGTCGAATCAATGCAGCAGGACGGATCACCGCAACAAGCTGCATCGCTGCAGCAAGATGCTGTCCAAAGAAAATCATAAAGAGTTGAATCAAGGCCGGTAGTAAATTTATAAGTTTGTCCCGCATAATAATCTGCTGGATCCTGGGCACAGGCCGTTGAGCAGAGGGACATTATACAGACCAGCGATGCTATCATGCAAAACAAGGAGGCCTTCAGGCAAAAAGTGCAGCAACTAATCGCACCGAATGATCCCTCGATCATTTGACGTCCACTTGATCTATTGCTCTTTTTTTGCATAACGTCGTGCTCCTTTGAACCTCTTTGGGTCATGGCGGGAAGATGACATTAATTATGGGCTGTGGAATCGGATTGATTGTTATCGTCACGGTGTCGGAAACGGAAAGATCAGAGCAGGTTCCTGTGGCCTTAAGCGTCATTGTAACATGGCCCGCTGCTATGTCGGATGCACTCGGAATGTATTCCGTGTTGAGAGACGTTTCATCGGTGAATAAACCTGTTCCCGATGTTGTCCAGAGAATAGAAGCCGGACTGCCGGTGCTCACACCTATCAATGATATGGTACCCTGATCCTCGCAGACCGTTTGATCCGGACCGGCGTCTGCTCCGATCTTCAAACCGCGATACCAGCTGGTATCGCTATCAGTCACCGTCGAGGGTGTTGATCCTGTATTTGCCGTTACCGTAGCGGTATTGGTGTAATCTCCCTCAATTGCCGATCCTGTGGCTGAATAAATCCAGGTCTCCGTTAAATCCAGAATATTATCATTATCAAGATCGCCACTCAGCCGAAGAGGAATGACGCCCATATTATCCGTTAAAACCAAGTTGGAGAGAGGAAGATTGCCATCATTGGTGACCTTATATGTCCAGGTTACCGGGCAGGTTTTTGAGATGATGGGAACGTTGCTTGGGTCAGCCGAAACGACATCTATATCATTTGTATATTTTTCGATATGAATCGAGGGTGTAAAACCTGTAATTCTCCCGTAGAGACATGCATAGCTATCGGCATCCTCCTGGGTGACGAAAGAATTTATGGCTGAACTCGGATTGCTGCAATCGGCGAATCCGATGATCTCAAGGGTGTAGGTTTTTCCATCAAGGGTGAAGGTAGTAGTAGATCCTGTATTGGCCCACCAGACTCGGTCCGGACAGGGACTGACACATGGCGAGTACTCACAACAGGATGGCTGCCAGAATCCGCCACATTTGGTGCAAGAGCCGGAATTGGATGTCTCGTCCAGGTTCATGGTATAAGAGAAGGTCGGATTGGGACTCACTCCGGAGATATATAATGTGATTGACAATTTCACGCTGGTTAGGATATAAGTTGCCGAAATTGGCTGGTTATGGTGTCTGAACCTTCCCAGATTGATTATCGATCCCGGCAGAATCTCCTGCGAACCGCTTCCATCAAATCCAAAGCCGCTTTGGACATTAAAACTAAGGCTGTTCGGACAGGATCCCGATGATCCATATGCTACTTTATTCTCATCGGTTGTGTCAGCCGTATTGGAATACCTTAAACAGCTAGCATAGCTTGGACTTGCGCTGCTCCAGATCCCGTCGACATTGCTTAGGGTCACGGCCTGGCAGGGGTGAATTGACGCCAATAGAGACATGAGCATTATCGCGGCCAATAGGCAGCTCCATTGGTATCCGAAATCACGTTGTCTCATATCTGCATATTTCCATTATTCACGAATAATCGTAAAAATTGTGCTGCGTCAGATATGAAATAGACGCAGCGCCATTTTCGGCATCTAGGTGGTCGCGCTTACGGACAGCTCTGGTACCCAATGCAGGTTGAAGGTATTCTCACAGGAGTACAGGACAATCGACTCTCCTCCGTGGGCATTAGTAGTCTGAGTTACATCCAGCCGCACAGAATTTTCCTTGGTTGGTGTCGTGGCATCTGGGAGCGAAAAGGGCGAATCGCTCAACACCGGTGGATAGCATGAACCTGTGTAAGCTTCTACTGTTGCAGTAGATGGAACATACCATTTGAAGACTATCGAGGAAGGATTTGTCACCCAGGCAGGAGTCCATGTAGCGGGATCTCCGCATAAGTCATACCAGCACCAGTTGGGTGTGTCCTCGGTGCAATAATCATCATCTATCAATGGACAGCATTTTACCACATGCAGGTTTATGGTCTTCTCTGCTTTACAATTGGTTGGGACATCATGATCGCTAACCAGGACATCCAGTGTATAATCTCCTGGCGTGGACGGGGCATCAAAGACGATCGGATTTTGCGAAATTGGGTCGGAAAGGGCTGCACCATTTTCGGCTATCGGCCAGCTTGCATCCCACCGGTAGTCATATTGGCCGCCAGTGGTACCTGGACTGGCTGATATGCTGACATGCTCATTTATAAAAACGGTCAGATGAATCGAAGTGTCTACTACAGCACTGCCAAGGCCAATGAGAGATATCATCACCATAATAGACAGTGCCATGATTTTCATCCTTGTTCCCATCATCATCATTTCCTCCAAAGAGACTTGCTTTTTTGCAGGCATTAGCCTCAAATTTCTTCTTACAGTCATTGCTTTTATGGTAAATAAAGCTATTCATATGCATATGACCCACAGCAGAAATGATTATTAAGCAATAGGTGATGTATTACCATTAAAAAAATTTAAGTCACATCAGGAGGATAAATGATGAAATCATGGATCATTTTGGGAATGCTGGCATTTATGATGATGACGATGCTCGGCATGTCACAATCCGCAGATGAGACAACATTGGTTAATTTAATGATTAAATCAGGGATGCCAGAGTCTGCCTCGGATGAACAGATAAAAATTGAGGTATCGAATCTATCAAATTTGTATAAAGCGATAAATGGAAAACGTCTGGTGGCGACGATCTTTCCAACTCAAGATGTAGTAAAATCATATGGAAATCTGCTCCTCACCCGCATAGGCTCAGATTCAGACTTTGAGCTGGCCATGACCAGTAATCATTCCGATGAGAAGCTCAGTTCAATGTCCTTTATTGAGCAGAGCATCATGCTGAAAAGATCCAAACAGTATGTGGAAAGCTGCAAGATCTGCGGCAAGAATCAGATAAACGTCAGCGGATTTATGCCTCAGTCCTTCGATCAGAACCAGGATACATATCGAGCACTTGATGGATTGGGCATACGCTATGATGCCGGCTTCCAGGCAGGCATTCTGTTTGCACCCGGACATGAAAAAGATGTCTGGCCATACAAGCTGGATGGCCATAGCTTCTATGCTGTGCCGGTAAGCACATATGCTCTATCCGGCAAGAAGATCGTCCTTCAGGACAGCTACTTCAAGAATAATGGCCTGGCCGCAGACCAGTGGTATGATGCTCTGATAGGCAAGTTCGACGAGATCCAGGGCAAAGATGAGCCCCTCGTAATAGTCCTGACCACATCTGTCTCTGGATCTGGGGAGTATCTGGATTCGCTAAATCGCTTCATGGATTATGCTGTCTCCAAGAAGGCCAGATTTGTAACTACAGAAAACCTCGTCTCGCTGGCAGAGTCCGGATCTCATGATGCTTCGCTACTGCCGACTAACGTAACCAAAGAGTGCCTGACCTGCAACCAGGATGAGAGCCTCATCAACATAACTGCATTTGTGCTTGGAAACGAATCCATTTCAGCGATTAGCAACACAACAGAGGCCGGAACTTTCTGAGGCAGCAGCTGCTGCATATGAGGATGATGGAAGAGCTGTCCGCTGAATTTTTTCAGCGGCATTGTCCTCTGCAATTATTCTTTTTTACCAATGGACTTTTCGCCAATGGACTTCTAAACAAATGACTTCGAGATTGGAGTGAGTTCATCCGTTTCCGCTCATCCCGGCGAAGCTATAAATAATCCCCCATGCAGTTTAACCCTTAAATGGACCGCCAGGGATTTTCTGCGGAAATGCAAGGAAATAGATAGCGAGGGAACACATGCATGCTCACTGAAATCCTGATCATTTTTCTTCTGTTCCTGGCCAATGGCGCATTTTCCATGGCCGAGATGGCCGTGGTCTCATCGAGCAAAGCCCGGCTCAAAGCCTGGGTGGAAGAGGGCCATGCAGGTGCAAAGGCAGCTTTAGAGCTGGCCGAAAATCCCAATCGTCTCCTATCAGCCGTGCAGACCGGCATCACACTAATCACCACTCTGACGGGAGCCTTTGGAGGGGCAACGATCGCCGATGAGCTGGCCAACTATTTCAGCGCTGTCCCGGTGCTTGCTCCCTATGGCAGCGGCCTGGCCCTGGCTTGTGTGGTTCTGATGATCACCTTCTTCAGTCTGGTTATTGGTGAGCTGGTCCCTAAGAGAATCGCGCTCAGCAATTCGGAGCGCTTCGCTTCTATTGCTGCCGCTCCTTTAGCTGCTTTTTCCCGGCTTGTCTCTCCGGCAATCGTCCTTCTGAGCTTTTGCACAGAAATGGTGCTCAGGGCCCTGGGTGTAAGAGCCCAGGCCGAGCCTGCTGTGACTGAGGAAGAGATCCGCATCCTGATTGACCAGGGAGCAACGGCTGGAGTGATAGAGGAAGAAGAGCAGGAGATCATGGAGAGAGTCTTCTCTCTGGGAGATCGAAGAGTGAACTCCATAATGACCCCCAGGGGCGATATCGTATGGCTGGATGTCAACGATTCCGGAACAGAGATCTGCCGAAAGATAGGAGGGGGGGCATACTCCATGTATCCGGTTTGCAGCAAAAAACTTGACAATGTCCTGGGGGTGGTTCAATCCAAGGATCTGCTGAACTGCAAGCTGTCAGACGAAAAGGTTGATCTCAAAACGTCACTCTTGCCGCCGCTTTTTGTTCCGGAGAGCATGAGGGCTCTGAAGGTGCTGGAGAAGTTCAAGCAGACAGGAATTCATCTGGCCATCGTCCTGGATGAGTATGGGTCGGTTCAGGGGCTAGTCGCCCTGGTTGATCTCCTGGAAGGATTGGTTGGAGACATTCCGCATATCGATGAGCTGGCTGAGCCGCAGATTGTAAAGAGAAAGGACGGCTCCTGGCTGGTGGACGGAGCTCTGCCGGTAGATGAGTTCCGGGATACGATCGATCCAGACGGGCTGCCTGAAGATGATGATGGTCAATACAACACCCTTGGTGGTTTTGTGATGACGCATCTTGAGAAGGTCCCTATAGCCGGAGACTACTTCGAATGGAATGGCTACCGCTTTGAGGTAATGGACATGGACGAACGCCGAGTGGATAAGATTCTGGTGACGTACATAGGAAAACGTGATCCGGAAAATGAGACCTGAAATCGAAAAAGCCCAGATGATGGAAATCATGGATTTTATTCCAGATGCCATCCTGTCCATAGATCGCAGCGGCATCGTATGTGCATTGAAACGGGAATGGATGACTACATCAGAAAGCCGGTGAGAATCGATGAGCTGGCAGCGGCGCTGAGGGTGTGCAAAGAAGAAGGGGCCCAGTGATAGGAAATCGGTGCAGCGAAGGTGAATAGATGAGAGGAGTTCTGATTCTGTCCGGGGGAGTGGATTCGACCACATTGCTCTACAAGATGAAAAGAGACGGCTATGAGGTGGATGCGCTCACCTTCAACTACGCCCAGAAGCACAAGAAAGAGATCGCCTGTGCAAGAGCGATTGCCGAGAAGCTTGGCATTGTTCATCACGTCGTGGATCTCAGCACGCTCGCTCCCCTCTTGGGCGACAGCGCGCTTCTTGGGGGAAAGGAGGTTCCATCCTGCCACTACACAGAGGAGGCAGCCAAGAAGACGGTCGTTCCCAATCGCAATATGATCATGCTCTCAGTGGCGGCAGGCTATGCCGAGGCCCATGA
>MVRL01000114.1 GCA_002067705.1 Methanosaeta sp. PtaU1.Bin112
ATAAGTCCTTCATAAAAAGGTTCAAGTGAATGCTTCCTGCCCTTTGGAGACCATTCCTGCAGGGGTCTTCAAGTCAGAGGTGAGCGTCTGGGCAGAGAGGATCGACGTGAGGCCCAGTGAGGTTCATAATAGACCAAAAAGTTTTTCGCAAGATCTATCAATAAGTAGAAGGTAGAGGGATTGGCCCGAGGTCAGATATACCAGAGAATATCTCCAAACTTTTCAGTAGCGATGAGGTTGTGAACATGGTTGTTGAGCCTACGAGCCTCAAGCCAAAAATCCATTCACAAAAGCTCATCATCACAAATCGCCGAATTGTGATTTATAAACCTGGATTCATAGGGGCTGAGATGGAAGAGTATCCTTTTGAATTAATCAACAAAATCGATCATAAAAAAGGCTTGATGCGCTCAGAGATAGAGATCCATGCAGGAGGAAAAGAGATCGAGTTGGAAAATATATCAAACGACGATGCAATCAAGGCCATTGGCATTATCCGCCAGAACATGCAGGCTCAAAGGCTGGCACAAAAGACTGTCGTTATGCAGCAATCCGCACAGATACCATCTGTACAGGAAGATTCTGTGACCAAGCTCAAGCAGCTAAAGGAGATGGTAGATGCTGGATTGATCACACAGGATGAGTACGATAAGACAAAGGCCGCGATCCTCGCGAAGATGTGACTCTCAAACAACAATGCACGGCTTGATACGAGCGGAGACAGTATCTCGTTTTCCCAGGTTTTGCGTAGCGTCCATGGCCCGCTCGGCTAAGCTGGCCGCGCGCGCCCGTTCCATGAGCTTCTGAGCGGCGGCCATCTCAGGCGCCTCGTACTCTTTCTGGAGGGCCGCATCTGCTGCCTGGATCTTGGCCAGGATCTCGGCCATATCCGAGCCCGCGCAGGAAACTTCCCACTGGTAGCCCTTGCTCATCTTCATGAGCTTGATCCTGAGCGGCTCCCCCTGCGGGCCAAAAAGGTGTTCGACAGTTATCGTTTTGGCCAGATCGCACATCTCAGAATAGATAAGTTTATAGGTGTTAAAATGAATCAGCATAAATCAAGTAGGGCACGACTCGTGACAGAAGAGGGCTAAATGCCAAAATATAATAATCCGCCCATAATAGAATCAGTATGTGAAATTAGGTTTACTGAGGATACTGAATGGGATTTGACGATTCCCGGGCTGATTTTCGAAGATATACGGTCAGAGTATCCGCAAAAAGGTCAGCGTTCTACCCAAGAAATTAATATTTCGACATCAAATACACACCCCGTTACAACTCGCCACCAAATTAAAAGACAAGATTATGCCGTCTTTTCCACAAATGATACGAAATCGTCCATTCAAGTGAGTGGGCGAGTTCTATTGACAAATCGACTCAAACCATATCAATCATGGACTGATTTCAGATCTCAAATTAATACAGCCTTTGAGACATTATGTAAAAGAACTAAACTCGCAGGAGTTCAAAGAATAGGTTTGCGGTATATTAATAAAATCGAAATTCCGACAGATAATGGTAAAGTGAAAATGGATAACTATTTCGATTTTAGGCCTTTCTGTGGAACGAGGCTGCCTCAAACACATGCAGACTTCAAAGTAAGCTGCATCTTTCCATATTATGATAATCGAGACGCATGTAAGGTTGATCTTTTAAGTGCTATGCCAGATAAGCAAGGCTCAATGGCCTTTCTTTTGAGTTTGGACTATTTTTTGGCCAAACCACGAAGTATCCCTGTGTCTCAGACAATAGAATGGATAGAAAGTGCACATGGTCAAGTGGAGAATCTATTCGAAGGATGCATTTTGCCTCCTCTAAGAGAAATCTTTCAAGAGGTGAAAGAGTAAGTGGCATCATCAACGTCTAGTCCTATCCTCAAAAATGCACTTGATCATTATATAGGATCGTTGGTCGCAACTCTACCTGATCAATATTATCCGAAGTCAAACACTCAGCAAGCTGAAGCTTGGGAAATAATTGATCCTGAACATGAAGAAGGAGACATTTTGCAAGAATCATTTGCTATGTCAGCAAAGATAGAGACTATTTTGGGACATTTTTGTGCATTGGGAGCAAGAATTGAGTCTCCATCTAAGGTACGCGATTACTTGTACCGCTATCCGGAATTGATAGATTTAGCTCAATACTCTTTAGACTCAGCACTTCAGCATTTTGGTCCCGACTTGGAACTATCATTGGATATGTATCAAGACCCTGAAGCACATTTTGAGCGTCTAACGTTATATGTAAGGCAATCTAGTTATGATAAAAATACAATGAAGATAATCAAGCGGATTAGGAAAGACTACCATCAATTGTTTCCTTGTGTAAGAGGAAGATTTTTATTAACGACTGACTTCCGTTTTCCAGGGTAGATATCATGGCGTTCGATTGGATCGAGTATTTTACCTTGGCCCGACTTCTTCATGAAAACGGTATTATGGGCTGTTCTAAAGAGGCAACCGAACGCGCTGCAATCAGTAGGGCATATTATTCAGCATTCTGTCATGCACGGAATTATGCCTATAATAAACATGGTTTTACCCCTACCAGAAAGGCAAAGGATCATGAGTTGCTAATATCACATTTCGAGATCATCGAACAGGTGGATTCTGCGTTTGAGGGGGTTGCTGATAACCTTGACGAATTGAGAATCTGGCGCAATAATTGCGATTATGATGACGAAGTTGCAGTTATTACCGATTTAAATTCGCTTGTCGAAGGCGCGCTTGATGATGCTAAAGAAATCATAGATATATTAAAATAAATTCTATTGTTTGTTTTAACTCTGGCGAGTGGAGAGGACGCAGCGGGAAGTCCCCATCCTTCAGGCCGGGGATGTAGAGTTCCTTGCCGGTCACCTTCTTGCAAGCTCCTATCACCAAAAGCCTTTTCGCAAGATGCGTTCATCTCTCACCCGGAGGGCCGACCGCCAGATAGACGTCCTTGTCTACGAGCTGTACGGGTTAATCGACGAGGAAATCAAGATCGTTGAAGGCAATCAGGCGCTTCAGGCTTATGAGCGCGGACAACAATGCTGCAGGCAGGTGTGCCATTGAACGAGAATCTTATCGATGCCACAAAGGCTGGTAAGGAGGTCCAGGCCATCTATGCAGTGGCCAAAGCTGAAAGAGTGAGGCCCACTTTCCTCCGGAAGCAGGTGGCTTCGGGGCGCGTCGTCATACTTCAAAGGGACGGCAAGCAGCCTGTTGGGATAGGCGAGGGCCTGAGAACAAAGATCAATGCAAACATCGGGACCTCGCCTGAGGTTTTTGATCCCAACGAAGAGGTCGAGAAGGCCAGAGTTGCAGAGAAATATGGAGCAGACACCATTACCGACCTCTCTATGGGCGGCCCCATCGACGAGATTCGAAGAAACATATCGCAGAATACAAACACACCGCTAACGACCGTGCCTATCTATCAAGCGGTTGTGCAAGCAGGCTCAATCAAAGCCATAACTGAATATGACCTCGTCCAGATGATCAAAAAACATGTTCGCGAGGGAATTTCCTCAATCGTCATTCATGCAGGTTTCGCACTTGATATGCTGGAGAAGCTCAAGGGTGTTAAGAGAATAATGGGCATGGTGTCCAAGGGCGGTTCCTTCACATCGGCCTGGATGCTACAAAACAACGAGGAGAACCCCTTTCTATCCAAGTTCGATGAGATATGTGAGATCCTTTTTGAGAGGGATGTGGTGCTCTCCCTCGGGAATACCATGAGGAGCGGATGTGTTCACGATCAGATGGATGGACCACAGGATGAGGAGATTGAGATGAATGCCAGGCTTGCCAGAAGGGCAAATGATCTCGGAGTCCAGGTCATCATCGAGGGCATGGGTGGTCATGTCAGCCCGAACATGATACCGGACTATGTAGCCCATTACAAGAGAAAGACAGATCATAGGCCCCTATTCGTAGCAGGCCCGCTTCCTATTGACATCGGCGTCGGGTACGATCATATCTCAGGATGCGTGGGTGGGGCACTCGCAGCAGGTGCTGGAGCAGACTACCTTTGTTACATCACCCCATCTGAGCACCTAGCACTGCCGAACGTGGCCCAGGTCAGGGAGGGTGTAGTGACGTTTAGGATCGCAGCCCACATTGGAGATACCCTGAAGTATGGACTGAGAGCTGAAGACAGGATGCTGGCCCAGTACAGGAAAGCAAGGGATTGGGAGAGCCAATTCAGGCTTGCCATTGATGGCGACCGGGCCAAGGAGATTCATCTTCCAAATGAGACCAAGACCTGCTCCATGTGTGGGAAGTACTGTGCGATAGCTATCATGGAAGATTATCTGAAATGATTCTAAGTATGCCCAATATCGAATTATCGTAATATTTATCTTGAAAGACGTTGATCAATCGATTTGATGACTCGAATATAAAACCCTCATGATGCTTCAGCCTCGTGCACGAAGGATGAAAAATCAGTATACAGCAGGATTTTTTCATCGGAAACTATAGGGAGGGATTTCATGAAATTGGCATACATCTTACTCGCCCTGGCTCTGCTGGTGCCTTTGGCCTTCTCAACACCTGCAAACGATGTAGGCACTCAATTTGCGGGTGAAGTGATCGATGTAGGGCAAATCGAGATAGACCATGCCCAAGATGCAGCGGTTAAGGTATCTGAGAAGGTATTCGTTGGCTCCATCAAATCAAATAAATATGGCTCTTCGCTGTTTTATGTGGGTAAGTTGAAGTTTAGTTTTCCTAGCTTAAGATAAATAGTAATAATGAAATTC
>MVRL01000115.1 GCA_002067705.1 Methanosaeta sp. PtaU1.Bin112
CTCGAATATCCCCAGGCCCTTGCGGCTCTTGTCCAGAGGGATCTTCCAGGACTTGGCGTCGCCCACCGCCACCGCCCGCCGGTAGTAGTCCTCTACGGGATGCGCCTCCGCCTGGTCGAGAGACTCCTGGTCGGCAAAGAAGGCATAGTCCGGCGTCCTGTCCCTTCCTGCCACCTTGCCCTGCACGCCGAAATAATGGCCCAGAATGCGCAGCACCGGGCGGATGAAGTTCTCCTCCAGCTGCGACTCGTTGTAATTCTCCAGGGCGTGCGCCTTGCGATCATAAATCTCCTTGATGGCGGCATACGCAGGCTCAGGCTCAGCCTGCCGCCACTCGGCGCTTTCCACAACCAGCTTTTCAAGATAGTGATTTGAGAACAGGTTGCTGTTCTTGAAGGGGCGAGGGTCCTGGGACATCCGGCTTAAGCCAGGGCGCGAGTAATGATAAAAGTGTCGAGCAGATCTCTGTGGATTTTATCCGGGAGCACCTCAGAGAGATTCCCGGAGTGGGTCACTGGCAGGTCGCTTGATTTTCAGGCATATATCAATGGCTCCATCCACTTCTGCCCGTAGGGATTCATCAGCAGATCCCAGCAAACCTGCGACTAAATAAGATTTTATGCTAGCTATCTTGTTTAATTTTATAACAGAATTTGCTGTGTTGATTAACTATTAATACTTAGTCAAAATATTAATTAGGTATGGTTTATGAAGACAAACGGAACTGGCCTGAATATAATGAGCAATTGGTTAGAAGAGGTTGGTTCTATCTCTCCACCAGTTTTCTGGAACATTGGGATAAAGAATTAGAAGATATGAACAAGGGCAAGAACGGACGTCCTTTTAAGTATCCTGAGACGTTTATTCAATTCAGTGGCCTAATGTACACTTTTTTGCGTCTTCCCTATCGCCAACTGGAGGGCTATCTGCAGGCATTGAGTGGATTTATTCCTGAATTGAGATCCGCAGATTACACTACACTATGGCAGAGGATCACGAAGATGGAACTTAACGTTCCAATACCCGAAAATGATATTGTTGTAGCTGTTGATTCAACCGGTATGAAGGTCACCAATAGAGGTGATTGGATGAGAGAAAAGCACGGAGTTGAACGCAGAGGTTGGATCAAAGTACATATCGCGGTGGATGTCGAAACAAGAAAGCCGATTACTTTCGAGATAACTGATGAGAGGACTGCCGATCATGAAATGGCAAAGCCGCTTCTCGAAAAACTCAACCTGGAGGATTCTCTGATGGATGGAGCTTATGACAAAGAAGAAGTGTTCAAATTCCTAAAAGAGAAAGGTGTGAGCCTTCCAGGGATAAAAATAAGGAAGAACGCGGTTGTCAAAGCCGGATCTGAAAGGGCTGAATCGGTTCTGCAGTCCCAGAAGTATGGTTACAATAGCTGGCGGATAGTGCATCAATATGGAAGAAGATGGGCTGCAGAAAGCGTTTTTTCTGCGATTAAGCGAATCTTTGGCGAAACTGTGAGAGCTACCTCAACTGAGCAAATGTTCAATGAGGTACGTAGGATGCTCGCGTTTTATAGTATAATTTTAAGCGTATAACTGACAGTGAAGTCTAATAAAAAAATTTAATTTATATCATGAGCTTTGGATTCAATTAATCAACACAGCAACAGAATTCATCATCAGGCCGGATTTTTCAAAAGAATGTGTCCCTTTCGTTACCAGGACATCACAAGGAGATAGAACAAGAGGAATCTTTGAGGAGATATAAGCGATCGTGACCTCGTTTTCATTGGCATCTTCATAGAGGACCAATGCTGGACGAAGCTTGCCGCTTGTCAGGTCAGAATTGGGAAAAGGAACGAGTACAAAATCTCCGATCATCTATATCGGACTTTCAAATCGCTTAACGTGTAAATATCCGGCTCGTTTGCCAGGAAATCATTTAGCGATAGCTCTGATAGCTTCATAAGAGATATTGTGATGTCATCAGGCTCTTGCAGGTCATAAGGTATATCAGGCATTCGATTTCTTTGCTCCATTCTCTCAAGCATACACGAATCCATTTGTCGTCTTCCTATTTAAGGATTCATTGCCTGGGCATCTTTTTTCCGGCCATTAATCGGAGCGTTTAGTAGATCTGCGCGCTATGATCGAAGACCTGATCGAGAAGGCCAAAAGCATAGACCTGGATCAGCTGGATGCGGAGATCGAGGAAGAGGCAGATAGGCTTGCCAGAGAGAAGACAAAATTCTTGATTGAGGCATCATTGAAGTCTGGTCTATCTCAGATGCCATCAAAGAGCTTCTTCAGACTTAATCGATTTTGTCATCTCTTCAGAGCAAACGCAATCCTCTGCAGCGCCGTGAGATTGGCCAGCACCACCGTCAGAGCGATGACCGCCACCATCCACTGTGTATTAAACAGCCCCAGGAACATTCCCGCATAAAGCAGCATCAGCCTCTCAAACCGCTCCAAAAGCCCGCCCATCTTCTTCAGCTGCACCTCGCCCTTGACAATTCCCCTATGATCGGCATAGGCCCGCACAAAGGTGGTCATGAGCGATCCGAAGAACAGGAGCATGAACCAGACCTCGTAGGGCAGACCCAGAAACTCGCCCCTGCCCAGATAGAAGAGCAGCCCCAAATAGAGCATGAGCTCCACATACCTGTCCACCACGCCATCCAGAAAAGCTCCTCTGGCGGTGGACTGGCCCGTCACCCGGGCCACCGTCCCATCCACGATATCGATGAACGCCGATAGGGAGAAGAGCGCCAGTCCCAGGCCCAGACGGCCATCAATCAGAGCGGCCATCCCTGCCGCCGCCGGCAAGAGTGAGAGCAGCGTCCAGGCATTGGGCGAGAGGCCAAGAGCGGCGAGGCAGCCAGCCAGCCTGTCCGTCTGCTCCGGTTTGAATTTCGCTTTGAGCATTTTATCGTCTCTACAATTTTTTTGAAATTCAAATTCCCGCGAGGAATTTCTCTATTCTGTCCAGCGCCTCAATCAGCTCCTCCCGGCTTGTGGCATAGCTGCAGCGCAGGAGGCCCTCGCCGCTCGGCCCGAAGACACTGCCCGGCACAACCGCCACCTTCTGCTCTTTTAGGAGCTTCTCTGCGAATTGCTCTGAGGACAGCCCCCAGGCCTTGATCGATGGGAAGGCGTAAAAGGCTCCCCTGGGCTCAAAGCAATCGAGGCCTATGCGATTTAAGCCTGATACGAACATTCGCCGGCGCAGGTCGTACTCGTGTTTCATCTTCAGCATCCCTTCCTCGCCGTTCTGCAGAGCCTCAAGAGCTGCCACCTGGGCCATGGTGGGAGCACTGAGCATGGTGTATTGGTGCACCTTGGTCATGGCACCGATCAGAGCTGGGTCTCCCAGGGCAAAGCCTACCCGCCAGCCGGTCATAGCATGCGACTTGGACAGGCCGTTGAGGATGATCGTTCTGTCCTGCATTCCCTCCAGCTGGGCGAAGCTGGCATGGGTGCCCGAATAGGTGAGCTTGGAATAGACCTCATCGGATATGACCAGAAGATCGTTCTCGACGACCACATCCGCCAGATCCTCCAGATCGGAGCGGGTCATTATCGCACCGGTTGGGTTGTTGGGATAGCTGAGCAGCAGGGCTCGGGTCTTCTCCGTGACCGCAGCGGCAATGTCCTCCGCTTGTAGCCGGAACTCGTCCTCCAGGCGGGTTGGAACTGTCTTTGCCACTCCTCCTGCCAGAAGAATATCCGGGACGTAGGCTACATAGCATGGTTCGTGGACGATGACCTCGTCGCCTGGATTGAGCGTGGCGCGAACGGCCAGGTCAACTGCTTCGCTAACTCCCGTAGTGATGAGTATCTGCTCAGCCGGATCGTAGGTCAGGCCCAGGTCACGGCTGGCCGACTCGCTGATCATCTCCCTCAATTCTGGAATGCCTTTGTTGGAGGTGTAGTGAGTTACACCGGACTCCAGCGAATAGATACAGGCCTCGCGCACATGCCAGGGCGTGACAAAGTCAGGCTCTCCCACACCTAATGATATCGCTCCTTCCATCTCGCTCACCAGATCGAAGAACTTTCTGATGCCAGAAGGAGGCATGCTTTTTACAGTCTGATTTAAATGTCCCTCGGCGTTCCAGGCGGGCAGTGATACATTCTTCAGGCTCTGCTTCATGGGGTAATCACCAATCTCTTGGGCTTCTGCTTCTCGGTCAGAATGACGCCGTGCTCCTTGTAGCTCTTGAGGATGAAGTGGGTGCAGGTTGATTGAACCCCTTCCAGGGGCGCAATCTTCTCCGCTACGAAATAGGCGATGTCTTTCATGGTCTTGCCTCGCACGACGACTGAAAGGTCATGGTCTCCGGAGATGAGCCGCACTGAGTCTACCTCAGAGAAGTTGGCGATTCTCTCTGCCACGGCGTCATATCCCGTCTTTCGCTGCAATGCCACCTTCAGCTCTAAAACGGCAAATACAAAACTCTGATCCAGCTTCTCCCAGTTGATCAGGGTAATGTACTTTCTTATGACGCCTGCGTTTTCCATCTCTCGGATCTCTCTGGCTACATCCGCCTCGGGCCTGCCCAGTAGTGCCGCGATCTCGGAAGTGGTTGCTTTGGCGTTTTCGGAAAGAATCTCCAAAATCTCGTTCATGAAATTCTGTATTTACCCCTCTCATTCAATTATAGGCTTTGCGCTTGCCTGAGTAGTACGGATAATCATATACAATCGAAAGTTATTAATACTCTTATTACAACTGTATAAATATGAAACAGATGAGATGCCCTAAATGCCATTATGGCTGGGAGACGAGAGTAAATAAACCAAAGGCCTGCCCCAGATGCAAAACCAGGTTGGATGTGAAGAAATCAAAGAAGGCCTGAACCGATCCTTCAGGCCTAAATCCCTATTGTTCTTCCCTGGATCTCCGTAATAAAACAGACGAAGACTTTTTAATGAAAAGCCCCGAGCGTGATTCGAACACGCGACCTATTGATTACAAGTCAATCGCTCTGGACCAGCTGAGCTACCGAGGCGTCAGGTTCCATCATTTCCCATCTTTACTTAAAGGCTTTGCCCCTGTCAACTCCTTCACATGCCGGATCTTTTCCATGCAGCGCAGCAGAGAATAGCATGTCCCTGGATGCCGGCAGTCGAATTCGCAGAGCATCTTTTTAGCTTTCCGGCGCAGAGCCTCCCTCCCAGAAATCTCGTCGGCATCATAAAAGCCCAGATGACGGCCCAGGGCATACAGCCGCACCTCTCTTTCGGGAATGCGTCGCAGCGGTTTGATCCAGGCGACGGTCTGCTCTCCGTCCTCTGAGCTTTCCGGCATGATGGCATCCGCTTCTCCCTGCAGCAGGCTCATGAAGATCTCCAATGCCTCATCTTCCAGGGTCTGGCCAGTGACGAGAATTCCTGCTTGATTCTCTTTTGCAGCCCTGTAAAGCATCTGCTTCTTTTCCTCAGAGCGAACGGCATAAGACGCCTTCGGATCCGCTGAGGATGGCATGCGCTTTACCGTACAGGCGATGTCCAGTTGCTTGGCCACCTCCGCCGCCAGGTCGGCACTGGAGGCTTCCCTTTCACCTTCGTCGATGATGATAGCGAGCAGCGAAATATCTCTTCTCCGGATGAAGAGGTTCTTGAGAATAAATGCAATCACGGCGCTCTTCCTGCTGCCGTCCAGGACCACGGCCATCCTAACTTCGCGACCAAAGAGGCCGGTCTGGCGCAGCTCTTCTCTGATCTTGCGGTGTACATCCTCTTCAAAGTGCTCCCTGCAGAGATGCATGCCCGAGTACCTTTGATAGATAATGGCAGAGCACTGGCATTTATTGCACCTGTTCATCTCTCCTTTCATCTCCTCTCTTCTTCCCCTGTCTGGCCTGGCAAAGCTCAGACGATCTTGAATCGGAGCAGTGCTGCAACGCCACCCAAAGAGCGCAACCGATCTCCCGGCTCAAACTCCGAGCTGAAGATCACCACCTTCCCCCGGGCTTCGGCCACCTCGCGCATGATCTCGTCCACCTTTCCCCGCCGGGCCAGCTCGTCGAGCACCAGAAGCTTTTCAATCGCCCCATAGTTCCTGGCAGTCTCTACCTCTTTTATGCCGTAGGCGGCTTTGCCGTCCTTGGCGATCTCCCGGAAGAGGTCTTCGATGAGCGATGCTTCCCGGGCGATGCGGCTGGCCTCGAGAACAGTCTTGACCGATCCGCGACGCAAAACCTCCTGAAATCCGGACCTTCCGATAGAGGTGGTATCGTCCATGGCAATCCTTCCGGCCAGATCGGGGTGGCTGGAGTCGATCACCTTCTTTAAGTCCTCTTTGGTAAAGCCGGGCCCTGCGAGGATCACCTCTGCGCCATCCTTTGCCGCCCCGTCAATCGCCCGAGCCACATCCTGAAGAAAGCTGCCCCGCGTATCTTCACCGCTGCCTTTGCCGCTTCCCTGGCGCAGCTCAGCGGCGGTCTGCACCCCGAACTGGCGCAGGACTCCGATGGTGGCCTCTCCCTCCTCTATGAGTGCAATGACCACTCGCGGCCTCTGAGATTCAGCCACCGCCTCATCAATTCGCGCCAGAAGGTCCGGCCTCCAGTGGTACTTGATGATGGACAGCTCCGTTCCCATCTCAATATTCAGAGTATGATATGAACCCACATCCATGCCCGACTTGATGATGCCGTGCAGCCGCAGCCAGTTGGAATACATATGAAACTCAACATCCTCTACCTTGACCCCCAGCCGCACCGTTTTTCTCTCCATCTTCTCAGGGCGCGCCTTGTCGGCGATGGCTGGCATCTTTCTGTGGGTGAGGGCAAATACCAGGTCACCCCGAGAAATCAAGTGCTGTAGGTGCCATAGATCATCCAGTGACTCGGGAAGCAGTGCAATCTCCCCTTCATCCCCCCGCAGATCCTTCTTCAGAATGCGCATGAAATCCTCCTTCTAATCAAAAGGCTTAAATCATTGTGTATCAAGGGTGGGTGTCGAGCCGCCATAACTCAGTTGGTAGAGTGTCTGGCTGTTAATTGCCCGAGTGCAAAGCAGCAACCAGAATGTCACAGGTTCGAGCCCTGTTGGCGGCGCATTCTTTTTGGGCCTGTAGCTCAGTCCGGTTAGAGCGCTCGGCTCATAACCGAGTGGTCGCCGGTTCAAATCCGGCCAGGCCCATGCGGTCAGATTTTACGGATCGGCATTTGATAGGACTTCATATCGCAGCCATATTACGTCGCCTTTTAGCTGTTCTGTTGCCAGTAGCTTAAGTGAGATTATCTCTCTTGAGCTGGTTGGCGAGTGAGCCGCAGGCTGGCCGGGCGCGACAAAGATGCCGCTTCCGCCTTTCCCTCCTTTTCCGCTCTCCTGGCTGCCGCCGACCAGGCAGGGATAGACGAGCACGCTCACCTCATTGACCAGTCCCTGACTGAGAAGAAGGCCGTTCAGGGTGCCGCCTGCATCAACCCGCACGACCCTGACGCCGTAGCGGCTGTAGAGTTCCAGCAAAGCCGCCCGGAGGTCAACATGATCCTCGCCAGCGATGATGATGTCGATGTGCCTCTCTTTGAGGTAGCGCAGATACTCCTGTGGCGTGGACCGGGAGCAGAGAGCCACAAAGCCTCGCCAGTAAGGCAGGCTTTTCAGATAATGCCAGGAGCGTATCCGCCCGCGGCTGTCGGGCACAGCCAGGATGGGCCGGCGGTCATCCGGATCGATCCTTGGCGGGAGGAGAGAGCTGTCATCCTCGGGCGGGGCTTCGCTTTCCGCCTTCAGGAATGTGTCCGATCCGGCAAGGGTGGCATCCTCCTTCCAGGTGCTGACGAGTTCATAATATTGCTGCAGGTCAATGGGAAAGCCGTCAATCCTTCCATCCAGGCTGACGGCATTATGCAGAATTACTCTGGGGAGCATGGCCGATTCTCACTTCCCATTAGATTTTATCTTTTCTTCGATCTTTTTCATCCATGAGATGAGCCGCCTTCGCCAGTCGAAGGTCCGATAATTGGCCACCGCTTCTCTTCCCAGGATGAGAACTGCTAGCCAAAATGACCCCTCTCCCAAAAAGACCAGCGCGGCGGAAAGGGCAATCTTTCCTTCTGCGGAGAGAGAAGTGATGGGGACGAGCAGCAGGCATCCGTAAAAGACAAAGGAGGCCATGACCAGAGCTATGCCGAGCCATCTCTTCCGGCTTTGAATATCCTTTTTGATTGGGGCAAGGATCTTTTGCATTGTCACGCGAAAAATAAATGCATTTTGTATCATAAAGAAGATGGTCATTGGAAGCTAATGCCAATCTCCTTGTCCTTGCCACAGGGGCGGGCCTTCTGGCGAGCGAGGAAACAGTCAAATAGACCTGCAAGCAGATATTACGGCTACCATGAAGCTGAAAGTCAAGATCGTCGGATCGAAAGTGCATGACGTAGGATATCGAGTATTTCTGCTCAAGCACGCCATGAACCTGGCCTTGCCGGGGCTTTCTACCTACAACTGGGAAGAAAACGGCCAGCAAGAGGTCATTGCTCTGGTAGAAGGAGATGAAGCCAGAGTCACTGCATTCTTGCAGACGATTGAGAAGAGTAAACCGGAGCATGCCGACGTTATTAAAGTGAATTTCGAGGATTATGACGGGGACGTAGGGCGAACCAGTGAAGTTGCCATGTTTTGCTCTTTTGTCCAACTGGATAAGGCTATCCCGCTTCTTCTGGATATGAGGGACGATCTCAAAGCGGTGCGCAAGAACACGGATATGATCCCTCAAATGAGTGAAGACCTCAAAGCGGTGCGCAGGAACACGGATATGATCCCTCAAATGAGTGAAGACCTCAAAGGGGTGCGAAAAACCACAGATGCAACGCTAACAGAAATAAAGGGCATGAGAGAAGACATCCAGCCGGGATATGCGATGCAATTTCGGCAGATGCAGGCGGATGTCCGAGTCATAAAGGATCGGCTTGGGCTCCCATGAAGCTAATAAATAATAGTGTGCGGCGCTGTTCTGAGCGGTGAGAATGGTATCTTCGCGCAGGATCGCGTTTCCATGCGAATTTGCATAGTCTCGGTGAGATAATTGCTTGCCATTTAGAATGAGCAAGAGGCAAGCTCCTTCTTTTCTTCCCCAATACCTTCTATTGATCAGTGTCTTGCCAGATCACTCTTGATCCACTTGATGGGGGCAATCAGCTCATGGCCCCGGCCGCTTTCTGCCAGGCAGAGATCTTCTTGGCACTGATGCCTGTTATCTTCGCCAGGCTGTCGGCCTTTGCCCTTGCCAGATCCGCAGCAGTTTTTATTCCTGCGCCGGTCAGCTTCTCCAGAGTCTTTGGACCGATTCCAGACAGAGCCACGAGGCCGTCGCCCTTTGTCTGAGAGATGGGCGTTGCCTTTTTCTTTGACTTTGCAGCGCCTGTCGCTTTCGCAGCTTTTGGCTTTGCCTTCTCTTTTGCCTTCGTAGGATCCGCCTTCTCCTGAGCCTTCTTGGTCTGCCACTCCAGGAAGTTGCAGTGCGGGCAGCCCAGATCCCAGGGCCTCTTGCCCTTGTTGATTATGCGGATGTGCAGCATGCCGTGCTCTTCGCACTTCTTGTCAGTCACAACCACCGTTCCAAACCTGGGCAGGGGCAGAGTAAACCGGCATTCCGGATATCCTGAGCAGCCGATGAAACGGGTTCCCCTGTGACCGCGCCTGATTATGAGGTCTGACTGGCACTTCTGGCATGTCCCTACGATCTTGTCGGTCCGCAGGCCGTCCTTGAGCGACTGGCCGATTCCATCCTGGTTGGTCGTCAGCTCATCGAAGACGCTTGTAAGCATGACCCGCGACTTTTCGATGACCTCATCCTCCTTGATATTCCGTTCCGAGATGAGGTTCATGTCGTTCTCCAGAGTTTGAGTCATCTCCGGCTTGGTGATGGTGGGGGCGTACTTCTCCAGAGTGTCCACCACGGCATAAGCTGTATTGGTGGGACGCATGGGATTGCCCTGCACATAGGCTCTTGCGTAGAGCTTGCTGATGATATCGTGCCGGGTGGATTTTGTTCCCAGCCCCAGCTCGTCCATGAGCTTGATCAGCTTTCCCTGACTGAAGCGAGCCGGAGGCTGCGTCTCTTTGGCCTCGACGCTGTGGCCCAGCACCCGCAGTCTCTCTCCTTTTTCCAGCTTGGGCAGGATATGCTCCTCAGCCTTGCTGTATGGGTAGTAGTATCTCCAGCCCGGCTCCACCAGGCGCGTTCCATTGGCCCGGAAGGGCTCAGGACCGATATCCACCTTGAGGCTGGTGGCATCCCAGACGCACGGCTCTGCCAGGGTGGCGAAGAATCGCCGCACCACCAGCTCGTAAATGCGCCATTGGTCCTCCTTCAGCTCGCCCTTTTCCGCAGGAGCGGTGGGGTAGATTGGCGGGTGGTCGGTTGTAGACCTCTTGCCGCGCGTGGGCTGCATCTTCCCTTGCAGCAGCTTCTCAGCTTCGCTGGAAAAAGCGCTGTTCAGGAAGAGCCGGGTGAGAGCTTTCAGGTCAATGGATGGCGGATAAACGGTATTGTCGGTTCTGGGATAGGAGATGAAGCCATTGACGTAGAGCCATTCGGCGAGACGCATGGCGTTGGCGGCAGAAAAGCCAATGCCACTGGCAGCGGCGATGAAGCTGGTGGTGTCAAATGGTGCCGGTGGCTTGTCAACTCGTGGCTTAGTTTCGATGGACTTGACTGCTCCCACCGGCCCGAGGCGCGATATTATCCCATCAACCTCCGCCTTATCCCAGATGCGCCCCTTGGCATGCTGGACGGCAAGCTCCTTCTCCAGATCGGCATAGATCTCCCAGTAAGGCTTGGGAACGAATGATTGAATCTCCCGCTCTCTATCTACTATCAGGGCCAGGGTGGGCGATTGGACTCGGCCCACAGAGAGAAATTCCTTTCCCAGTCGCCCGGAGGTAAGGGAGATGTATCTGGTCAGAGCTGCACCCCAGACCAGGTCGATGATCTGCCTAGCCTCGCCCGAGGCTGCCAGAGAGTAGTCGACATCTCCTCTGTCTTTGAAGGCCTTCAGTATCTCTTCTTTAACAATGGCGCTGTATCTGACCCGATCGGAATGCAGGCCGGGATTGGCTTTTTGGGCTATCTTCAGCGCCTCTACTCCGATCAGCTCCCCTTCGCGATCGTAATCCGTAGCTATGGTGATGCGATCGGCCTTCTTTCCCAGGCTTTGCAGAGCGGAGATGATCTTATCCTGGATGGGACGAACAACAATTTCTGCTCGAATGAGATCTTTGCAGTCCACCTTCTGCCAGTTGTTGTATCCTTGCGGATAGTCAACGCCCACAATGTGGCCGGAAAGGCCCATGACCACTTTGTCGTCAAAGCAATAGGTATCTACGCCTGCCACTCGCTTGGAGCTGGGCTTGCTGCCGGCCAGGATCTGAGCAATCCTCTTGGCGGCATCGTGCTTCTCGGCTATTATGAGATGCATTCCAGAGAGCCAAATATGGCAGTTGATTTAAGTTTTTCTGTAATGAATCGTTCTGGCTTTTCTGCGATATTGTCTGTGAATCAATATCTCTGGAATTAACATGATTATTTGATAAATTCTGAGTGTTCCATGATCGAGCATTTCGTATGAACCGCATTTTGTTGCACATTCACCAAACCGAATGGGATCATTTGGACCTATTCATTTGATCATTCAATCAAAAAAATTTTACTTTAGTTTACAAAATCTGATAAATATCTCCGAATGATGCGGCTCTTCTCTGAAGGTCAAGATGCGCTGTCGCGATGCTCGCAATTTGGCTGGACTAATCTGCAAAGCAGTAGGAATGATATGGATCTATATGATTGGAATGGCATTATTATAACTATAGTTAATAATACTATTCATGTAAAATATATAGTTTTATTTTATAGCTAAACTGTCCACAGATTCCTATAAATTGGGTAGTTGATGTGGCATCACGCAAAAACTTTAAGTAGCTATTAAGCATTACAGAAAGCGGCGAGAGATTGTAACGAATTATGGCTGTGCCGGATATGATACCATTTAGCTTAGGCACTCATATCATCGCTTCGGCATTGCCATCGTTGCAGTTTTTGCTGCTAAAAAGGTAAAGGAGGATAAAGAACGTGTCTGACAAGATAGACCTATATAGCGACCGCGGA
>MVRL01000116.1 GCA_002067705.1 Methanosaeta sp. PtaU1.Bin112
TGGTATAATAAGGGCGGCTCTCTGGCGGTTCCTATTGGGCGGTGGAGGGTGGAGTATGCGGCGGAGCTGGAGGTTACGAGGGCCGCGGCGGGGGCGCTGGACGTCTTCGCGACTCTGTCCACGGCGACCAGCTCGGAGGTGAATAAGGAGACCACGACGAAGATAGGCATCAGCTCCGGGGTTTCTATGAGGGGATCGGTAAGCCATTGCGGCTTCCTCTTGGATCTGGCGGCCAAGGCGACTTACTATCTGAACTGCAAGACGGGTCAGGCGTCCATGACGGCGATCGCTTTCAAGGGAAGCGAGCAGAAGACGAAGGTGAGGGCGGTGTGCGGGTATCTATAATTGGATAGTAAAATCGAAGAGGTTATTAAAAAATTAAGTCAAATTAAATAAGTATAACTAGCTGGCTTGACCACTTGCAAGTGGCAAAAATTGAAAAGCTCATTGCGCGATGAGGAAATAAGAAATGTGGCCTCTCGAATATCTTGCGATACATGCCTCTGATATAACCATAGGGACTATTGGGAGTCTAATTTCTGCAGCAATAGTTGTAGCCCTAGCTATTTTTTGGCGTCCTTTTCGTGAGATGTGCGATGCAATCAGAAAATGGATAACATTAATGGTTAAAAATCCTCGTCTCAATGTACAAGTTGAGCTGGGCGCAACTTTGGGACCCATTCTGCAAAAAAATTTTATTGGAGAAATTCTAGATAGCTTGAATTCAATACAAGGAATAACTCCAAGAGAAGATCTTGGCAGTATTATTCGATTCAGAAGAAGTTTCAATAAATTTGACGTCGATATAGAGATCATTCCAGAGAGTTCATATAGCGAGGACGTTTCTGATCATGGCGAAGATAGTGGAGGAGACACGTATCAGAGTGTTTCAATCATATTTAGAACAAACAACTTGAAATTAAGAGATTTCAAAGAGGGATTGGCTAGAATCCAAGCATTCATCTTTCAAGAAATGAATTTAGCAATTAATCGAAAAATTAGGATGGATCTCGACGATAATAGGGAAAGCATAATTATTTCCTTTGATGAATTTCCAAGAATGCTAAAATTTATTAAAGAACTAAATGTTGATAGCCTAACTGTCAAAGATCAAGATATATCTATAACATTGAAGACGGATAAAATAAGAATAAACGGAAAAATGTTAGATCCTGCTATAGAAAAAATTGAAAAACTCATCAAGAGCAATCTAGGTGCTTGATTCCACGACAATTCTTGGTAAGATGAAATCTATGATATAACTCTCTACATCATCGAGAGTTACATGCGTTTCTTTCGTGTTTTTTAATGATACGCTACTCTTTTTACCAGAAATATACACAATAGATCCCCTTGTTAATGAAAGAAATTGGGCGTATGATTTATCACTAGAATTGTATATCTCGTGAATCTCGGAACCGTTAAAAGATCCGTTATCTAATCGCTCATTCAATGTTCCAAATAACACCATCGTTTTATCTCTCGCGCTTAATCCTCTATACGCTTCGCCGCTAGTTATTCTCGAATCTTCTTTCTCGATTTGATTTATTGCCAAAGACGAAATATTAATATCCTTGTGCCGTTTTTTGCCTTTATATATTATTCTCATTAATTCTTTAAGTACTTCCGAATGACTGGCACCTTGCACAATTTGAAGCAAGAAGAGGAGATGCTTCTCAGTTCTAATAATCCTTATAAAAACTGAGAATGTCTTGGTTTGAAATATTGTGTTCTCTCTGTATGGAAAACTAACTCGTTTATCATATTGATAAATAAAAGAAATAACCCCATTATCCTTTACATGATAGCTTGATACGCTATCTACAAGTTCAATAGTTTCACCTGCAACTTTGAGTTCTTTTGTATTTGAATATTTCTGCAAAGAAGACCCCAATTCTGCCTCGCTTACCAAATCGCCCGCATATATTGAAAATCCTGGCATAAGTGTTCTCCTCTGGACCGATTAATATAGATTTCGCTTGGCCAAAGAAACTCACCTAAATGAACAAATTAGCAAAAGATTTAAATATAACATACGCATATCTGTCCCCCTGTGATGAACTTATGATAGACAAAAATAAAGTTTCACTCAAGTTATCAGATATTGAGAAGATGAATATTTCACCTAGCGATGATACAGAGTATGAGCTGGACAAAAATCAAATGAAGCAACTTGATCCCGAAACAAGAGAGGTATTGGTGAGGGATAAAGTTAGGAGATCTGTAAGAAAAATGGGAGAGGATGGCCTCAGTATCGCCGAAATAATAAAACTCACTGGATTTGATAGAAAAACTGTGGTGGGGCATCTGAGGGTGCTAGAAGGTTTGCGAGAAGTCTATAGTCAAAAGAAAAATGGTAAATTAACTTTATATTATCCAAATGGAAAGCCTCTACACAATTTAGGCAAAAAAAGAATAGAATATGATAATTCTATATTAGAAATATCTATAGCACAAGGCCAAAAGAAAAAACTCTTTTTCTACATATTGGAGAAGAAATACACTATTATTGACGGAGAAGTATCAGAAGGAGCTATACTATTACCGCTGGAAAGCTTAGACGAATTTGTAGAGGCTCTGAGAACGTTTAGGGAGGAGTTTCAGGAGGTAACTTTATGAATGCTGATGGGTTCCTTATATACGACCAACCAAGCTCACAAACTACAAGTTTTAAGGTGGGAAATGCTGTTGTACCTGCTCCTGCATATATCCCAGAAATTAAAAGCGTAGAAGATCTAATAGCACTATTGAATTTCTCTTCGGTGATACCAAAAGGGAATCCAATAATGGTTCCTGCATACCGTTGGTCGAATATAATATCAGATCCAAGGGTACGTCAACGAAGTATCTTGCATGGAACCGATTTGATTGCCAGATTCCTGGCAGAACATCCTATTTATTTCTACGACCCCCCAGAGTTTTATAAGTATTCTCTAGGAAGTGAGCTTGTAAGATATGCTTTGAAGGGAGAGGGTATAAGCACCTTCGAGAAACGTCTGAAAGAAGGCAAAACGGAAGCGGCGCTTGATCCGATTCCCGAATTCTTCAAGCCGTTTATCCAAAGACAAATGGACGGCATACGGCATAAACTAGAGATTGAAAACGGATGTTCTGAAAGATCTCGCCCACACGTCGAACGCGCTTGGCTTGACACTGAAATAGATGAGGCTTATGTCCCTTATATATACCGTGTTGTTGCGGAAGCACTTAAGATGCCTAGTGCAGTATTAATTCCGCCCGTACCGCCTTTGTCCCCATCGAGTGAGGATTCATATATTTCTAGAGTCGTTTCCTCTAATCGCGCAGCATCCATTGCTTGCGCTGACCTATCCAAGAAGTCAAAATCGGGGTTTGGAAATCAAGGACATGTTATTTATCCGTATTTCCATCTATATTTAGATTGGTCGATCGCAGAACACCGGAGTCGGGGGATTAATGCCGAAAGAATTGGAGACTTACTCGAAGAAGAACTAGATAGCGGATCTTTTGCAGGGGTAGCTGTAACAATTATAGGATATGAAAACGCTGCTAAAAACCGCAAATTCCAGAAGGTTGATGATTTAATGACGGACATTGTGAATATATGCAGTCAATGTTATTTGCCTGTTATTCTTCCTCGATCTGAGTGGTTTGGTTTGGCGTTGACCGATATACAGATACAAGGATTCGGCAGTTTGCTAAATGGCAAAATTAGATACATGCCCAGAGGCGGCGGCGGAAGAAATCCAGATGATCCATACGGGAAGACCCCCTTAATCGAAGGATGTTATGAGCTGAAAAGAAGTGAAGTTATCGAGTATATTAATGAAAATGGGGAGTTGCCTTTTGTACAAGGTCTTCCACGTAAGCCGTCTTCGGAGGATCTCGAGAATCCAGACCTTTATCGGAAGAGGTTTTCTAAGCCTATGAGATTAATTCATATAGAAGAAGCTCGCAGAGTTCGAAATGACAAATTGAAGGGAAATATAGAACCAGCCAAGCTATATTTTTCAAGGTCGGAGCATAATTACCTAAAAGGCTATTAGATTTAATATATTTAATTTCTTTTGAAATATAAACTATGGTGAAAAGAACCGACCATAGTCTTTTGCTTTTTTTTTAAAAGTTTTGGTGCTTAAGCTTGACGCTGCTTATCAACTAATATAACCAATGCACTGATTCGTCCTTTAATGCGAAATGTGGGATCCACATTCGCTCGCCTCTAATGCAGTTTTTTTAAGCTTGCTCACCACCAAGGGCTCAGCCCGCACTTCGGCAAGGTAGCAGCCCATGCAGACCTCCCTCGCCTAAGCCTATGTCGGCCAGCTTGCCATCATACCTTGGGCAGTAGCCGAACATAATTCGCCGCGGGACTGACTCTGCTCTGGGCGGAGACCCGGGCGAGATGGGAATGGAATGCCTTCCGGTTGAGAGGGATCCGGAAGGGCAAGGGCCGCAACGTGTATCTATAATTCCAAAGTTTTTGCCACCGCTCGATCAACATCTCCATAAAAGACTATGTCCAGCTTTTCGACTACCTGTTCAGGAAGGCCAGCAAACTGTGCCTTATTGGATAAAGGAACTAATGCTCTTAAAGCCCCCGCCTCCATCGTAATTTGAAGTGGTTCAACAATGGATGCTGGGCCTTTGATATTTCCTTGAATTGTTAAGTCTCCGAGAACGACTGTACCTGCCTGAATGCGCCTATTTCGGATTGCTGAAATGATAGCGATGAAAAAGGCCACTCCACAGGGACACTCTACATTACCACCGGAAAGATCGATGGCTTCCGCATAGATGTCCTTTTGCGCTAGAACCTCGTTAAGACCTAGCCGCTCTTTGACATTCATAAGATAACTGTGAGCCCTCTGAAGCGATTCCTTGAGGCCCTTCTCTAAGCCTGACGGCGTGCGAAGCTTTCCTGTTCCAGAGGTCACGGTAACTTCCAGCCTAAATAAACCGACTTTGGCTTCGTTATCCGCGGCTGCTGTATAGATTGTACCAGGCGGCAGCAGATCCTGAGATATTACTCCTGAGCCTCCCTGTTCTGGGACTGAAACCATCTTTTCCGTATTAGATTCTAAATCGATGTAAGAGAAACTGGTCTTATAGAACTCAAAAGACCCGCGCTTCTTAAGCTGCTCTTTCACCCGCCTGCGGCCTTCTAATGCCAGTTCTACGTATTCTTGGAGTTCCTCATGGCTGCAAATGCCATCTGGATGAAGTATTTTAAGTAATCCGCTAACTGTCTTCTTCACAGCGGTGGCATCGCGGCCTTCGACATGAGGACCAAATCGGAAAACCTTTTCAGATTCATCGAAGCGATTCTGTTTGCGCAAATATCGGAAGGCTTCGGCCAGATAATCGGTCACAAATCCGTAATGATTTGTAAGAAGGTCCTTAGAGTTCTTTGGCACCTCCCATCCAGGGAGATAGAAATGCAATCTATCGAGCAAAGCAAGATCGAATTGCTTGGGTAAGGGCTGGAAGAGGTCGGTAGCGGAGTTCTGAACTAAGGTCTCAACCGGCTGATTCAAATTGCCCACGAACACCAGAGAGGCATCGGCTAGGACCTGAGTCAAGCCGCGACTGAAGCGGCCATTGGCCATGTAATCCTTCATAATTTGGAAGACATCAGGATCAGTGATTCTTATTCCAGCAACCTCGTCGAAGGCCACAACATCCCAGTGACCAACTAGGCCAACTTGCCTTCGAGCGTTATTATAGAAAAGGTTGGCAGTGCTGGCTTTGCCTCCGGAAATCAGTATGCAATATGGAGACATCTCGCTGAAAGCGTAGGACTTTCCAGTGCTTCTCGGACCAAGTTCGATAAAGTTATAGTTTTTCTCTATCAAGGGAATCAGTCTGGTGAGCAATAGGAGCTTTAGCCTTCTATCCATCAATCCCGGCTCCAAACCCATGCTTCGCACGAGAAGATCGATCCACTCATCTCGGGCAAAGGCCCGCCTCAGTTCAGCGTACTCCTCAAAGTCAAATCTAGCAAGCTGAATAGGTCTCAAGTCTGAAATGAAAAAGGGACTCCCTCGGCCCGTATCATCTAACCTGAACTCTACATCCACTAGAGCCCAAATCCCGCCCTCTAATAGCCGTTCATATCGACGGTAGAAATCTTCTGGAATATGAATCTTAGAAAAGTTGAAGTGATCCATGGACGCCCAGTACTGATTTTCGCTGGGCAGGAACCGAACCTCCACCCGGTCTATGAAACGATGGCGTCCTTGCTGCTCCACCATTGATTGAGCCTTATTCGCCTCGTCGTGCCGGAAATAGTTGCTTTTCAACGTATCCTTGACTGCATTGATCCCAATACGAATCTCTTCTTCGTCATCAGAGGCACAGTACTTTCCGAGGAGATACTCTAAGACGTAAGACGGGACATTCTCGCCACCCTTTATTTGGTGTAGCAGGTCCTTTCGCACTACTTTGCCAGCGCAAACCTTTACGACCTTTTGATCAAGCTCATCCATCTGCATAACGACCTTTTCATTCCATTATTGCGTTCTTCAGCGAAAGCCGGGCCCATACAACTCTGGTCAACGGATCGCTTGCTCGAATCTCGACCATTTCTCCTTTAAAGTTTCCTTCAATCAACACGGGTACGGAAGTCTCTTTTCCTGCTTGTAAGGTTACCTCTCTAGTCTTCTCATCTCGATCCTCACAATCTGCCGCTTCTCCGACCACTTTTGATTGCGCCGATGTCCCATTATAGGCTTCAACACGGACTTTTAAATAAATCTCTGAAGGCCCAGGCTGTGTGAATTGCAGTAAATTAGATTGGCTGTTTGGCTGATTAAATACCAGCTTTAGACCGATAACACGACTGACAAACTTATCGCTGCGGTATTTTATAGATACCTCTGGCTTTGCTCCTCCGTATGCCGCCATTTCCCGAGCATGGCAAAGTACTAGCGGAATCACTGATTCCTGAAGACTCAATCCACCATGCAGATAAGCTTCTCCGTCAGCGAATACTTTGAACCCTTTGGGGATACATATATCGGTTGCATCACCTTGAATACCGATATCCTCCGCCTTAATATCTAAACAGCCTGCTGTAGCGGACAGGCCTGAACCAAGGCGACATCTACGCTTGGCTATACCCCAGGAGCCCGGTGGTTCAGAGATAACATCTCCTGACAATATTTCAGGCAACAAAATATGACCGTGATCTGCACTTATGACCAATTGCCTGAAACCGTAACCGACGAGCCGGCTAGCGACAGTCTTGATATCTCCAATTATGTCCGAAATATATTTTCTGGCCAGTCTGCCGCCGAGCTGCTCTCCGATGAGATCTGGATGCTGGGTCCTTACAACGAGAAGATCTACTGATTTGAGCTTAGAGGCATTCTTCTTGAACCCTGTGGACCAAAGATCCTCAAATGTCAGGTCCAAGAAGCGGTCGCCATAGATCTCCCTCAGGAGTTTCATTCGTTCAGTCGATCCTTTTAGGACACGATCTCCTATAACGGGAATAAGCTTCTCATCTTTTAGAAGGATCCTCAGCTTTCCATCAGTGTTGGGAAGGAGAGCTGCCATCCCTGTCTCGGTAATGGAAGGAATGACTGATGCTGCATGGAGGATTTCCACATCTCCAAGGCTTCGAAGGGCTTCCCCCAAGTCGCGGCCCATCTCAAAACGCAAAGAATCAACAACGAAGAAGGCGACCTTTTCTCTTCGCTCAAGAAGTGGAGCTACATATTGGTCGAAGATGCGAGTCTGACGTAATATTCCCTCTGGGGGCCATCTATTCTTGACAACCAGAGCCAAAAATCTATCCTGTATTTTAAGCGCAAGCTCGCGATATCTCCGTCTGCAGGTCTCTATAAGGGGAGCAAGCTCGTCTTCCTCGCCTGCGGCAATGCTGTGCTCAAATAGACGCTGTCTTTGGTCTAGATCTGCCCATCCTTCTTGCGCGTAGGCATTAACCATATTGGATAAACTTTCTGCAGTCCACGGCTGTACAGCCTCCAGCCGCTGAATCGTATCCAAAAGTATTGCTCCCCGCTCTGCTGCGTTCCAAAGCAAAGAGCGGTCCGGCTGATTTCGCCAAAGAGAGCGTTTCCTCTCGGTCAACAATGCCTGAGCCTCTGCAATCTTGCCCTGATTCAAGTAATTCAAGAGTAGAAGGAACATGCGTTGGTCCTCAAAGAGAAAGGTATCTCTCCTACCGACATTCGCCAGAGCGGAAGTCATTTCAGGGAGCTTAAGACTTCGTTCAATCCTTCGGGACATATCCATGTAGGTCTCTTGCAGATTCTCGTCCGTACGCATGCGGTTACAGGCAGAATAGACAAGTTCCTTAGTCTCGAATCCAGCCCTAGTTATGGCACTCAGCGAATCTGGGATTTTTTCAGGAAGATCAAAGACAAACTCGCTGAAGAGGATATATCTCCCTAGAGCCTCATGGAAAGTCTTCCAATCTTTGGCATGTTCCGGTAAGCTGAAGCCTACGCTGGCATTCAGCAGTCGAGCAAGCTCCTCAATGCATCCAGGAGTTCGATCAATTTCTTCCGCCTTTGCCTTATCGCAAAGTGCAAAAGCAATGACTTCTGAGACGGATTCGGTACCAAATATTTGGTTAACGAGAGGGTATCGTTGGGCTTTTTTCAGACTATCCAATAAAGATAGAGTGGGTTTGCCTTCCCGGAAAAGCCGCGTGATTTCATCGGAACGATCAGGAAAAGCCTGACGAGCCAGGGACTCAAACTGCTGATCCTCAGTGTCACCAAAAGCTACACCTGCCCTGGCATAAACCTCGAATGGATCGAGCAATCTGGATTCGTCGTCCTTTCCTCTTGCCCATGGAATATGAATTAGGATGGAAGCTCTTGATAATTGCGGATCTTTAGAATCATTCATTAGACGGTAGATCTCATCTGCTCCGCGACGAGCTTTCAGAACCGAATCTGAGGCATTAAGAACCTGACAAGAAGGTGCTTTGAAGGATCTTGTAAGCTCCTCAAAATGCTTTTCCGGATCATACCAGACTACAATGCGCCGGTCATTTAGAAGATCTATCAGCCTTTTTTTTATGTAATCGGTAAAGCTATTCATGCTGCCCTCCTGGAACGACGACCTCGCTTGCCACTTGTTCCTTTGCTAGATGAAGGTGCTGGAGTCTGGCAGAGATCCTCAAGACCATGAGCGATGGCAATGGAGCGGTCCTTACGACAGGCCTCTTTGACTCTATCTGGCCACAGAACATAGGCTAAGTGAGACCAGTCATACTCGCCCTTCTCAAGCTTATTCCATACCTCTTCGGTATCTTCTGCCCAGGATCGAAGTCGGAAGAGCTTGTGGAATGGTGCCGCATTGATGATCACTCCGTCATTGAGATCAGGTTTGTAGGGCAGAGCAGCAATTCGCAGGATCTCCTGGCGAAGATCTTTCAGTTCAGCCAAGAGAGTTCTGCCATTATTGATCTTATCTCGTAGAAGGCTGGCATCCCTACCTGATGCGGCTTTTAGCTTCTCTTCCGCCCTAGATAGATCTCTCTCCAATTCAGAGATCTTGGGTTCAAGATAATCATTCACCGCAGCGTAAAGAGTCTGGTCATTCAGCAGGTGATAGTAAAGCCAAATAGTGTAGGATCCAGACGCGGTGGAGAGTGGCCAGTAGATTGGAGCCTTGCGACGGCTCTTGGAATAACGCTTGAGATGATCTTGGAAGAAACCAGAAGGACGGCGGAAATAATCCTGCAGGTCTGATACGCCCAGGATTTGGCAGGCCTCCTGCTCGATTGTCTGTGATTGATCACCCCATATAAGGCCCAGAACTTCTTGGACCCGTCGAATTATATCATCACGAGGAGATTGCTCATCAAACCTGCTATAATCGCCCACCAGGATTCCATTCAACGAGATCTCGAGAGGATACAGAGAATCAGAAATGGCTAATATTTTCGCTTCGCGTTCTAGCGGGATTATATTTGCGATGAAACGTGCCTTTAGGTAATTTTCGTTGGTCATTTCGTAGGGCTTAGGCTTAGCAGAAAGACTGTCTCCAATTAGCATTCCAGGTGGATAAATTGGGAGCGGATCCATTGGATCTGTTTGCTTTAGTTTTAGCGATTGACCAAGAGGGATGCGGATATCCCAACGACCGAATATTACTCCTAGAGCATAACTAATTACAAAGTGGGCGAAGTCAATTTCTGTCAACTCTGAATTCATAAAAGATAGTTCAAACTGCGGCAGATGCTTCTTAGCGATTTCTTCAGCAAGTTTTTGTGGTAATCCATATGCATTGCATGTGATACCATCGACCAGTTGATAATTCTCCAAGATGGCTTTGCGGATTTCTTTCCAATGAACTTTATTTGCTGTAATCCACGATTTGAGAGACTGAACACAATTTAATAATGGTGGGCAAAACGCTCGATTCTCTTCATGGAAAAGGAAACGATAAGAGCATAGACGCCAGAGTTCCTTGCCCAGTTCGCTTAACGAAGATTCGACCTCTTTTGACATGATTGGAAAGGGAATAGGGGAAATAGTACCTGCTTGATATAGAGCATTTATTTACCATGAAAGCACTCCGATAAAGGAGGATGTATCGACCTATCCTCCTTCCGGTTCGACTCTTTTTTGGACTAC
>MVRL01000117.1 GCA_002067705.1 Methanosaeta sp. PtaU1.Bin112
GCGGGCATGGCGGCAATGGTTAGGGACATAGAGCCTCAAAGCGTAGTTACTTCAAACAGATTCGTCATATGTCGAGAAGTTTACTTTTTTATTAATTTATAATTTGGCATTCATGTCAAGGAGAGGAGCACTATATCAATGGTGATAATAACCGCGCTGCCGTTCAGGGACTCAAACCCCGTCTTGAGAGCCGCTCCCTTCCCCAAATTCTTCGAATGGCGCATCTTGCTCCCGCCAGGGCCGCGACCTCTGCGGTGCGATCGCTGCCGCCGTCATCCCAGGAGCGCCGGTCATCGTACTGCTTGGTGCGAAGCACCACGCTGCCAATGGAGACCTCCTCGTTGTAGGCGGGGAGCAGGGCTGTGATGGAAGGCATAAGTGTAGAGGACTCCTTGCAATTAGGTTAAATGGGATTTGAGAAGAATGGGGACTGTAGCTTATTATAAGATAATTATAATAAGTGGAAACTAGCGCTTACCACAAAGGCGGAATAAAACCAAGTTATTAGATTATTCCTTTTTCTCTCGGAGCGGCTTTGACCTCGGCCATATCGTTCTTCAATTCAACGATATCATTTTCCAGCGCCCTGTCGAACTTCCCGTTTATATCTCGGACTTCATCTAGAAGTTCGTCCTGCTTATCCAGCATCTGGTCCATCTTGCTGCTCAGGTTATTGTTTAAATTCTTGACCTCGAAAACTAGCTCCTTGAGATAACCTGCGGCTGTATCCAGCATGGCATCGGTCTCGCCTTTGGCGACCAGCTTGCCGAAGCTGTCAAACTCATTGCTTGCAGGAGAGTACTGCTTCTCTATAGATGAAACATGAATCAGGGTATTCTTTATATCTATGGCACTTGCAAACCACTTGAGCTTTTCATCCTCGCCCTCAGCGATTATCTTTGCCCGGCCGTCTTTCAGGTTCTCTACCATGCCCTTGAGGCCAAAGGCAATTGCAATATCTACTACCCTGGCGCGATAGCCTACCTCCTGAACCTTGCCAGACACATATGCAGTGAGCCTCATCATACTAGAATTCCATGCTCTTTGTATTTGATCCTATTGCCAATTATGCTACATTCAGCCTATTCGCACTCATAGATGCAGCTGCAATTGAAGACCTGGTCCACATCAACTGGAAAGTTGCTCTTTTCCTCGTAGTTCAAGCTCCTCCAGCCGCCATAGCAGCAAGGCATCCACTCCGTACCCTCTTGTTTGACGGTAGCCTTATATCCAATCTTCATCTTGTTGCTTATGGTAAAAGCGCCACTATAGTAATTATCAACCAGGTAGTACCGGTCTGCCTGAGCATCATGAGCATTCCCGTTAACCGGTCCTACATATGCGCCTATCTGTCCGGTGCCATTGAATATTACATTAAGATCCATGCTGCCTGCAAAAGAAGTCGATGATGAAGTGTCTTCATATGCTCCTGTCCCGGAAGCTGTTGTTTTCATCTCTTTATTCAGAGCCTGTAGCCGATCAAAGTTAGCCTGCAATGCCGTGGCACTATCCTCCCCAGCAAAGAGAATGGTGCTATCGCTCCACAGAGAGCTGAATGGACTGGATTTAAAACTTCCAGGATAAGCAAGCCTGGTTGGAGAGTAGGCTTTACTCGCATTTTCTAGGTATCCAACACCTGTATTTGAAGCGAATGAACCAGGATTAAATTTAGCAATTATCCCTTCCCTAATAAGGGCTTTAGATTCGCTGGTAAAGACACCACTGCCGCTACTACGAGAATGAATCATTCTATTTGCTGAATCCATGGATATATACGAGCTGGCAATTCCAAATCCTTCCACGGTTTGATTGGAACTGAACCGGAGGCCTTCCTCTTCTGTCGTTTCATAATATTTCTCCTCAGCGATAGCTGATCCAACTAATAACATGACAAGAAGGATAATTCCCCATTTCAAGCACAACATTCCCCACTCTGCCAAGATGAACTCAATTATTATTATTACCGATAATTTTCAAAAGATTGCGCAGCCGTTTGAGAAAGACTACCTCGCTTTCGCCACAGAAGAACAAAATCTACAGCATTGGCTGCAAAGCCCAGGTGCCTCTTATCATAGTTGATGGCAATCGCCACCAAGAGCCTCGATCTAATCGAGGCTGCATCAATTTAGCAGCCGGCTTGGATTTATTATGGACCGAAAGGATCAGGAAGAACTCCTAATGACCCCCTGTTGCCAATATCCTTATCTTTTTCTTTGCCCTCTACTACTATATTTATTTATACCAGTAATTTGTAGCTCAAGAAACATTAAAAAGATTGTGGTTGGAGGGCCGATAAAATTTATCTGATATAAATTTGTACAGGTAAATTATTTCTCTGTCAATTCTTCTCGACTGCCTGATCGATCTAAAAGAGAAATAAAACAACAGTAAATCGCGATCCTTCAACATGCCGATCGATATGACTAGAATTTTCTCAATATGTTGATGTCCAGCAATAGATAAATACCGGAGAAGCGCTCCTCAGAGCAATGCTTCTCTTTGCTCATGTAGGGCTCACCCTTGCAACGGCTCGCTTTCTCAGCCGTATGAGCCTGGCCGCACTGGCCCTGGGCTCGATGCTCCCCGACATCATCGACAAACCCTTGGGGCTGATTGTCTTCGGCAGCCCCAGCATGGGCCGCATCTTCGCCCACACCCTGATCTTTCTCATTCTTCTATCTTTCTTATGCATCTATTTCCTGGATATCAGGATCATCTCCATCACCTGGGGTGTATTCTGCCACCTTTGCCTGGACTTTATGTGGAATGCGCCAAAAATATTGCTCTGGCCTCTCCTGGGGCCGTTTCCCCAAGCGCCGATTCTGGATACCATGAGCTACCTGGAGATGCTTCTTTCCGGACTTAAATACCCGGGCATACTGATACCGGAAATAGCAGGCTTAGCATACCTATTATTTCTTTCTTATTCCATAAGGTGGCAAATTCTGGCCGAGATCGATCATCATCTCGGAAAGAAGGTCGACGATATCTTGAAGATGTTTTTTAAAGGCGTTTAATGCAGATAATTTACCGTCTTTTTCCATCCGCCTCGCGTTCCATCTCCATCCTGGCCGCCCTAAGCCTTCGGATGCTCATGTAGTATTGAGCCAGCAGGACCAATCCCGTCAAGCCAAGGATTCCCATAATTATCGCCATTGCCTGAGGAGCGCTTTTCCGGTAATAATTGACCTCAATGTAGGCTATTTCTGTGGTATTATTCCAGATGAGAATGCTGCGGGATCCATCCTCAATAAATTCATCCGGCTCAGGTCTCGCTATGCCCAGGCTGCGCTCTCCTGTGGTAAAGCCCTCCGGCAGAATTATGCGCTGCGGTACAGGCTCTCTAATGGGAACAATGAACATCTGGCCCTGCACGGCCATGGTGTAATTCAGCATTCCTGTAACATGATCTGCAAAGGTCAAATTGTAGATGTAGTCTCCCTGCAAAAAGCGATAGCTGCTGTTAAAGGAGACGTTTTTGCCTGCGTCGTTGATGAGCGTCATATTCTCCGTCTTTTCGAAGAGCGTGAGATTCAGATGGCTGGCATTGACCGGCACAGTGACCAGCGCCTCTCTCTCCCCTAGATGATATGTGGTGCCGTTAAACTGCGATCCTGAGGAGATGATGCAGATGGCGGTCAGAGCGATTATGGCCCAGCTGCCCAACTTGATAAGATAATCGTACATCGTTTAGCGCTGGTATGCTCTGCAGCTTTATCAAATGTGCGCCCGCTCCTCTCCGGCAAAATGAGGGCTTTGGCAATCAGCCGTTTTTCCTTCCAGGAAAACGGATCCAAAAGATGATCCAAAAGATATATCTTGAAAAGATACATTATCCTGGCGTGTCTTCAGATTCTTCAGATGCGCCGTGGCTCCCAGCGGCAATTCGGGCATTTCTCATCGACTTAGACGGCGTTCTCTACACAGGAAATAATCCCTATCCGGGAGTCAAAGAATGCCTGCAGCGCATGAATGAACTGGGATACGGCTATCGCTTCGTCTCCAACTCCACCCGCAGGGCTCGCGACTCTGTGGCGGCACGCCTCCAGGTTCTGGGATACGATGTGTCCGCCGAGCAGATCTATACCCCCCCTCTGGCTGCCATCGAGCACATCAAGAAATCAGGAAAAGATAGGTGCTTTCTCCTCACCACAGGAGACGTCCACAGAGACTTTGAGCAGGCCGGCATCTGCATCTCCGACGAGGAGGTGGATTATGTAGTAATGGGCGACGCAGGGGACGGATTTACCTTCGATCGGCTCAACCAGGCTCTGCGCTTCATTCTTGACGGTGCGGATATCCTTGCCCTGGAAATGGACCGATACTGGAATGAGCCCCAAGGCCTGGTCCTGTCAACAGGTCCATTTGTCGCTGCCCTCGAATACGCTACGGGAAAGAAGGCACTTCTCATGGGCAAACCATCCCGCAATTTCTTCGAGCTGGCTCTGCACGACCTGGGAATAAAGCCCGAAGAGGCTGCCATGATTGGAGACGATATCCTGACTGATGTGCATGGGGCCCAGGAGATGGGCATGCATGGAATACTGGTCAAGACGGGAAAGTACCGGGAAGAGATAGCAAAGAGATCTGGCGTAAAGCCCAACATGATCCTTCAATCAATGGCTGATCTTGCTGAGCACCTCTGAGTATATCTGCTAAAACTGCTAAATCTTCGCCATAAGGATGGCATGAACATTCTTGGGGCACAAGTGTTATCTAATCCCCACAATAAGGATGATAGGGGTTTTTGATTTGAAGAGATTTGATGCCATACTGGAAAAGGATATATCTGGTTATGATGGCGATTTTTCCCAGCTGATTGCAGAGGCTCCGGCGCTCTATCGGATGATGACCAGGCTCCTGGATGACAAGGCTCTTCCCAGGCCTATGTCGCCGCTGGTCATTGCGGCCATTGCATATTTTATCCTCCCAGAGGATATCATCCCCGAGGAAAAGTATGGTCCATTCGGCTATGTGGACGACATCTATCTCTGCGCATTTGTCGCCAATGAGATTGCAAAGCAATCATCATCTCTTGACATCCTGGCCAGAAATTGGGATGGAAAGACACCCATCGATAAGCTGGTCAAAGAGATACTTAATCGCGAGAAAGAGCTGATCGGAGACAAGAAGGATCGCATAATGCAATACATCGGCTACAATCAATTGGAAATGACACCGTCGGATAGCATAGATTAGAGAAGCGGCCAATTAGCCATCAGGCATCTTGGTTAAAGCTATCGGTTAGCTATCAGTTCTTTGCTCCGGATGCGTTCTCGGTGTGCCCTTTCCCGAAGGCCGGTAAGGGCGCCTCATCTGCCTGCCGCATGATAGGCAGGTAGTAGTCAGAATGCCATCATGCAGTCTCACCCTGGCGGTCGCAGCACAGAGAAAGCTGCCGCAATGCCTGCAAAAGAGCCTCTTCAGCAGCTGGGGCATTCTCACTCTGGTGCGAGAGCTGATCTTCCTGGCGATATGCACATATCGGTCGCTCCTCTCCGGATGGGCGGCGTATGCTTCCGCAGCTAGCTGAAATAGCCTTTGCATGCGCTGTAAGGCCAGGTCTCTAGCCTTGTGGCTGTCCTTTCTCCGTCTCACGGGCTGTTACTTGAAAAGATAGGGATTATTAAACTATCCATCATGGGAAATGCTTATATGCCACCTCAGCTTCCTACAGTTCGCTCTGCGGGGCCATAGGGTAGCCTGGTATCCTACAGGACTGGGGGTCCTGTGACCGGCGTTCAAATCGCCGTGGCCCCATAAACTCGTTTTCTGATGCTGGTTTTTCCAGAACTGTATCCTCCCACGGCAATTTTGCCATGACTGGAATCGATTTCATATGCTTCCAATCGCCTCCACCGGATCCATTCGGGAGGCCTTCCAGGCAGGGTACAGCCCGGCCGCAAAGTTGACCGCCAGGGCGAAGACAACGGCATAAACGAAGAATTCAGGCTTCATGGTGATGGTCATCCTCGATACCATGTATATCTCCGAAGGAAGCTGGATATCGTAGGACATTATGAGCCGAGCGGTCAGAACAGCCAGGATGCTGCCAAGCAGCGCGGCAGGCGGGGCGAGAATCAAGCTCTCCAGCATGAATATCTTAAGAATCGACCACCTGGTGGCCCCCATCGCCATGAGTATTCCTATCTCCTTTGTCCTCCGGCTTATTATCATTATCATGGTATTGGCTATTCCGAAGCCGGCAATTACGAATATGAGCAGATAGAATATCCAGGAGAAGATTGACTGGGTCTGAATCAGCTTGAGGATATCGGCGTTCATATCCTCCCATGATTTGGATTGGTAGCGGTATTTTGCCTTGAGATCATCGGTTATATAAGGCGCCTGATAGATATCGCTGATCCGAACGTCCACCTCTGAGACGACATCTCCTTTTTCCACCAGATCCTGGGCGGTGGCGAGAGGAATGTAGATCATAGTCTTGTCCTTGGCAGATCCAGTCTCAAAGAAGCCGGCAACCCTCAAATTCATTGATATGTTTCCCCTGGCAAGGATAAAGTCGTCTTCCAGGTGCAGCTTCAGCTCTTCGGCGAGCTTGGTTCCCATAAACGAGGAATACTTTCTGTTCTCCAGATCCTGAAAGTTTCCAACTACGATATCCTTTCTGACATTCATCAGCAGGTCTTCGTCAGTTGGATTGACCCCCAGGAATTCTACGCCCCTAACCTTTTCCTTGTACCTGGCGGCAGCCTTTCCAATCAGCCTCGCTGAGACCGCTTCCACTCCCGGATAATCCCAGAGCCGGGCAGAGATGGTCCGATAGAGATATACGTACTTCTCATCCAGCTTTGGCTGGACATAAATGTGAGGATTGTTCTCGACGGTTGTAGTGATGATCTCTTCCTCAAAACCTCCCAGAAGGCCCATGAAGACAACGATTATGGCTACTGCCAGTGTAACTGCCGCAACTGTAAAGAAGGCCATCTTGGGATTTCTGAGGATATGTCTCCTGGCTATGGTAAACTCATACATTTAATTTTCATCACTCATCCGTTGATTGCCAGAGCGGGATCAAGTCGGGATGCTTTCCAGGCAGGATACATGCCTGCAATCACGCTGAGGGCTGCGGCCACGAGCACTATTGCCAGAAAATTTGCGACATTGATCACCACAGGCAGAGATATCTCCTGCCCGCCGGGCGCTTCCATCTTGATCTCCAGGCTCTTCAGATAAAGGGATACGACAAGCCCCAGGATGCTTCCCAGCAGCCCGCCCATCAAGCCTAATATGGCGCTCTCCAGGAGGAAGATATTTCTTATGTTCCTGCCGCTTGCTCCCATAGCCATGAGCATGCCTATCTCGCTGGTTTTCTCATTAACCAGCATATACATTACACTGCCGATTCCAAATGCGGCTATTATCAGTATCAATAGCATTATTAGACGGTTCTGAAAGCTCTCTATGGCCAGCGTTTTCAAGATCTCCGGGTAAAGAGTCTGCCAGCTCTCTGCCTTGTATCCCTGAGCCTGCAAATCTGCGGCAATGCCATCCGCTAGATATACATCATCCAGCTTGATATCAACTGATGAGACCACGTCTCCTTCTTCCACGAATTCCCTGGCAGTGGAGAGGGATACGAAGGCGATATTTTCCGGCCATCCCGTTGGCAGCTCGAAGATTCCGGAGACTATGAGGCTGCTGCCTTTTTCACCCGGAGTTCCGGCATAGATCGTCTGTCCCAATTTGACCTTCAGGTTTTCTGCCGTCTTTTCCCCCAGCACGACCCTTTTGCCGTCCTGGACGGAGGAGAGATCTCCCTGGAAGACGTATTTTCCTATATGGTATATCCTGTCCATATCATCCGGATTTGCGCCGGATAGGGCCACGCTCTCCACGTTGTCCTTGTAAGCGAGTGTCACCTCTACACCCAGGCTGGGTGAGACGGCAACCACACCGGGAATAGACCAAATTCTGTCCATAAGAGTTCTGTAAAGGTAGATGTAGTCATCACCTTCCTTGGGCGTGACGGTAACGTGGGGAAGGTCCTCCACAATGATATCAAAAAGCATACCCTGAAACCCGTCCTGCATGGATACGGATATCAGGGATATGGCCACGGCTAGGCCAATAGCTGCCACGGAGAGGAAGGTGCCTCTCTTTCGGTAGGCGATATGCCGCATCACCACTGATAACTCGAAGTCGGGAATGATATTGGGCAGGGCTGGCACCTCTGATATCGCAGGTTATACAAAGTGAATGAGAGCACTTATGCAGTGTTATGGATTATCAAGTTAGTGGATAAGAACGTCATTGAAAAAGAAAATACACTGTACACTGAACGACCGGGCAGTTCACTTCATCTTTTTCTCGAGCTTTTTGAGCTTCTTTTTGGCATCTTTGCTGCCTGCCTCTGCCAGCTTGGAAAGCTCTTCTGCCTTGGCCTTCTTCACCCTGTTTAGCTTCTCCAGTTGTTTCTTGCTTGTTGGCATAAAGTCACCTCGTTAGGCTTTGGCTGATTCTATTTAGCCTTTTTCTGTCCTCAGCATTTCATCTCTCGTTTCGGCCAATTGAGGTAATCATGGAGACAATCATTGGAGCAAGAATTGAGGCAAGAGGGACTGGGGCGAAGATTGCGCCAACACTCTTTCGCGCATATTTGCCGTCTCATTGCATGATCATCGGACTTTTTCGCGCCAGGTCGAACCATTTGCTCACTTAATGATAGTAACCTTTAATTATTGGCAGGATCTAAACATCATTGTAGCGATAGAATGAATTGATCAGAAATGAGGGATATTTTATGTGTCAAATGGAACCGAATATTGGTATGAAGAATATAGGAATGGGAATGAAGCATTTGGGAATGATCCATCAGATGTGCGGAGGCAATGACAGCTTTCCGCTTATTGGCGACAAGATGCCCAGGATGGAGGTCAAGACCACACACGGCATGATGACCCTGCCCGATGCCTACGCAGGAAAGTGGTTTGTGCTCTTCAGCCATCCCGCCGACTTCACCCCGGTCTGCACCACGGAGTTTGTGGCCTTTGAGAAGAGGCGGGAGGAGTTTGCAAAGCTGAATTGCGAATTGATCGGCCTGTCCATTGATCAGGTCTTCTCCCATATGAAATGGACTCAGTGGATAAAGGAGAATCTGAAGGTAGAGATCAAATTTCCCATCATTGCCGATGATCAGGGAAAGATTGCCGAAAAAATGGGCATGATCCACCCCGGAAAAGGCAGCAATACAGTGAGGGCCGTCTTCATCGTCGATCCAGAAGGAACCGTCCGCTTGATACTCTTCTACCCCCAGGAGGTGGGCAGGAATATGGACGAGGTATTGAGGGTGGTAAAGACCCTGCAGGTTGTAGACAAGAATAAGGTGGCTGCTCCCGCCAACTGGCCCAACAATGAGCTTATCGGCGATCAGGTGATCATTCCACCTCCCGGCGACGAGAAGACCGCAGCTACCAGGAAGACTGGCGGCGATATGGTCTGCGAGGACTGGTGGTTCTGCCACAAGAAACTCTAAATGAACCAGTTAATTTGATAGATATTGCGGCCCTATACAATAGATTCTTCCCGGCTTGACCTGGTGCGAGGGAATTCTGACCTCAAAGTGCCTAGACCTAGCCACTAGACCTAGCCAGGTCATCTGGCTTCTTCTTTTTGCATTTCATTGTCCTCTCCCCTAGAGTTGCCCTAAGTTTCTGGATGGTTGCCATGAAATTATGACAATAACTGCTAAAAATTTCAAAGAACTTGCCTATCATCGGCTAAGCCCAGTACGCGCGGCCATCCCGGCAGAGGTCCGGAGTCTGCGAGCGGAGTTTGATCGCTTCAAGAAAACGCATAACGATTTTGCCGTGAGAACTTTAAACGAGATCGATTATGCAAAGATCAATGAGCGACCGACCGCTCCAGGCAAGAAGCAGGATTGAGTTGCGAAGGCGGCCTTCAGGCGATCGTGCGCTTCGGCGGGATAACTGCCCAAGCATAAGGAAACAACCAAATAGCATGCCAGTTTATATCAAGGGTTGACTATGAAGCTTAAGATTAAGATTGCAGGCCCAAAAGTCCATGATGTAGGCTATCGAGTATTTCTGCTCAAGCATGCCATGAACACGGCTTTATCTGGCCTTTCAACCTATAATTGGGATGCAGACGGCCAGCAAGAGGTTATAGCTCTGGTAGAGGGGGATGAGGCTCGAATCAAAGCCTTCCTGAAAGCAATTGAAAAGAGCAAGCCGGAGCTGGCAGAAGTCTCCAAGATAACCTCAGAGCCATTCGACGGCGAAGTTGGGCGAACCAGTGAAGTAGCCATGCTTTGTTCATTCGTTCAACTTGATAAGGCTATTCCGTTGCTTCTCGACATGAGGGACGATCTCAAAGAGATGAAGGGCGATATCAAAGAGATGAAGGGCGATATCAAAGAGATGAAGGGCGATATCAAAGAGATGAAGGGCGATATCAAAGAGATGAAGGGCGATATCAAAGAGATGAAAGGCGATATCAAAGCCGTGCGGAAAACCACAGAAGCGACGCTTGAAGAAACAAAGGCAATACGAAAAACTACCGATACCACACTTGAAGAGATTAAGGCCCAGAGGGAAGACATCCAACCCGGCTACGGAATGAGTATGCAGCAAGTGTGCGTCGACATCCGAGCCATAAAAGAAAGATTAGGGATGCTCTAGGATGGCTGAAATCCGTCCTCGCCCAATTTTTGCCGCTGAAATAGTCGTGTCCTCATTGAAGTTTTAGGAAGCTATAATCCAAGAGTTTAGGGCCGATCTGGCAGGAAGCAGGCTCGCTGAGCGAAGGCGGCAATTTGCCAAATGGTAGTGTCACATTACCGCGAAATCAATGAAAGCGGCGTGAACCTACGGATAAGCGACAGGAAGACTTTGAGCCAACTCATGAGGGCAATAATCTAGATCGTCATGGTTAATCTTATAAGATATGATATCTTACCATACTCATTAGCGTAGGAGGAAAGATGACCAAGAGAATTATCGTTCTAGCAGTGATAGCTATTGCTTTGATCAGCGTGGCTGGAGCTGCAAATTATATGTACGAAAAGGCCTCCGTCAAGGGTGTCGGCTATAAGAATGTGGAGTTTATCGGTTCTACTCAATATGGCTTTATGGGTCAGAAACTCGTAGAAAAGGAATCCGGCTCCGGTAATGTTATCACCCAGAAGACTGAGCTTGAAGCGGAGCGGCAGCTAGAGAGAGATGGAATGCCAATCGGCGGAGTAGGTTGGTATGCCGACGAAATGCTGTCAAACTGTGCATTTCCAACCGGTCGAACCTGCCTCATGGATTATATTAACTTCACAAAGGAAGATGAGTTTGAGTACATGCCTGTTTCCTATCAGACCGGTACGTACGACCAGAAATGGGTAGAAAAGCTGTGCGTACAGAACTATGTGATAGGGGCTGTTCTTACGGAGATGTACACTCATGCCGAGCACCTGCAGAAGACCACCGAGGTAAAGACCAGAGGCTATGGCATCACCAGAGATTTCGGTCCAGGTGGATGCCCGGCCTGTTGCACCGGTGTTCTTGAAGCGAATCTCAATAGCAACGTGATAGGTGTCGCCCACATTGGCTGGCTCTCCCGCGATCCAAAAGCTGACAATCAGCTCAAGGGCCGCCATGCCGAATACGGCAGATCGGTCGAGGACCTGACTGGCGTCTTTTCCATCGAGAAATTCATCCAGCTTTGGGGCAACTCTACATGCGGAGCTATAAGCGTTGACTGGCTGCCGTGTGTGTGAATGATCTCTAATGCAATCACTCTTTTTTTTAGCCGTTGAGCTAACCGGCTCCATGATAGCCTGCAACCGACAGCTAGCCAGATTCCGGCTAGACACCCCCTCCAGCCACCCAGAGAGCACTATAAACGCTCAACCGGCACCGCACTACCTGTGACGTTCGATTCAAGGAAAACTGGAGCTGCTTGCAGCATATGGACTGCAGATGGCACGAGATTATACAAGAAGATGCAAGATGAGACGAGATGATACGGTTACAGACTTATCAATGGGCGGTCCAATCAAGGAGATTCAAAGGCAGACCTCCGAGCAGACAATTGCAGCTTCACATCGAATATATAATCCAGGACAACCAGCATCCTTGATAAGTGAGGCATAAAATGCATGACCAAGTACTTTGAGGTTCTTCGCCGCGACGGACCGGCTCGCATGGGAAAGCTGCTCTTTGGGGGTCAGATCAGCACTCCTGCATTGATCAGCAAGGATGACTATGTTTCTGCGGGCAGCGTCTACAGCTACGCCAGCATTCAGGATGCGATCAACTCTGGAGAGGCTCTGCGTGATCAAGAGAAGTTGGCCATATTGCCTTACGTTCCCGCCGCCCTTCACTCCGAGCCTGCCCTGGAAATGCCGCCTCTGGACCTCTCCGGGCCCAAGGGCATAATGGTCCATCCATTCAGCGAAAAGAATCCAGAGAATGCTGATGTTTATGTGCTGGGAAACAGCGGCGCTCTCAAGAATCCCAGAGATCTGGTGGCCGCGGTGGTTGGCGTGCGAGAGAGGATCGCCCCGGACGCTGCACTGTATGCTCCCGCCATTGCAACGCCTGCCAATCTGGCCTTGCTGGTCTACCTGGGCATCGACCTCCTGGACGGCACACGCGTCCTGGCTGACGGCCTGTTTGGCCGCTATCACACCAGGGATGGCGTCTGGAGTGGGGAGGATCTGGTGGGTCCGGCGGATCTGGCGAATCTGCCCTGCCGCTGCCATAGCTGCCGGAAGATTGCAGACGAAGGCATTAAGAAGGAGCTTCTCATCGCCCACAATCTGCTGAAGCTGGAAGAGGAGCTGCTCACAGTTCGTCAGGCCATCCGCTCCGAGACCATGCGGGAGTATGTCGAGCGGCAGGTGAGGGTGAGCCCCGAGCAGACGACTGCCCTGCGCCTGCTGGATGGCGAGCACCGGTACCTGGAGCGGAGAACACCCCAGACTCGCCGCAGCAAATTTTATGCCAACTGCTCCGAATCTCTGCAGCGAGTAGAGGTCACCCGCTTTGCAGAGAGGGTGATTGGCAGGTACAGAGCCCCAGAGAGCGATGTCCTGCTGCTCCTGCCCTGCTCGGCAAAAAAGCCCTACTCCCTCTCCCGGTCGCACCGGCTATTTGCAGAGGCGATCGGAGGCCGCCGCCGCTATCTGCATGAGTTGATCCTGACCTCCCCCCTGGCCCTGGTGCCCAGAGAGCTGGAAGAGGCTTATCCGGCTGCGAGCTACGATGTTCCCGTAACCGGCCACTGGGACAGAGAGGAGAGAGCGTGGCTGCTTGGCTGCCTGGAGGCTTACCTCAAGAAGAACAGGTATGCCAGAATCGTGGCCCACCTTGAGGGCGATCTGGAGGAGACGGTAAAAGAGAGCGGCATTGAGGCCGAGTTTACCGGAGGCGGAACGAGCGGTCCGGCCCTGGACCGGCTCAGCGCCGCTGTAGCCGAAGCCTGCCGGGATGCCAGGCGACTGCCAGACCTGCGCCTACTGCGCTACCGGGCCCATGCAGATTTCTACTTCGGCTATGCTGCCAGCAGCGTTCTCCTGCAAGGGAAGATAATAGTTAAGGGCCGGGAAATTCAGGATGAGCATAAAAAGCCGTTGGCTGCAACTACTCCCAGCGGCATGATCGCTCTCTCCCTGGCTGGCGCCGGCAGGCTGCAAGCCCTCGGAAAATACATCGTCAAGATCGGCGATTTCCTTCCCAAAGGCTCCTTGCTGGCTCCTGGAGTGGTAGATGCAGATGATCAGATCCGCCCAGGTGATGAGGTCATAATCGCAGGAGAGAAGGCATTCGGCGTGGGAAGGGCGAAGATGTCCGGCTGGGAGATGAAGGCATCCCGACGTGGCGTGGCTGCGGAGATAAGACATATCAAAGGCAAGCAATAGTTTACGGGTGAATATTCGGGTGAATGGCCTGAAAAGCTCTGCCGGAGAGAAGGATGATAGAGCTCGACATCGGACCTTCCGAGAGACGGTCGAGTTCTATATGATCGATTTTAAGACGCCCCTGGGAAAGGGAATAGACATAGCCATCATCACCCTTAACCTCCTGCTGGTGGCAATCTTTGTAATCAATACCTACGATATCTCCAGCAGCCTTAGGGACTGGCTCTGGAAGATGGAGGTACTGATCGTAGGCATATTTATCGTGGAGTATTTTCTCAGGCTTTACGGATCACTTAACCGCCTCTCTTATGTCAGGGACCTTTACAGCATCATAGACCTGGTGGCCATTATGCCCACCCTCATACTCCTGGCTCTGCCCTCATCATACTTCATCTATGATATTCGAGTCATTCAGACCCTGAGAGTGCTAATGGTCTTCAGGATATTCAGGTTCCTGCGATTCATCTCCCGCTATCATCTGCTATTCGGCACCATAAGCCCCAGAATGATAAATGTCGCCCAGCTCGTTGTGAGTATAATTATAATATTTTTCGTATATTCGGGACTATTCTATTTTGTGGAGAGCCCGGTAAATTCCGATGTGCAGAACTTCGGGGACGCATTCTACTTCACAGTGGTCGCCGTATCCACGGTGGGCTTCGGCGATATTGTGCCAGCGTCGGACGCTGGCAGGTTCATTACAGTGGCGATGATCATCTCCGGAATAATCATCATTCCTTTCCAGGCTGCCAGGATCTTTCGGGCCTGGCTTGTTGCCGAGAGGGAGAAGAAGATACAAATCTGTCCCGGTTGCGGCTGGGACAGACATGATATGGATGCAGGCTACTGCAAAAAATGCGGAGAGCGCTTGGCAGGCAACTAAGACGGTTAATGCCATCGCTGCAGTCTACTGCTTCTCTCCATATGGCGGTCGCCGCAGCTACGAGATATCGCTCTCCTGGTTCTCTTTTATCCTCGATCCCCCTGGAGGCAGAAACTGCACTATTTGATCGATGGATGCCACGGACTTGAGAAAAGCCCTGTCCTCCACCGCATCCCCAAATTGCCTGTAAATCCTTTTGGCCAGATCATCGGGATTAAGCTCCCCAGGCTCTATCTGCACCACGGGATCTGCTTTTGGCCTGACCGCGGAGACCGGCCCGCCGATCAGTATGCCCTCTGATATTCCAAGGGCCAGGCCCAGAGGAGTATCTCTAAAGTAAGTTCTCTCTCCGCGAATAACAAAAGCACCTTTCTTCAAGAACTCACCCGATTCGGGTGTCTTGCTGACCTGATCGCCCTTGATCAGATAGCAGTCCGCAGCCGCAAGCCCGCCCTTCCATATTGAGGAATAGCTCACGGCAAACTGGGCCGCTTCCACCAGAGTGCTCTCAGGAACAGCTTCTCCCTCAGTCTTGATCACAGTGAGGGGAGCGCCTGGAGCATCCGTGTGCATGGCCAGATCTCGTTTTTCCAGATACTTGGCGTATATCTCCTCGTTGCTGTCCGCATCCCTTCCCCCCAGCACCAGAAATCCGTCCGAGGATGTGAACCAGCGGAACCTCTCATACCATTTGGGCTTGCGCCGGCGGTGATGAGCGGAGGGGCTGCTCTTCCTGGGTGCTTTCTTTCCTGCCCGAAGCTCTATTGTTATCGCCAGAGCCTCTTTTGCTCCGCTGCCCTTTCTGGCCATCTCCTTGGCCTTCTCGTAGTATCTCTGCGCATTCTGGGGAACCGTCAGGCTGGCATTCAGTTCCAGCTCCTCCCCATCCAGAAGGACTCGCATCTCTCCCTGACCGTCTAAAGAGCGGATGATCCTGGCCTGAGGCAGGCCTGAACCGCTGATCTTCTCCCAGATCTGATTGTAAGAGAAGCCTTTGGCTTTGGCATCAGAGACAACGCGCAAGATCTGGTCCAGGCTGCCGTAAATCTGGTAGACCAGTTCGCCCTTGCCTATGAAAGCTTTCTCCTGAGCCTCAAACTCCTGAATGGCTTTTTGCTGAACCTCGATCCTGCGGTCCAGTGGGTCTTTCTTCTTCTCTTCGTCCTGCTCTTTCTCTACGAAGAAAGCATCTAAGGCCTCGCTGAATGTGGCAAAGCGCTTCTTCTCCAGGCCTTCGTAAATTCTAAGTGGGCGAGAGAGGACATCAACCGGCTCGCCTTTTTCGAGAACGATGTGCGGATCAAGGGTTTCATTGAGAAAGACCTCTCGCAATGCCTGATGGACCCTATCGATCTCCTCCGGGGTCAGATCCGCAGCGGGCTTGCTCTTGTCCACTCCCGCGACCAGGCATACCTCCTCCCCATAGGTCCCACCCATGTTCAGTCCTCTAACGATGGATCGAATCAGGTCCTGGCCAGAGCTGGAAAGCCAGGCTGTGAGCTCTTCTTTGGAAATGGTCCTGGGATCGAGCTGGCCGGGATGGTAGAGGTACCTCTCGCCAGTCGCCATCTTGCTGCCCCGATAGATCATCTTCCTGAGCATGGAGAGTATTATCCGGTTCTCATCGAGCAGAATTATGCTGCCCTTGGGAAATAGCTCAATAACGAGATAGTGGCGGGACCCGCTGCGCTCCACAGCGATCTCCAGAACCCGGTCCAGGTCACGCTGCAATATCTCGACAATCCTGCCCCCGGAGATGCGGTTTCTGAGCATGGTGGGAAACTGGGGTGGTGTCTTGGATGCCGGACGCTGCCCTTTGGTGATGTTAACCCTCTTTCCGGCCACAAGGAGCAGATCCAGCCTGCCCTCCGCCGGGGAGGCAACCGAGAGCCAGATCTTATCCGATGACTGCTGGTAGGCTTTGCCCATAAAGCCGCCCAGGACCCTGTCGGATAGCTCCGCAGCCATGGCGGCGACGTCCACATTGCTCATCGCCTTCTTCATGGCAGATGTCTCCGGAGATCAATCGATAAATAGTTGCGGATGGATGGGAAGAATTGGATAAGAGAAGATCAGGAATGGAGAGATCGGGTGAAGAGAGAGGTTGAAGATGCCGGTGAAAATGCCGGGCAGCGCTTTTTAGTCGATCTGATGCTCATGCGCCTGGGAAGGTGGCTGCGTCTCTTGGGCCAGGATGTGGCCATCCCGGCGAAAGAGAGCGACAAGGTGCTCCTCGATCAGGCAAAAGCGGAGCTAAGGACTATTATTACCAGGGACCGGGGGCTGTTTCAGGCGGCCAGAGGCGCAGGAGTTCTCTGCCTGCTGATCAGATCCTCGAAATTGTCAGATCAATTGGCCGAGATGGCCCGGGCCGGCCTGCCGCTGCGGCTTGATCCCAAATGGTGCACCATGTGCAACGGTCCACTGGACGAGGTAGATGAAGTGGCTAAGGGGGAAATAGCAGGCAGGAAGAGATGGCGGTGCAGATCCTGCCGGAAGCTCTACTGGGTGGGCAGCCATTGGAAGAAGATGGAGGACATGCTGCAAGAGATCCGTTCCCGAAGAGAGAAGAATGCTGGATAGAAAAAGCAGAAATTGGACCCGTCTCCTAATTACAGGTCGATCTTCTGTGTATCCGCCAATTCGAATTTGACCCCTCACGCCAATCCGATTTTGATCCACCCTTAAGCGGCTAATATGTCTCA
>MVRL01000118.1 GCA_002067705.1 Methanosaeta sp. PtaU1.Bin112
CGAGTGGACAATAAGTTAAGCAATGCCAACTCATGGAGGGAAACATATGAAGAAGACGAGGCGGCGTTACGATCGAGACTTCAAGATATCAGTACTAGCTGAACTCGATGCAGGCAAGCCCCTTGCCCAGGTAGCTCGCGAATATGGCATTCATCCCAGTCTGCCTTGTAGATGGAAGACTGAATTGGCCGAGAATCCTGAAAAAGCATTCCGGGGTAACGGAAACAAGTACAAGGATCAGGCAAGGATCGCAGAACTGGAGCGGCTTCTTGGCCAGGCTCATGCTGAAAATGAACTTTTAAAAAAAGCCTTCGCCATGACTCAGAAGAAGATTCACGAGGAGAGACTGAAACCGATGTTGAGGGACGATATATGATCATTCAAGATGCTCAAACAAATGATCTTCTGCTGCCGATATCTCGATCCTGCCAGGCCCTCGAAGTTAGCCGCAGCGGCTATTATGAATGGCTAAAGCCGTTTGAAGAGATCTCCTCAGAGAATGGCGAATATTTGGATCTGGTCGGTCAGATTCAAGAGATCGCTTCCGAGTTTACTTGTTACGGATACAGAAGGATCACTGCAGAACTCAGGAATCGAGGTCATGCTGTCAACCATAAGCGCGTGCTGAAAATCATGCGCCAGGAAAAACTGCTTTGCCATAAGAGAAGATTCAAGCCAGTAACCACCGATTCCACACACGGCCTGCCCACATATCCAAACCTTCTGAAAAACAAGGAAATTACAGGACTAAACCAGGTTTGGGCTTCTGATATCACGTATGTGCAGTTGCCGCATGAGCACATCTATCTCGCGGTCGTTCTGGATCTGTACAGCAGAAAGTGCATTGGATGGGATCTGAGCAGGAGCCTAAAAAGCGACCTGGCCATGAATGCTCTGGCAGAAGCACTGGTGAGCAGGACAACTGAATCTCTAGACGATCTTATTCATCATTCTGATCAGGGCGTTCAATATGCGTCCAAGGATTATGTAGACTGTCTTAAGGCGCATAGCATCCAGATCAGCATGTCGAGAAAGGGAAATCCGTATGACAATGCATTTGCTGAAAGTTTTATGAAAACTTTGAAGGTTGAGGAGGTATATATCAATGAATACGAGACATTTGAAGATGCTCTCAGAAATATCTGGCATTTTATTGAAGATGTGTACAACCAAAAGAGGCTGCATTCAGCCCTTGGCTATAAATCCCCGGTTCAGTTCGAAATGGAGGTTGCTTTAAATACCATTGCTTAACTCTTTGTCCATTATCAGGGGTTCAGTCCAAACCCTTCCTAGTTCATCTCCTTTATGCACGGGTACCACAGTAATCCGTCCATCGGGATGCTTCATAACAAGATGGCTGCCATGCTGCCTAATAGATTTAAAGCAGATCTTCGCCAGGGCCTTCACGATTCGTTCAGCTTCAACCGGCTTCAGCTTCGACAACCTGTACACCCACGAATTCAGAAATATCAGTATCTTTTTCTGCTTCGAGATAAGCCTCGATCGCTTCTTTTGCTCTTTCCAGGAGATCGTCCATGCTTCTTGCTTGTGTGTGGCATCCTGGAAGACTTGGAACTGTTGCTACGAAGTAGCCGGCCTCGTCCTTTTCTATCAAAACACTAACTTTCTTTTTCATGAGGAAGACACCTTGATGTGCAGGCAAATATGCGATGATTAATCAAAGGGTTTTGCTTCTCTCTTGTCATCCTTGCTCCCATATCCTGCGTACCGATCCCAGCTCCAGAAGGTGCGGTAGCAGTAATCTCGCCCCCCTTGGTCCCGATTCCTGCAACAGACAATTCTCGCTTAGGTTGCAGGAGTAGACAATTTGTATCTTATTTGCAGCATCCAAAGGTTGAAAAAGTGCGCGGTCAGCCGAACCTGCCTGAAGATTGTTACAAAATGGACAGTCGACGGCCTTGGCCGATGCCCCTGACAGAGCTCGGGAGGCCCGCAGGCCGACTCGCGGCAGCTCGAAAAAGAGCGAAATAGAGGACCTGAATATGGTCTTCAGATCTTCACGAATATCTTCATCGCTTCTTCCTGCTTCTTGAGCATCAGCAAGACATGCATCTTGTATGCCAGTGCCTGCGCATAGGCAGGATCAATCTCCAGAGCGCTATCGTAGGCCTTTTGTGCATCCAGGTATTTTCCTTCCGCCTCCAGAATTACCCCTTTGGCCACATATGCTTGCTTGAAGTTGGGATCAGCCTGCAAAGCCTGATCGAACTGATTTGCAGCATCAGTCAGATTGTTCAGGGCCATGAGCATGACTCCCTTTTTGTACAGAGCATCCTTGTAGGCCGGATCTACCGTGAGCGCCCCCTCATATTTGGCCACTGCCTCCTGATATTTCTCCTGTGTCTGCAGCAGATTTCCTTCCCGCAGCCAGTTTGCTTTGCTGCTATCAAGTTCCGTAGTCTTGGCGGCGGCAATAGATGCATTGGCGTAGTCCTTCAATGCAGTGTAGGCCTCAGTAATCCCGGACCAGGCGACTGTCTTTTGGCCATCTATCTTCAGAGCTTCTCTGTAGGAGTCAATAGAAGCATTGTAGTCCTTGAGCGCTCTCTGGGCATCTCCCTTATGGATCCAGGCATCAATATAGCCAGGCTCCTGGCGCAGAGCCTTATCAAAGTAGATCAACGCGCCAGTATAATTCTTTGCGGCGCTCAGCTTGGACCCCTTCCAATCAAAGTACTCCGTCTCTTCCGCCAGGCAAATGGCGCTCAATAGCAAAATGCATACAAATGCTCCGAATATCTTCATTGCTGATCCCCCAAATTTATCACTCATCAAATATCGCTTTCATAACCTTCTTCATCGCCTTGGCAGCGCTCATCCGCACCCCGTTATCCTTGTCATAGGACATGGCATAAACCAGCGGCTCCTTCGCTCTCGCGTCGCCCATCTCCCCCAACGCCCAGGCGGCATCCGCCCTCAGATCTTCCGGCAGGCTCTGATCCTGCAGAACCTCGATGAGAGAAGGCACTGCCATGCTGCCATTTATCCTCGCCAGCGCACCAGTCGAGGCCTGCCGGATAGCATGATCTCCACTCTTGAAGGCAGGAATCAGCTGTCCCACGCTCTTTTCCTCGCCTATCATCCCCAGCGCCGCAGCCGCCCCCGCCCGGGTGGCATTGTCGGAATTCTGCAGGGCCAGGGTGAGCGGCTCTATCGCAGGCTTGCCTATCAAAGCAAGAGCTGCTATCGCCTGCTTTTTAACCTGTTCCTCAGGATCCGCCAGAACCCCAATCAGCGGCTGGATAAATCGATTCTCACCCCGCCTGCCCAGGGCAGCCGCCGCCTCCGCCCTTACTCCAGGATCGCTGTCATTCAGAGCCTCGATCAGCGGCAACGCTGCCTGCTCGAAAGCCGGGTCGCCCAGCGAATGGGCCGCACCCATGCGCCGCTTCGGGTCGTCATCTTTGAGGAGCCGGATTAGAAGACCCTCTCCTCCCAGGTATTTCAGAGACCATCCCGCTTCATTTCGGACCGTCTCATTCTCATCCGCCAGAGCTGCTATCAGTGCATCCTGTGTCGCTTTCTCCCTGATCTGCCCCAGTGCCGCCGCAGCCCAGTAGCGAACTGTGCTGTTATTGCTCTTCAGGGCAGAAGAGAGCGCCTCTGTGGAGTTGGAATCATTTATCAGCCCCAGAACTGCCGCTGCCTGCCATCTGACAGAATCATTTCCGCCCTGCATAGCAGCGGTCAGAGGCCCAATGGACGGCCTGCCGATCTTCACCAGGGCCAGAGCCGCCCACTCTCTAACATTGCGGTTGCTGTCCTCCAGGGCCTTGATCAGCGGATCAATAGCTCTCTCGTCGCCGATCTTTCCCAGGGCCCAGGCGGACTCCCACCTGGTCTTGGCATCTTTATTGGACAGCTTCTTAATCAGCTCATCAGTGCTGGCTTTTCCTGCTCCCTGTCCGGTAGCCGGGCTAGCCAGGGCAGCGATAAGTATTATTAATATTATAATTATGCCGGCTCTGCCGCAAAAAATGCCGCTACTTTTCAGAGCCATCTTCTCATATCCTCAAAAGAATATCCACTGCCTCTTTATCTCTGCCTGCCAGGAGCAGGGCATGCATCTTATTGGTTCTGGGCAGACTCCATTTCTCATCAATAGCAATCGCCTGGTCATAATCTGCAATTGCGCCTTCATAATCTCCCTGCATCTCCAGCGCCTGGGCCCTTGCATTGTAGGCCTGCTTATATTTGGCATCGATTTCGATTACTCTGTCCAGCAGCTTTATAGCTTCACCCGTCCGGTTGTCGGCAAGCTCGCACAGCGCTCTTCTGTAAATCGCATCCTTATATTTATTGTCTATCGCTATAGCCCTGTCCAGGTCGGCGGCAGAATTGGCGAAATCTCCCTGCATCTGCAGAAGAGTTCCTTTTTTCAGCCAGTAGGCCTTATTCTTGGGATCGATGCCGATAAGCTCCTCCGCAGCTGCAGTGGCATTGGAATAGTCCTTCTGCTGGGAATATGTGTCAGAGAGAGCCGACCAGGCGGCAGCACTCTTTCTGTTCAGTACGGCGGCCCGACGATATGAAGCAATGGAAGCATTGATGTCCTTCAGGGCTTTTTGGGCATCGCCTTTATGAATCCAGGCATTCACATTTGCTGGATCCTGATCTAGCGATTTGTTTAATAGATCCATTGCTTCGCTGTAGTTTCTGGCCGAGAGCAGCTTGCCTCCCAGATTATCATAATAGGTGGATGCATCCTGACAAGAGCCGGGAGTGCTGAGGGCTAGGATGCATATGATCAGAATTATGTGAATCGATCTCAAGGCCTTTCCTCTTATAGCATAACAAATATCTTCATGGCCTCATTCGTCTTGCCTTGCATCGCCAGGCTATGCACGCTATTTATCCTGGGCTGGCCCCACTTGGGATCGATCTGGGAGGCATTTTCAAAGGCCTCTTCTGCCAGAGAATATTCTCCCTGCGCCTCGTAAAGCAGCCCCAGGGCATTGCGGGCTCCTTTTTGCTTCGGGTCCCTGGCAAGGATCTGATTTAAAAGATCCATTGCTTCGCTGCTGTTTTCCAGAGCCATTAGTGAGAGCGCCTTTCGGTACATGGCATCTATGTATTTGGAGTCCAGACCCAGGGCTCCATCAAACTTGGCCAGAGCGCTTCTATAATCGCCCGCCATTTGTAAGAGGCTTCCTTCTTTCAGCCAGTTCTCTTTTTTATTCGGCTCAATCATCCTGATCTTGCCGGCAGCTTCTGCGGCCTGCTTGTAATTGCTCATGGCAACATAAGCCTCGATAATTCCTGCCCAGGCAGCCTTTGTGTCATTTTTCTGCTGCAAAGCGCCCTCATAGCTCTGAATGGATCCGTTGTAATCCTTTAAAGCCCTCTGTGCATCGCCCTTGTGAAGCCAAGCATCAATATAGGTGGGATCCTGCTTTATGGCTATATTAAAATAGGCGATTGAATCTGTGTAGTTCTTGGAGGCATATGATTTAAGGCCCTTCCAGTCGAAGTAGTCCGTCTCTTCGGCCAGGCATTGGGTGCATAAAATAAGAAGGCATAGAGATAGCGCTACCAATATTCTGATCTTCATGATATTCTTTCCAATGCTATGCAGTTCTTGCTTCATTTGTTCTTGCTTGCTATTTCATCTAATCGATTTCGAAAATATGTGCTTATTATTATCGAGTCGTCTTCTTCCTTATAGATAACACGTAATAGCCCTTCCATCTATCAATCTTTGTGCTATTTTTCACTTTTCATTATTGCAGCCTATTTAACAATATTATAATATAATTTTTCAACCAGCAAAGCGTTGGCTATTCGGCCATCACCTCTTATCATGTCCTCAATTCAGACGATGACCGACATAGCCATCAACCATAACGGATCTCCAACCATTTTCAGTATCATAAAATGAAGCGATCAGCAGTCCTAGCCTTTTGCGGCCTTGAGATATGCCCCACCCAGAGCTCGGCTGGCCCGGAGGGCTGACTCACTGCGCCCCGAAAAAAAGCTATGCTCCGACTAAGATCACCCACAAAAAGAAATAGTAGTTATAATAAAACTGGCTTCTAAAGCCCCGGCTATGCAGTCATCCCCTCTTATCATGGCTTCAATTCAGATGATGACCGTGCAGGCAGTCAGAATCAGCCTTATTTCTTGACTACTTTTCTAATTTCCGTAGAGAAATAAAAGACTTTCGTTTGGAAAGTCCTATATCCAGATATTTCTAAAAAGTATAAAATTTTTCAGCAAATGCAATCAGCATCATCGAGCATCCCAACACCGCATTTGCATCATCCAACTATCCTGACCATTCATATCATTCGCCATTGATTTATATCCACAGCGCTAAAACCTGCTGTATGACCGGCAGGGTAAGACATGATCTTCTCAATAAGGCATATTTCAAAGAGCAAAAGGGCATCAAGATCCTTCATATCAAAGGCAGCCCCTACGAGATGGGCTATCAGCATGGCTATCTCTTGGCAGAAAAAATCGATATGATGATAACGCGAACGCTCCCGGCAACAATGGCCTACATCGCCCAGCAGACCGGATCAGATCTTGAGAAAGCAGAAGAGATGATGTGGACCGGCGAGAAAAAAGCGAAACCTTTTGTCCCCGGCGAATTCGAGGATGAAATGAGGGGAATTGCCGACGGGGCAAAAGACGCCGGAGCAGATGTGAGCTTTGAGCAGATCCTGCTCTGGAATACCAATTATGATCAATGGTGCATCTATGCCCATCCCCACTACAGCAATTACGATGGCAAATCAAACCCTGAAAGCCGGCCAAATCTGGAATGCAGGACCGAAGCAAATTCCGGTTACCATCTCCCTCCCCCCTCCGGCGGATGCAGCAGCTTCTCAGCCTGGGACGAATGGGCGGGAGGCGACGGCAGGCTGATCTTCGGCAAGAACGAGGACAACTTCAATATGCCGGAGCAGCTGGATTGCCGAATGCTGGTCGTAGCCGACCCGGACCGCGGTTTCGGCCACGCATTCCTGACCTATCCTGGCATGATCGGCCTTGATGGCGGCCTGAACGAGGACGGACTGGAGATGATGACCCAGCTCAGCTCCATGCAGGACGAAAGCATGAAGGGCTGCGGCATCGCCATATTCACTCGATGCCTTCTGACTCATGCCAGCTCAATAGACGATGCCATCAGCATCTTCCGGAATACACCCCGCTGCGCAGGGATCGCCTACCACGTGGCAGACGGCCAAACCAGAGAAGCTGCCGTGGTGGAAACCTCATCCAGGATGGTCTCGGTCCGCTATCCGATGGAAAATATCAACGCCCTCTGGCAGACCAACCACTCTAACTGCTATCCGGGCTGGATGGGCTACTCGGGATACAACATGGTGGCCGACCAGCAGCCGGTAAATGAGCTAAAGGATATCTCAACCATTGAAAAGTGGCAGGACAGCCTCAGGGATCCCTATAACTTCTATGTCCAGGCACCCAGCCGCTTTGAGAGATACGCCCAGCTGATCCACCAGTACTATGGACGGATAGACGCAGAAAATGCCATTAAAATACTGAGCGACCGATATGATCCATATACCCGAATGACCCGCCCGGTTAATTTTCCCTCCTGGACAAACAACATCCTCTGCACTATCTGCGCTATGTATCCTGATTTCTCCTATAGTGCTAAAGAGCCGGTGGGCAATTTCAAAGCCCATATCGCCAATATGTGGAGCCTTATCGCCTATCCTGAAACAGGCGATCTATGGCTGGCGATTAAGGATTTTCCTGCTCAGTATGGCGGATATGAATACTTCAGCCTGCAGGAGCTGCTCGGTTGCATGCGTTAATTTTTAATCTTAAGACTTGTGTGCCCAAAGCTATGCAGCCATTCTGCTCCGGAACGAAAGAGAGGATAGGCATTTCGCCTGCATTGCTGCAGAGAAAGAAGCGTGAGTCTCTCTCGCGCCATTCGCATTATTTCGCTGTTGGGTCCATCTCCCAGATGCCAAAGGCGTTGTTTTCCGTATCCATGCAGACGATAAAATACCCCATTCCTGAAACTGCCTTTTTGGGAACGATTATCTTTCCTCCCAGTTTTTCAACTTTTGCAGCATATTCGTCAACGGATGGCACTCCCATGTAGTTTATCATTTGCTGGTCGGGGTGCATTCTTTTCATCATGCCTCCACCAGGAGCGCCATAGACATCGATCATCATATAGTCCATCCCTGGCATGCCTGCGATATTCCATCCAAAAAGGTTAGAATAGAACTTCTTTGCTCTTTGCATATCGTCCGCAGGTATCTCGAAGTGCACTATGCCTGTCATATTGCTCATTCCTCCATTTCTGGACTTGAACTGTCTGGAATATATTTGTTTCTATCAGCTCTGGTTTTCCTTTCGCATCTTTTTCTATAAGATGTAAAATAAGCTATACTATCCGGTTTTGCTTCATCGCTGTTTCATTAAAGCAGAAAATCCTTAGTCCTTTCGATTTCATTAGCCAGGACCTCCTCTTGCTTTAAGGGTGCTTTGACCGCATTGGCTTTCTTGGTCTTCTTTAGCGAGTTAGTTTTGTTGCGCCTTGGTTTTTCTTTTGGCGTTTTCTCTCCTGCGGTCATCTTTTGGGACTCTTTCGGACTCACTTCCAGGCGTTCTTCAGACTCTCTCAATGAGAATATCATCTCTCGTCCTTTCTGCATCAATACGATCTTATCCTCTCGACCAAGCCAACCCAGTGCACTGAAGACGTCTTCGCGGCTCATGGATGTAGTTTTTACAAGATTGGTGATGTTGCTCCGGCCGTTTTGGTTAAGCGCTCTCCATACAACACCGGCTTTCGTGCCAAATACCGATTCAACTGTAGTCTGCTTCATAATACATAAAACAGCTGCAATTCCTATATATCAATATCTTTGATCTAAATTGAATTGAGATAATTGTAGAAGCCTGGACGAAATATTGAACATCGCCCTGGAGAGATTAGCCATTCAATTGCTGTGCCACATGATTATTATAATATTAATCCTCAAAGGATCTATACATGATCCCATTTAGCAATAGCGTCTATATGCCCATAAATATATTATACAAAATGAATGCTCTTTTTGCCTCTACGACCATCCCTTCAGGCGAAGATCCCCGAACCGTCTCATCAAAGATGCGCTTGATCGATGAGAAGGAGCCTTCAACCGCCCATCTTCTGCCGTATTGATGCATTTGCTTCCAACCTGTGTACCCCATTTTTTTTTAATTCCAGAACAGCAGTTGACCTTGCGGTTGCATCTTCGCTAACTATAGCGTTCTCTCTTATCTTTATCCCAGGACAATCTACAACTTTCGATTTTATATATTCAAATTCCGAGGTGTTTTCTTCTGCAACTTCCATAGATATTTATCTCTTTGATTCAACATCCACTGCTACATGAACTTTAAGCCATCCTCGCCGCTTTTTTCCGTGTTTCTCGCGCATCCATTAGCCTCTATTTGTTACCTTTATCCCGGTTGAATCAACAGCAACAACAGCATCGTTATCTGGTATCTCAATTCCAAGATTCTGCTTAGAAATTCGCTTATGGAGTGTAGTATAATATTTTAATTCTTTAAACTTAATCGACACAAGCAGAAAATATGTGGTCCCGAATGTTTCGGGACTACACACTCCAAGACGATGAATGAAGATGAATGAGTTAAAGTTATGTGAACTGCCGCCATTTGATTGATTTGATTGTTGAGCAGGGATTTGCCGATGTTTCGATGCATTCCATCCAACAGGCTAAAAAGTATAGATTCGGCTGCCTTCCTTCATCATATCAATAACCAGCAACTCATAGAAATTCGCGGGAACAGTTGCATTGCCATCAGCCGAAACCCCTCTTGCCAGCAGGTCTTCCCGGCAGGCTATGATTCTTTCCCTGGGAAGAAGCGCCGGGAGAGTCTTGCCCTGCTGGCTGCCTGCCTGGATGGTGCAATCTAGCCCGTCCTGGCCGATCAGATTGTAGACTCCATCTCCTGCCAGATAGACCACCACATCAGCAGAGCCGATTGAACCGGCAGAGCCTACCAGGCGGGCGAGAAGTCGCAGGCAGAGCCTGGTGCGTTCGCTTTGGGGCGTTTTCGTCAAAAGAATTATCCTCATAATAGTATGATGCCGTCTTTTTGCAGCATCTCCTCCAGGAACTTTTCCTCATCCATCAGCTCGACTCTTTCCACCAGTTCCATGCTCATGAGGCCCCGGTCTGCCAGGGATGGCTCATGGGCTAAAACTCTCATCTCCGGATAGGCGTAGAGGATGTCGGAGTGGTTGGGCTGGAGCAAGTCCCGGCTGTCCTGGCCTGCCAGGGCCAGATAGACGCCATCACCGTAAAGGCCCACGGCTGCGTACATCTTGCTGCTCACCACTGCGGCGTTGAGCAGGCCGAATGCCTTCTCGCTGCCGTAGGGAGCGCTGTCCAGGAGAAAGAAGACCGATCTCACAAATAGAACTATATTTAAAGCATGAATAACTAGATTTCCATCCATACTCAGAAGGAAAGTGACATGAGCAAGATTGCAGAGATGGTTCAGGAGCTCCCACCCGATCTTCAGCAAGAGGTCGAGGATTATGTGCAGTTCTTGCTGGAAAAAAAGGTGAAAAAGAATAAAGGCCGCATGAAGCTAGATTGGAGGGGCGCTTTGCGTGATATGAAGGACGAGTACGCTTCAGTTGAACTGCAACACAAGGCTCTGGATTGGTGGAGCGGTTGATGTATCTCCTTGATACGAATATTCTGCTGGAGTTTCTGCTTGATCAAGAAAATGCGGACGACGTGGAAAAGATGCTAGAGAACGTTCCACCCGTCGATCTCTGCATATAGGAGTTATCTCTATATTCAATCGGCGTAATCATGCTGCGGCGAAAAATGCATGAAGAGTTTATTCATTCGCTAGTAGATTTATTCGATGTCGGTGGCATAAGATTATTGCGTCTGGGTATTGATGATATGGCTGATGTTGTGAATGCGGCTAAGAAATTCAATTTGGATTTTGATGATGCCAATCAATACGCAATTGCAGAAAAATACATATTAACTCTGGTGAGCTACGATCGCGATTTTGATCGCACAGAATTGGGAAGGACAACTCCTGCAAAAGTTCTGGAAGGATCATCCTGAGTGAATCTATTGAATTATCAGGCTATCTCGCCAGGCTCACCACTCTATCGCTCTCTTCCAGCATCTCTGCCAGGCGGTAGAGGCTGGTGATCTTGACTCCATTCACGTAGTCCTCGCTTTTTCCTCCCGCGGGCGCGTAGCCGCGCGCGGTGGCGCACCTGGGACAGGCCTCCACATTGATCCCGAGCCGGACCAGATCGGCAAAAAGCTCTCCCGCATTGGCAAAGAAGGCGGGGTTCTGGCCGGCCTTGGGGATATGGACCGCATCCAGGTAGAGGAAGATGTTTACACGGTGCGATTTTGCCCTTGCCTCTCTGGCAATCTTGCCTGCCATCTCAGCGTGCTGGGAGATGTAAGGCCCCTCGGTGAGGATGATGGTCAGGGTTGCCATCGGCTGCGTCTCCGCAATTTCTGCATTTCACAGATACTCCCGCAGGGCTCGCAGCGTCTCCAGGCTGGTGGCGAAGCTGGGCTCTTGCAGCGGGGTGCATTTCTCCAGAGCAGTCTCGCCGCCCACCAGCCGGATGGCGAAAGCATAGCAGCTCTGCTCTCCGCAGATCTTGCAGTCTGTTTTGGGCAGATATTTGTAAACCTCGGCGTGATCCACTTTAACCTTTTCTCGGGCTGCGGGAGTAACACCGCTGGCAATGGCTTTGTTGATGGTATCTTTCAGCTCCTGCAAGACCGCCTGGGCTTCGGCTTCGCTTCCGATCATGGTCATGGTCACGTTGCCGGTGGAGTAGAGGGTGATGAGTACATTGCCTTTTTGGATGATGAGAGCGCCGATTCTCTCCGAGTATCTGGCCCGGGCAAATAAGGGCTCCAGGAGCTTCAGGGCGCCTCCGAGCTGCGGCTCTATCCTTGCGATAATGCGAAATTTACTGGCATCGGCAATGCAAGGAAGAAGCTGCCGAATCTCAGTGATCTGAAGAGGCGCTGTCCCGGAAAGGTCCTTTTTGGCCTGCATCGGCTTGTCTGCCTTTTCATTCAGGAAGTTCCTGCCAAACTCCGTCAGGCTTACCGCATCATCCCGGATGTCGGCGAGGCCCGCTTGCTTGAGCATCTGCAGGTGGTAGTCGAGCATGCTGGCCCCGGCTGCCTGCGCAATCTCAGCTCTCGTTCTCTCCTTCTCAGCCAGCATGGCCATGATCTTTCTTCTTGTGGCATTGGCCATGGCGTTGCTCACGAGCTTAACGTCTGCCTGTCCTCCAACCATCTCATTCACCCCATCAGCATTTTAGTGCATCATAATATCATCATTTCCGCTTAAGCCGTCCTGCCAGGTTGAGCATATCATAGACTGCTTCGTCCGAGATCCGGTAGCGACACCATTTTCCTTCTTTTCTCTCTTTTACGAGGCCCGCATCCTCAAGTATGGAGAGATTATGGGATATGGAAGACTGCGGCCTTTTCAGAGCGAGCATCAGCTCAACAATGCAGAGCTCTCCGTCGCTTAAGAGCCTGAGAATTTTGAGGCGCGTGGCGTCGGTTAAAGCTCTGAAGACCCTCATCTCCTCGGTCAATTGCTCTTCGTCTATTTTTTTTACCTGGGAGCATACCCGCAGGCATCGCTCTCTGGCGATGCTTCTGTCGCCGTAAAGCCGTAAGAGAGTGTTTTCTGCTTCGCAGCAGGGGCCATCTTCTCGGCAGTCTTCTCGGCAGGAGGCTTTCTCTTCTCCAGTCTGAGGAGGGGGCGATCTCTTTCTGGTGATCATTGGGAGCTTTTTGTCCAGCATCAATGCAGCCTGCCATGATGAATTATTAATACGAATATCAACATATTCATATATAAGGATTTCTGGATTCAAGAAATACGAGAGGAGATGGGCTTAAGTAATACGTCCTCACATAATCACAGACAGATCTTGCCATGAAATCAAAGAGATCGACAACGATGATCACAATTTCTCCGAAGCTGATCGCACCCTGCGGGATGAATTGCCGTCTCTGCCACGCATTCACAAGAGAGAGGAAACCATGCCCAGGTTGCCGGGTCGACGATTGCCTTAAATCAAAATCCTGCACAGAATGCAAAATCAAAAACTGCGAAAAGCTGGCGGACTGCAAAGCTAAATACTGCTTTGGCTGTGACAGCTTTCCCTGCGACAGGCTGAAACATTTGGATAAGCGTTATCGAGCCAAGTACGGAATGAGCATGATCGACAATCTTGAGAGCATCCGAAAACTCGGATTAAAGCATTTCATAAGGGCTGAAAAAGAACGATGGGTCTGTCCGAAATGCGGCAAGATGCTCTGCGTTCACAAGCCACAATGTCTTTATTGTCAGCACACCTGGCATTAGGATTTAAGTAAGTCGCCGGGTCGCTGGAAAACAGAAGCAAATAGAATATTCAAGCTGTAGGAGGAGAAAAATTTTGCAGCCGCGTCTGAATATTATCACACTAGGGGTTAAGGATATCGAGAGAGCTGTCCGATTTTACAGGGACGGCCTGGGCTGGCCGCTGTCCAGCATCAGCGGAGGTGACTTTGCCATTTTCAAGATCAGTACAGGGACCGCATTGGCACTCTATCCTCGTCATCTGCTCGCCAAGGATGCCTGTGTTGAGGACCTGGGAGGATTTGGAGGAATCACTCTGGCGCAAAATGTATCATCTAAAGAGGAAGTTGATAGAGCATTGTCTCAGGCAGTTTCGGCCGGAGGGGCGCTTCTTAAAGCGGCAGGCAATACCGAGTGGGGAGGTTATTCCGGATATTTCGCAGATCCTGACGGCCATCCCTGGGAGGTAGCATACAATCCGCTTATCGAACTTCGGCAGGGAAAATTGGTGCTGCCTGATTAAGACATATTTTCATCATTTATTATAGCCTCTTTCAGTGATCAGCTTTATTCAGACTCATTGGGTTAATTCAACCTCAATCAGCCTCACTCATCCTCTTTCATCAGCTTCACTAAATTAAGCATCTCAATTACTGCCCCCTCGGCCAGCCGGTATAAAGACCATCTTCCGTCTTTGCGCTCTTTGATGAGCCCGGCATCCTTCAGGATGGAGAGGTGATGAGAGGTGCTGGACTGCGGTCGATCCACTGCGACCATGATCTCGCAAACGCACAGCTCGCCTTCCCTGAGAAGCGACAGGATCTTGAGGCGACAGGGATCGGCCATGGCTTTGAATACCTCCGCCTCAACTTCGATCTCCTTTTCGTCCAGCTTGCTGGTGATGGAGCGCAATTTCTCGACCTTGCACACCGCCCTGTCGGCATCTCCGATCAGCCGCGTCATTCTGTGGACAGCTTCTTTTGGAATGCATGCCATAAAGCGATCCTCGCTCCTCGCTCAGCAGCAGCCGCAGCTTTTTTGCGGCAGGAGGTTAGGCTCTTCTAGCTTCAGACAATCCTCACAGATCCTTATTCTCCCTCTCTCTTTGTGGCTGACAATGAAGAGGGACTCTGCTTTCTTGCTGCAAATTTCGCAATTAACCGGGATCATTTTAGCAATTCACCTATTTCAAGCATATGGAATTTGCCTCCCCAAAGGCAGGGATCTTTGCACATTCGTATCCAGTTATTTCGATATATAAAATTTTCCAATCACATCGTTTTGCCTAAATGAGACATAAAATCGAAAAGCTTATATTCAATAATATCGATGCTGTCTGCATTGGGTGTGTGTGGAATAGAAAACAATCAACGTGGAGAGTGCATTTCAATGAATGAAATTGAGAAAATATCATATTTGATTGCGATTACCATTCTGGCATCCGCCATAAGCGCAACTGGTGCAGAGTATCCAGTAGGATCAGGAAATGAGGACTGGTGGACGGCTTACCCTGACCAGTCCCCTGGCGCTGGCGGTGATGTAAACCATCCCAACTGGGTTTTGGATGCTCTTGAATCCAAGCCTGTGATCATCTATGTGCATAAGTCGTGCGATTATTGTGTGCCTCAAACACTGGCTGTGAAAAATATAACCGATGAATTCAGTAGCTGGATCACATTCTTCGAAATTGGCGCTGAAGGCACCGATTCCAGGTCAGAGGAAGCCCTGGAGGCTTATGATCCCAACGGAGGCAAATCGTATGTGCCTCTAACGGTTGTAGTAACCTTGGCCATGAATTCCGAAGGCGAGGTCGTGCCGGTTTGGCACAGCACTGATGAGGTCACTGGCGACGGCTGGGTTAAAAAATATGTGGAGGATGCCATAGCTGAATATGATGAAAACTCTGCTGACTGGAATCCATGAATGCCGGATCTCAATATTAGACATATCGATTCAGATGATCGTATCGTTGCTATGTCTATAAAATCCCAGAGATCAAGGTCAATCACATTTTTTGTCGTTCTTTGCTCTATCTTATTCCTGTCCGCCTCCTCCGGCTCATCTCAGGATGCTATGGCTCCCGGATTCCAGGCAGTGGACCAGAATGGCAAAGACATATCTCTTCTCGGCCTTCGGGGCGAAGCCGTACTTTTGCATATCACCAACATCGAAAATCCTCTTTGCCGGGAGTGCGAGCATGCTCTGAATGCTCAGACAGACCAGCTTTACCGGCTGGCCCAAAAAAATCCAGGAATAAATATTATAACCCTCAACGTGAGGAAGAATCCCTACTCCAAAGACGGGCCTGCTCTGGCCAAATCCTGGTGGAACATCAATGTAACCTGGCCCTGGGTTGAAGACTTCGAGCCTTATCCATTGACCGGCAAGTACATCGACTATTCGACCGTGGATGGAGGCTTTGCCAATCCCACCTTGATACTGATAGACAAAGAAGGAAAGGTGTCCGGCCTCTACCACGTCTACCAGCTCGGCAAAGGAGAGATAGACGGCATCCAGAGCGCAGAGAATCTATCCCGCGATCTGTCGGGCCTGGAGGGCAGCAAGGGCTCAGCTTCCGAATTCAAGGGCATAATGAGCAGTCAGGGGGCCAGCTACCTGGGCATGTTCGGCCTGGGCATTGTAACCTCCCTTTCCCCCTGCTCTGTAGCCCTGCTCCTGGCCATGTTCTCCTACGTCATGACCGCCCGCAGGAAGGAGGAGTACCTCAGGAAGACCTCATCAGCATCCAGGGATGGCTTTCTGATCGGAGTATCCTTTACCCTGGGGATGGCAGCCGTCTTCTTCCTGGTAGGTCTGTTTCTCTCAGATATCGGCGTCTTCATTCGCCAGGCCCGCTTCTTCGACCTGGCTGCCGGGTTGCTGATGGTGATCCTGGGAATCAACATCCTCAAGCCTATCGGCGAGATGGTTGAGCCGGTGCGCTCCCGCCTTTCTTTTCGCCGGGATCGTTCCAACTCCCTTGATGGAAAGCTTGATGGAAAGTGCGCCGTTGAGGGGAAGAGCATCCTGGAGAGGCTGGTCTCCTTCTCTCTTGGCCTCTTCCGGTATTCGGCCTTCATCGGCGCTTTCGCTCTGGGAGTATTCTTTGCGCTGGGCTGGGCACCCTGTGCCGTATCCCTGGTCTTTCCGGTGCTCATCTGGCTGGTCTCCCAGAATATAGCACCCCTGACTGGCGGCCTTATGCTCTTCGTCTTCGGCGTTGGTCACGGCCTGCCGGTGATACCCATTGCCACCTTCTCCAGAGCGGTGGGCGGGCAAATCGGTGAGAAATACATCTCGGCTGGCAGGGTCGTGACCAGGATCTTCGGGGTGGCGGTGATTGTGATCGGGCTGATCTATGCGGCGAGGTACCTGGGATACAGGATGTGGTGAGATCAGGCTGCTTACATTTCCGCCTCAGGTCCGTCTCTTCGCCGTCAATCCTGGAAAGCAGGCCGGCGAGCATGCAGCTGCTCAGCAATTGCATTCGCATGGCAAACAATGAGTCACATAACTGAATGCAATGGAGGCTATAAATGCCTTCTAGCCATTGAGGCCAAGGATGACTTCAACCATAAAAGATAGCAAAAGAAAGAAGGTTCTCTTTCTCTGCACCCACAACTCCGCTCGCTCCCAGATGGCAGAAGGCCTCTTGCGGGCCATGTATCCGGATAGGTACGAGGCCTATAGCGCCGGAGTCGAGGCCACCACAGTCGATCCTCGCAGCGTTAGGGCTATGGCGGAAATCGGCATCGATATTTCCGCTCAGCGCTCCAAGGCTGCCCAGGAATTTCAGGACACAATATTCGACCTGGCGGTAACGGTCTGCGAACGGGCCAGACAGGCCTGCCCGATATTCAGCACACCGCAGCATCCGCCAGGCAAATCTCCCCGGGCGAGAGAGGTCATCCACAGAAGCTTTGCCGATCCTGCCGCAGCCACAGGCCCGGATGATGCGCAGCTTGAGGCCTTCCGAAGGGTCAGAGACGAGATAAAGGAGTGGATCGCTCAGACCTTTGGGAATTGATCTTCAGTGCTTGAGCTTCAGAGCAGCCAATTAAAAATGGCGGCAGTATTTATATCGTGGAGATGTATCTTTAGACCATGAGGGTCCTATTAACTGCTGCGCCCAGGTTTGAGCTGCAAAAAGACTCCCATGATATCGATGTCCGGGCCGAGCTGACGAGCAGGCACCCATCTCTGGCTATCTATCAACTGGCATCGATTCTCAGAGGGGGCCATCAATTGCACCTGCTCGACCCTTCGCTGAGCGATTTCAGATCGGATGGGGGCGAGCCGATAACTATAGGTGACCACAAGAGCCTGGCCGGCCTGAGATTTCCGGCCCTGGAAAGAAGCCTCGCCGGCATGGATCTGGTTGGAATCTCGGGGACGAGCTTTGACTGGTTTCTGGTCAGGCTCATGGCAGAGAGGATCAAAGAGAAGGACCCGGAGATGCCCATTGTCGCCGGAGGAGTTCATCCCACTCTAGCCGATGAGCACATTTTGAAAACGACTGCAATCAACTTTTTAATCAGAGGCGATGGCGAGGAGAGTTTTCCCAGGCTCCTTTCCGTTCTGGATAGCGATGGAGATCTGCAGAGCATTGATGGGCTGTCCTATCGCTCCAATCTCCTGTCAGCTGATGGGCCGGAGATCAGACGAAACAAGGATGCAATCCCCCTCTCAGCGGAAGAGATCGAGCAGATGCCCCTTCCGGCCTTCGACCTGCTGCCGTCCAACATCTATGGCAAGATCGGCGTGGAATCATCCCGAGGCTGCAAGTTCGATTGCAGCTTTTGCAGCCTTCTCTACCGGAGGCTTTGGAGAGGGCTCAGCCCAAAGTCTGTCCTGAAGAGAGTAGAGCATGCGATGAGTTTTGCTGGCAAGCTCTATGGAGAGGAGAAGGCTGTGCAATTCATCGATGGCACCTTCACTGCTATTGCCCGGAGATCGGAGAGGATTTTAGAGGGTCTGAGAGAAATGGATCTTGGTGGCTTGAGCATAGCCTTTGAAGGGCGGATCAATGAAATAGCGGGATCGAATTCAAATATTCTCAGGATTTGCCGGAAGCTTCCCATTGACTACATCTTTCTTGGAGTAGAGAGCGGGTATGATAGCGGTTTGGCCAGGATACGCAAGGGCTTCAATACAAGAGCCGTGGAAAAGTGCGCATCTGTATCCAGAGAGCAGGGTGTTCCTCTGCGCTACGGATTTATCGTCGGGTTTCCCTGGGAGGGCAGGGATGAGTGTCTGAAGACCATCTCCTTTGCCGATCATATTGTCTCTGACTATGGGGGACTGGCATTTATCAACTGGTTTTATCTCCTGCCCGGATCGCGCATCTGGGAGGAGAGGCATTCATATGGCATCACAATCGGAATGGAATGCTTTGACGACCTTGCGATAAGAACCAGGGATTATCGCAGAGAGATCTCAGAAAAGCTGGGGAATGGAGATATCTCCGAGATCGATCAGGCTATCGATCGATGCAATTTGATAAGGATGCTGATTGAAAGAGACGGGGCTTGCTGGGAGAAGGTGTCCTGCTCAGGCATCTGCAGAGCCGGACGTCTTGTATTTTCCAAAACAGGAGGATTTGTAGATAAGACCCTTCCTTTTTGTGACGATAAAACAGCTCTCCTGCGCATTGATTGCAATGATCAGAAGGGCAAAGCTAAAGAAGGATAATAAGAAATCTGGATCATTTGGAAAAGTTTCGTTTCATGGCTCAATCAATCCTTGGTAAAAAGATCCTCCTGGTAACCGGACGCCTGGCCGAGGACCAGGTCAAAGCCGCAGCCGGCGATGCAGACGTTTTAGTGGCCGATATCGATATAGCCGCTTTCCTCACCCCTGAGCTATTGCTCTCCGCCTCTCCCCGCGGCTACGATCTCATCCTCATTCCCGGAGCCATTACCGCCGACTTCCAGCAGGCCGAGCGCCTTCTGGATACGAAGATCCGCCTCGGTCCCAAGAACGCCGCAGACCTGAAGGCAGTGCTGCGCCGCCTGGCCGGAGGCAAGATCGAGCTTTCCACCACCATTCCCGCCTGCCAGCTGCTGGCAGGGAATGCAAGAGAGGACGCACTCCGTCGGCTGGAGGAGCTGGAAGAGAAGGCCGGCTTCGCCCAGCTCATCAGAGGGGTCAAGATAGGGGGCAGCTCTCGCATGAAGGTCCTGGCAGAGATCGTCGATGCCACGCACTACAGCCCTGTCGCCCTGACCAGAAAGATTCGCTATTACGAAGAGCAGGGCGCAGATATGATCGATCTTGGATTGCCTCTTGACTCCCACCCAGATCAGGCAAAAGACGCCCTGCAGACTGCCAGACGGGCCACGGATCTTCCTGTAAGCATCGATACAGTCAGGAGCGAACTGATCCTGGCTGGACTGCAAGCCGGAGCCGACCTGATCTTGAGCCTGAACGCCCGCAACCTGCCCCAGGTTGGCAAGGCAGTGGCTGAAGCTGGCACTCCTGCCGTGATCATTCCCGGCCCGGGCTCCGCTTGCCTGGAAGAGAACCTGAAAGAAGCTTTGCAGATGGGAATTTCTCCATTAGCCGATCCGATTCTCGAGCCGCCACTGCAAGGGCTGGCTTCTTCGCTCTTTAGATACCTCGCCATTCATAAGGATCATCCCGATATCCCTCTGTTCTTCGGGGCAGGCAATGTCACAGAACTCTTGGATGCCGATACGGTAGGAGCCAATGCCATCCTGACAGCCCTTGGCGCAGAGTGCGGCGCGTCCATCCTGTTCACTCCGGAGTATAGCGACAAATCAACGGGAAGCGTTCACGAGCTTGCCACCGCCTCAAAAATGATGATGCTGGCCCTGCATCGCCAGGCTCCTCCCAAAGATCTGGGCCTGGACCTGCTCATCCTCAAGGAGAAACGGCGCCTTCCGGAGCAGGCCATGCCGCACGAAATCATCCAGGCCAGAGGTGGCCAGCTCCTCCAGCCGGACAGCTGCGGAAACTTCAAAATCTCCATCTCATCGGAAATGATATTGGCTCAAAACGGCAGCACAACCGTCGCGGGGCGAAATGCTCGCGACCTGCTCAACACTCTGCTTGAGATGAATTTGGTAAGCCGCCTGGATCATGCCGGATACCTCGGTCGCGAACTGGAGAAGGCAGAGATAGCTCTTCGTCTGAAAAGAAGCTATGTTCAGGACGAACCGCTCTGGTCCTCTGAGAAACGTTAAATATATCGTCTCGCGACATACCCTCGGATGAACTCTACAGGTAAGGCTTTTGCCATCTTCGTGGGCGCTATCATGATACTGTCCGCATTTGCAAGTTTCGTGATGCTAGGTGGAGACGAGAGTGGAAACGCTATTGTGCCGACCGGCCAGGACTCATTGCAGACCTTTGGGGTGCAGGGTCGCTATGTTGAATGGGACTTTGAAGGACTGCAGGATGCCCTGCAGATGGCTCCTGAGAGCACCGTCATGGCATACTGGATCAACCTGAGCGCATCAGAAAACCTGACTCAAGCTGCCAAGGCCGCGCTGCCTCAGTCCATGGGCCTGCTCTATGGAGATCAGATTCATAACAACAACAAGATCGAGAGGCTGGCCAATGTTGTTTTCAACGACACCTGGACTGAGTTCCACGCCGTCAAGCCATACCCTGTCGGCTACGATGGCCTGGTAATACCTTATCAAGATTATATGATGATTCCCGCGGGTACCGATTACGCTATCGTCTTTGGCAAGCCCTCCCTCTTTGGACCAAAGGGTTCGGTGGAGAAGATCCTGGACGTGATTATGGGAGAGCTCTCCGCACAGAGCTTCACTCTGATTGGCGATGACCACGCCGACCTGCAGGTGGCAGCTCTGGGCAGCGGCGGCATGGATATGCCCCTCTCAGGCGGATACAAGGAATTCTACCTTGGCGTAAATGCAATAAAAGGCCAGGATCTGGGCTATGATCTGAGCGCCCGGTATCTGCAGCCCCAGGCCGATACGAGCGGCAAGATCGCAGAGATCGCCTCGAAAAACAACCTCAGCCTTACAGCCACTGGCTCCGAGACGGAGTTATCAGGAGTTGTGGCTCCGGACAATCTGCAAAAAGTCCTCCTGGCTCTTCTGGGGCCGTAGCGCAACCTTTTTACATATGAAGCTAATGGCAGATACCATCTGAATCGTCTAATGCGTTTAGGCGTTTTTGCGATGAATGATGATGGGCAAAGCTGCCCGGAAGGAGAATGAATTATGGCAAGACCAATATTCGTAAGATTTGATGTTCCAGCAGAGCTGGCTACCATGTCACTTGAAGCCCTTGAGCTGGCTCGTGATACAGGCAGAATCAAGAAAGGGACCAATGAAGCCACCAAGGCCATCGAGCGCGGTGTAGCCCGCCTGGTTATTGTCGGCGAGGATGTTACCCCTCCTGAGATCGTGGCCCATATCCCAGCTCTATGCGAAGAGAAGAAGACGCCTTACATCTATGTCAAGAAGCAGAGCGAGCTTGGTGCTGCTGCCGGCCTTAGCGTAAAGAGCGCTGCTGCAGCCATCGTGGAGCCCGGAAAGGGAAAAGAGCTGCTTGACGAGATCGTCCAGAAAGTGGCAGCTCTGAAGTAGGTGATATCCGATGGAGGATGAGAACGGAGTAGCAGCAGAGGTCATCGAGGTCATCGGCGTTACCGGCATGCATGGAGAGGCAACGCAGATTAAATGCCGTATCCTGGAAGGCAACAATAAAGGCAGAATCATCACCAGGAACTGCATGGGGCCTATCCGCATGGGCGATGTCCTGATGCTGCTCGAGACTGCCAGAGAAGCCAAGAAGCTTACCAGCAGGTGAAGATATGGAAACTAGAAAGTGTTCCTTCTGCAACAAGACAATCGAACCGGGAACTGGCAAGCTCTATGCCAAGAAAGACGGCACGGTCTTCTACTTCTGCTCAGCCAAGTGCGAGAATAACGTAAACCTCGGCCGTGTAACAAGAAGAATCAAATGGGCCAGAAAGGGGGCATAGGCACTGGCAGAGATAGAGCGAACCTTTGTCATGGTAAAGCCTGATGGTGTGCAGCGCGCGCTGATCGGCAAGATACTGGAGCGCATTGAGGAAAAAGGCTTCAAGATCGTGGCTATGAAGCTGGCCCTGATGCCTGTGGAGAAGGCCAAGGAGCACTATGCGGAGCATGTAGGCAAGAAATTCTATCAGGATCTGGTGGATTTCATCACCTCCGGACCTTCCGTATCAATGGTAGTTGAGGGCCGGGGGGCAATTGCCGCCATGAGAAAGATGAACGGCGCCACCAATCCGGTCGATGCTGTCCCCGGCACCATCCGGGGAGATTTTGGCATCGAAACCGGGCGGAACGTAGTGCACGGCTCGGATTCGGCTGCTTCGGCTGCTCGCGAGATTGCGCTCCATTTCAGTCCCGGCGAACTGGTGGATTACAGACGAATAGATGAAGCATGGCTTTACGAATGAGACCAGGCAGAATGCATCTTCTGCCTTCTCTTATCGGAGCCTTTAAATTCTCAAACTGAGATGTATTTTTTAGACTTACTTCTTTAAGGGCGCGACCACTATGCAACATAAGTCCAAAAAGGCCGGCAAGACGAAGGGCGATGAGTCCAACCTCAGAACACCCATAGTGGTGGTGATGGGACATGTGGACCACGGCAAGACATCTCTTCTGGATAAAATCAGGGGAACTGCCGTTGCCAAGGGAGAAGCCGGACTCATTACACAACACATTGGAGCCACAGAGGTCCCGCTAAACGTGGTACAGGATTTTTGCGGATCGCATTTCGGAAAAGAGATGCAGGTTCCGGGACTGCTGTTCATCGACACTCCTGGACACCATGCATTTACCTCCATGCGAAGCCGGGGCGGCTCTCTGGCCGATTTGGCCGTGCTGATTGTGGACGTAAACGAGGGCTTTCAGCCCCAGACTCTGGAGTCTCTGGCCATTCTCAAGCGTTTCAGGACGCCATTCGTTGTCGCTGCCAACAAGATGGACCGCCTCAGCGGCTGGCACTCTATTGCCAACGCTCCTTTCGGCAAGAGCATTAAAGCCCAGAATGAAAGGGTGGCCGAGGAGCTGGACATCAGGATATACGAGCTGGTGGGAGAGCTCTACAAACATGGGCTCAATGCAGAGAGGTACGATCGAATATCCGACTTTACCAAGACGATTGGAATCGTGCCCATCAGCGCCATCACCGGAGAAGGCGTACCAGACATCCTCATGATACTTGTCGGCCTTGCTCAAAAATTCTTAAAGGATAATCTCAAGCTTGCAGCGACCGGCCCTGGCACGGGCACGATCCTCGAGGTAAAAGAGGAGAAAGGCCTGGGAACGACTCTGGATGTCATCCTCTACAACGGCGAATTCAACTCTGGCGACACTGTAATAGTGGGCACGGCGCATGAGCCTATCGTTACAAAGATCAGAGCCCTTCTCAAGCCCAAGCCACTGACGGAAATTCGAAGCGATGAGAGATTTCTGCCGGTAAAGCATGTTGCGGCTGCATCCGGTGTGAAGATCGCCGCACCAAAACTTGAGAACGCACTGGCTGGGTCAACCATCCGCGTGGTGGCCAACGCAGAAGAGGTCGAGTCTCTCTCCATAGAACTGAAATCCGAGCTCGAGGCGGTTCGCATCGATGGCGAGAGCGAGGGAGTGATCCTGAAAGCAGATGCTATCGGATCTCTGGAAGCGCTGGTGGGCGAGCTGAAGGCTAAGAACATTGCCATTCACCATGCAGATGTGGGCCCAGTCTCCCGAAGGGATGTGATCCGCGCTTCCGCCATTAAAGAGCCACTGCTCTCTGCAATCCTGGCATTTAATGTGCCGATCCTGCCCGATGCCATCAGCGAGATTCAAAAGACCAATGTACCAGTATTCTGCAGCGATATCATTTACAGCATTTTAGAGAGCTACGATCAGTGGACTGAGGAGCAGAAGATGCGCATAGAACAGGAGCGGCTGGAGGCAGTTATCCGCCCCGGTGCCGTGCGCCTTCTGCCGGATTGCGTCTTCCGTCAATCGAGGCCGGCCATCGTCGGCGTTCAGATAATCGGCGGCATGATTCGAACCCATGTAAATTTGATGAGAGAGGACGGTGCCAATGTGGGCGAGATCAGGGGTATTCAGGCCCGCAACGAAAACGTCGGGTCTGCTACCGTCGGACAGGAGGTGGCCATATCCATCGATGGGCCAACGGTAGGCAGACAGATTCATGAAGGCGATATCCTTTATGTTAATATGCCTGAGAAGCATGCTCGCATTGTGGAGCTGGAGCTGAAGCCCAAGCTGGCGGAGGACGAACGCGAGGTCCTGGAGAATTTCCTGGAGATCAAGCGCAAGAAGGAGCCATTCTGGGGTAGATAGCCAAACCCATAATCGGTAGCATTGTATTTTTTTCAGCTTCTGGGGTCATTCATCCCAGACAGCTATTCTTCGCAAAAATCATTCCCTGCCAGTCATTCTAAATAAATTTTGAACATACTTATAAATAGTTATAATAAGAGTATTATGTTTCTAAAAAATGGTGGGAGTGATATGGACAATAGCAAGGAAAAAGTTCTTGTCGTTGGCTGCAAGATCGACATGATAGATAAATGCGTGGCCTGTAGCCGCTGTCTGAAGGCATTCAATGACAGAGATGATGAGTTTAAAGGCTTGAGCCCATCAGCCGAACTCGTAGGATTGCTTGACTGCGGAGGCTGTCCGGGAGTCGCTATGGGAGCGAGGCTTAATGAGTTCAAATTCTGGAATCAACCGCCAATGGGATACCTACCAACTCATGTCTTTATAGGCATCTGCATTACTGCCAAAAACCAGGCAGGCGAATATATCTGTCCTTATGCCAAGAATATCATCGAGACCATTCATACCAAGATGGAGACAGATCCGGCCACCGGAATGGATCCCACAGGAAAGTTCCATACTCACAAAGGAACGCACCTAAAAGGCAAGCAAAACCTTCATCCATAGGCCTCTAATAGACAGGCACAATTAGCACAATTGGCAAGCACAGAAAAAAATGATAAGAAAAAAGAAGCGCTTTTTTTATATATCCCACATTTCGCATTAACACTCCAATCCATAATATTTTTTGCAGTCCTGCCCAAGTAGCTCAAGAACTAAGTCCT
>MVRL01000119.1 GCA_002067705.1 Methanosaeta sp. PtaU1.Bin112
AACCTTCGATAAAGCCTTGACGACCTGATCGTGTCTTTCATTATCTGTTTGCACAAGCATAATCGCAGTCACCAGGTAACCTGTAGCTGCTGGATTGGCCATGATGGTGAATCGATCTATAACGCCATTGGCTTTCATGCGTTTGAGCCGAAACTGTATTGTCGCATCGGATATTCCGGATTTTTTTGACATATCTCGCAGGCTGATGCGCGCGTCTTCCCTGAGACTGCCAAGAATGGCCCGATCCACTTCGTCAATATCCATGATACTGCCCATTTAATCCTGAATTTTTCTCAGCAATGAATCATTTTATTGGTAGATTACCAATATTACCATATATAGATTGCTCTTTCTCCAACATTAATTATCATAATATATATGAGAAAGCCGACGAAAAAGGGATCAGCCAGTAGCAGCTTCTGGCAAGCTTACCACTCATAGATTCCGGGCCGTCTTCAAGGCAGATTATCGTCACCAGTATCCATGCACGAGGCGCAGGGCGGCATGACCATAGCGCTGCCGGTCTCACCAATTCCACAGGTATAGCATGGCACCCAATCCTCATCGTAGATCTGGCCGCTACAGTTGAGGCCAAAGCATGTGGGTGGACGCCAATCGGTGGTTGAGTAGGAGGCTAATGCTCCACCAGCGCCGAGTGTGACTCGCGCCTCAACATCCGCTGCCGCTCCATCCGGACCATCCACCGAGAAGGCCTCGATACGAGCAATATTGACATAGACGCCGTCTGACTCTGCTCTGCCCCTGTAAGTGATGTTCCTTTCTTCTCCGGGAGCCAGATCGAGAATAGTCCACGTCATCAGGCCGGATCTATTCTCAGTTGGCTCCAGTGATGAGTTCAGCAGCTTCATGGATTCAGGAATCCGGTCAATTATAAAGGCCACCATGGTATATTTCTCCCGGTTCTTGAGGCTCAAAGTATACCAGACCACCTTCGAGTCGATAGAATCGACCCTGGCAGTCTTGGAAGCGGAGATCTGAGGTGGGCAGCAAGCCAGCCAGTTCAGATTGGAAACGGAGAAATTCCTGGCGAGCGTCCATCTCTCGTCGTACTTGCCTGCGGCCTCCACCCGGTTTACCAGATTAGCCGGCTCCTCGGTGATGTTCAGCTGCAAGTCGATGATCACCTTGTTGCCGATGCCAATAGCTGGGATCGACCAGTTGGCATAGCCTGCCATCAGCTCAGCCGGTCGCAGAGAAGATGCGATATACTCGGTTCCCGTCGGGAATACGTCCTTGACATATACCGGAGATAGCGCTTTGTTGCCGTTGTTCTCGATGATGATACGATAGTCTACGATGGTTGAATTAAGCAGGTCTACCTTGGCCATCTTGCTCAAAGACAGATGCGGTCGGTCATACTTGGCAACGCCTCCGAGGGAGGTCTTTCTCTTGATATCATATTCTCCCACATAGGTCTCCTGCTGATCAATTATGCTGCTGCCATTCTCTTCCCTGTAGGCTGTTCGGAAATCCGCCTGGCCGGTCACGCTGGCTTCGGTTTCCATCTCATTAAGCCCTCTGGCGGTTGACTGCAAGCGGAGGTTTTTGGCTCTAGAAAACCGCTCGCTGATCAGGCTGGTCGGTGTCTTCGACCACATGCCTTCACTCCACAATATATCGCTTGATGTGGAAAAGGTGGGTGTGTAATTGTAGCTGGTAGGATGATGAACGAGTCTGATATCCTTGGAGATATAACTGGCTACAGTGCTGATCTTCTCTTCGCTCTGGTAATTGCCAGTTCCTGACTCGTAGGATGATTGGGCTTTGCCAAGATCTTTGCTTGCAGAAACATAACCCGTTCCGTTCACGGATTTCTCATACTCTGCATTCTTGCCGTATTCATCGAACTTCTGATCGATCTTAAAGCTTCCCACATAGTCTTCCTGGGACTGGAATATATCGCTGGCGTTCCAGGTCTTATTCTCATCAGCAGCTTTCTTGACAAGGCCGATATGACCGACGCCCTCAAAGTCAGTCTCGGTCTTCATGGTGCTGCCATTCTCGTCCAGATCGAGTGAGCTATTCCTGCTGATGCGGCTTGCGTAAGTGTACTCCTCGTTTGTGGAGCCGCCTGTGGCGTAATTCTTGGACTTGGCCATCTCTGTCCATTTGCTCTGGAAATCGACGTCACGATTATTTGGCAAAGAGAAGCTGGTTGGCCTATGCGTTGCAGTCAAGCCCTTGGTAACCTTGATGGAACTATTGGAGTTCTGGTAGCGGATCACTTCCTCACTGGCGTATTCTCCGCTGCCGTGCTCCTTGAGGGTGACATAGGCCTGGGGCGGGCCGACGCTCACCTCAGCATATGCTGAGCATATCTCTGTGTATGTATTCCCATATTTAATATACATAGTTGCTTTATTATTTAGTATTACCGGATTGGTGCGAATCTCATTGCGCACATTTACAAATCCTGTTCCCGTTACTTCCTGGCCCATGTTAAAAGAGGTATTGCCTACGTCTTGAGCTACGATCACTGTGATAATGATAGTACCGCTAGACTTGGAGGAGTCTATTATCCATTTGTTGTTCTTGCCGTCATCAATGGGCATTGGGGATGCAGAAACGAAGGTTACGCCATCTGGGTAATAATCAACGATAAGGTATTCAGAATCAGGTAATGTTATATCATCCCATGCTATATTATTCCATGTTATATTATATGTTACATAATCGCCTGGCCGGGCCACCTTTGGCGAGGCAGTCTTTGTCAGACTTGCAGTAATGATTTTCACTTCTTCAGTAGCCTTTCTGGTAACCACGTTTCCGTCCGGGTCAAGCGCCGTGGCGATAACCACATTCGCCAATTTGGGCCCGTCTCCCTTTTTTACGGTGTAGTTGCCAATGTAGGTTCGTGATTCGCCCGGGCCCAATGGATCGGGATCATTGAGAACAATGATGCCCATTTTATCATCGTTGAGGGTGAAATAGTTCAGCGCTACTGTGCCTGTATTCTGCACTGTAAAGATGTATTTGATATTATCACCCTCCTGGGCGATCTCTCGATCAGCTTGCTTTAAGAGCACAAGGCCTATGACCGGCGCAGGGGTTTGACAGCTCCATCCCAAATTGGCGCATCCCCTATTGCTCGTCACCTGTTCGTCTATTTCCCCCATCATCCCGTATGCAGTAGCACAATTAGTGAGATATTCCGGCACAACCAACCCAGGAGTTTTCTTATACTCTATGCTGATCATGCTGCCATAGGCGTTAAAGATCATGATCAGTGTGTCTCCTGTGGCATAGTAGCGCACTGTATAGGTCTTATAGCCCTTTTGCGGTTTATTATATTCGATCTTTAAAGTCTCCCTGGTAGGCAAGAAGGTATAGAAGTCCGATATAACATGGCCTTTCAGATCGTACTCTGTGACAAGAAGGTCGTATTTATCAGGCCTGCTGTACTCTGAATATACCAGAGATCCTGTGGCATTTAGCAGCTCATAGAGTTTATCACCAGAAGAGATATTTGTGTAGTTATTGGAAGTATAATTTATTGCAGCAATGCTCTTTAGGCTTGATAGGAGTGTCGAGTTGGCTTTATCAAATGCATCTCTATGTTTCCTGATGCTATTTAGCTTGGCTTCAAGCTTGGTTTTATTTCTGGACAAGGCGTCAATTATTTGCACGATATTGGAAGAGTTGATCGGGTTGTATTCTGCTGCCATGACCTTTAGTTTTGTCTTATCAGCAGCTACCACAGAAGATGAAGGGACTGGTTTGTAATCGGTGCTGCACGCAATAGGATTTAGTTTAACGCTATAGGAAATTGTCCAGGAATCGCCAGGCTGAAGAGAGCCGAGAGGCCCAAGATCGAAGACCAGATTGCCGCCTTCAAAAGTATGCGGGATCAATGTATTTCCTGAATATGCATAGGGGACAAATTCCAGCATTGGGCTCAGTTCGTCAACGATCTTGATATCATGGATCTCCGTCTTGCCGGTGTTCTTCACAGTGATGATAAAGGCAGACTGGGAATTTGGATTTATAACCTCATCAGGAGTTGTCTTGGTGATCTCCAGTGGTGATTTCTGTCCACCTGATGGCCTGTATTTGTTTCCGAAATCCAGATTATTCGATCCTACCTCAGTCTGGTCAGACAGAGTCGCTTTGATCTGGCCGGTTTCTGAAACAACCACATTGTATATCTTGCCTGTCGGGTAGGTCTGGGTCCAGTCAGATGAGAGCGATGGCACCTCTTCAAGAGTATAGATCCCCGGCAGAACTCCCGCAAATTTATAAGACCCAAGTGAAGATGTTTCAGTTGAGGTAGTAGCGCTCTTGACCACCGTTCCATCTTGTATCAGATTGATGGTCCACCCGCCCAGCAGTTCGTTGCCTTCTTTAGAGCCGTCTCCATCGCTATCGTTGAACTTCACGCCAGATAGTGAAAAATCCGCGCTGATCACAATGTTGCCAAAATCCACTTCTGTCGATCCGATTGTCGTCTGCCCGGAATCGGACATCTTTGCTGCTATCTCACCTGCATTTGAGATTTCTACGGTGTAAACATCTTCTGGCGGGGCGGTCTGAATCCATCCCAGCCGCCGTTCCTCTTGCACTGTGTAGCTGCCGGGAACGATTCCGCCAAATTCATAAACACCGTTTGCATCGGTTGCAGCGGTGGCGACAATAGCCTCGCCGCGTTTCAGGTTGATCGTCCAGCCTTCCAGTCCGGGCTCTCCCTCATCCCTGACGCCGTTGCCGTTGCTATCCTGATACTTCATGCCCCTAAAACCAGCTGTCCTCACATTGCCAAAATCAATGTTCTTAGGTCCGGCTTCTCCAGAGACCAGAGTAACGGTTTGCGTTCCAGGAGAAGCAGGATAGGTCTGTGACCAGCCTGTTTGAGCAATCTCATCTACCGTGAAAATTCCTGGAGCGATACCCGTAAACTCATAAGCTCCGTTCGGGCCAGTGGTTGTTGTGGCAAAGACTATGATGCCGCTCTTCAGGTTGATCGTCCAGCCTTCCAGTCCGGGCTCTCCCTCATCCCTGATGCCATTGCCATTGCTATCCTCGAACTTCATTCCCGAGAAGCCAGTTGATCTCCAGTTACCGAAATCAATGTCATTCGGTCCGGCTTCGCCAGAGACCAGGGTTACGGTATGCGTTCCCGGTGCTTTTGGATAGGATTGAGTCCAGCCTGCTTGCGCAACCTCTTCAACCGTGTAGCTGCCGGATGCAATTCCGGTAAAGGAATAGGAACCATCCGGTCCGGTTGTCGTGGTGGCGATGATCGTGTCTCCGCTCTTCAGGTTGACCGTCCAGCCTTCCAGTCCCGGTTCGCCCTCATCCCTGATGCCATTGCCATTGCTATCCTCGAACACCAGGCCGGAAAAGTCGGTTGACTGGAAATTGCCAAAATCTATGTCCGTGGGTCCGGTCTCACCCGAAACCAGGGTTACGGTTTGAGTTCCAGGCGCTTTTGGATAGGATTGAGTCCAGCCCGC
>MVRL01000120.1 GCA_002067705.1 Methanosaeta sp. PtaU1.Bin112
TCAGATCGCAAAAGGGAGATACATTGCGACTCTGGATGGAATGGAGCACTCCTGCAGCGTGCGGGAGCTGGAAAATGACATCCGTGAAGGATGCCGGTTTTGCGGCGATCTGGTCTCAAGGCTGGCCGATATCTCCATAGGCTCAGTGGGAAGCGCGGAAGGATACTCCTCAGTGATCGTCAGATCGGAAAAGGGGAAGAAGTTGCTGGATTGGCTATCGTTTTGCAGAGAAAAGGCAGTTCGAGAGGACATCGTGAAGCTGGCCAGGATGAAGAGGCGAAATGCAGACCGCAATCTTGAGAGGATCAGAAAAGGAATGTAGTTCTCTCAATCGATCAAATCTCCTTGATCAGACAAGGGCCTCTATATCCTGTCTGGGCATGGGATAATCAGATGGGCTGAACCCCTGATCCTGATGCTTCTCCTGGGCGCAGTATGCGGCTATCTCATCCAGGCGGACCAATAGGGCATACTCTTTTATATGCCAGTCCTTCCTCCTCCTCTCAGTCTCTCGAATCTCGATCCAGCCCTTTCTCCAAAAGGGAAACAGCATAATAAATTCACTATTTTCCACAGTATAGTGTCTGGTATCGAGTTCACTGCAATCCATTCCATTCATGCCGTAGAAGCTGTCTATCATCCTCAATATATTGTGGAGCTCCCCCATTTTTTGCAGGTATTCGATAAACTCCATAAATTCACTATCCAGTAACTTTGCTCTCCCCTTCATTTTCCATCCCCTTTTTCGCCTGCTAATCCGTTCTAACATCTATAAATATTTTTTTAATTATGTATAGTTTTATTTTTTCTTTCCATATATCCTGTTCATCTCACTAAGAGAATAATGCTGCCTTTAATTACATAACAAACAAAAGTTATTAATATAATGAATACATATCCTCCATCGGAGTAGCAGAAATGGAAGAAAATGATCAAGAGTTCTTGCGCGCACTTCATGAGGAGAAGATAAGAACCCAGAATGAACGCGCAAAGCTAATCACCATGAAGCTGGCTTTTATTACCGTCCTCTTTGGAGTAAGTTCAGTGGATCTCAAGATTGAGATTGCCAGGATCTTCTGGCTGATCTACTTCGTCCCTCTGGTGGCGATAAGCTACGATCTATACATCATGTCCGCCGATTCCAGGATCAAGCGCATAGGTGTATTTTTAGGCAGGAATCCTGTCTCCCTGGCGGGAAAAGCGGAGCAAGAATGGGAGCGCTTCTGCACCTCTTATCGGGATAGCCTGGCACCATCTGCCAATATGTTCTTCTCGGTGATTGTAACCGTGGGAGCAGCAGCTTTTATTCATTCTCAGCAGAGCTGGACTGAACATTTCATCAGATTGTGGTTTGCGGTCTGGCTGGTAATATCCCTGGGAGTCATCATCGCCCTCTGGATGAGGCATCAGGCCCTCATAAAGAACATTGGCAATTATTCTCCTAATGATAATAAAAATAAAAAGAGATATATGGGATTGTGACGATTATGGGATGAGAAGAAAGATGTCTCATCCCATTTGGGGATCACTGATTGCGATATCTCAATCTTTTGCAATTCATCGACAATTATCGTTATAAAAAACCTTAATTATAGCCTGTGCTAAGCATTCAAGATAAATTTCCAGAAAAAAGTGTCAGCGCACGATTAACGCTTAGAAGCGGTGGGGTTTATGTTGACTTTGAAAGAGAGAGAGATAAAAAGAGCAGTTAAAGAAGGATACGCTCGTATTGCCAAGCAGGCAACATCCGACTATGCCTCCCGGTGCTGCTCAGGGGATGCTGATATTCCAGAGGAGCTTAGCAAGAGGATGGGCTACACCGATGAGGAGATCCAGGCAGCTCCACCGGAGTCAAACCTCGGCCTGGGCTGCGGCAACCCAGTAGCTCTGGCATCGTTATCCGAGGGGGAGACCGTCCTGGACATGGGCTCAGGAGCAGGATTTGACTGCTTCCTGGCATCCGACAGGGTTGGGCCATCAGGCAAGGTAATTGGGGTTGACATAACCTCTGAGATGGTGGAAAAGGCCAGGGCAAACTCCCGAAAGGGCGGCTATGCCAACATCGACTTCCGGCAGGGAGACCTTGAGAATATGCCGGTGGCGGACAACTACGTGGATGTGGTCATCTCCAACTGCGTGATCAACCTCATTCCCAATAAGAGAATGGCATTCAGGGAGGCCTTCAGGGTATTAAAGCCCGGAGGAAGGCTGGCAGTCTCTGATGTGGTGCTGCTCAAGGAGCTGCCGGAGTTTGTCAAGAGTTCCACAGAAGCTTATATTGGCTGCCTGGCAGGTGCCATCATGAAGGATGATTACCTGGATATAATAAAAAGCATAGGCTTCAGGGATGTGCGGGTGGTGGCAGAATCCAGATTTCCCGTCGAGTCTCTGATCTCCGAGAGATCTGGCTGCAGCACACCTAAAGATCCCGCGATCACTCCTGAGCAGCAGAAGAAGGTTGCAGATTCCGTCTTGAGCATAAAGATAAGTGCGATCAAGCCCTAAAGCAGCACCCAATGAGTGCGTCAAGGCATTGGATAGAGATCTTGAGGACTATTGCATTGGATGGAATCAGAGCTCCTGCAAAGCCTCCTGATAGCATTGGAATGTCCTTTGGTTGAAGCAGACGGCAATCACATCTATTGTATCACCCGCGTTTTTGTCCTCCAGATTGCGCCTCATCTCCCAGATAGCGATACGGCAGGCCCGCTCTATGGGAAAGCCATAAGCCCCTGTGCTTATGGCCGGAAAGGCTATTCTCTTTATTTCGTTCTTCTCTGCCAGGGCAAAGCAGCTCTGATAGCATCTGGCGAGAAGCTGATCCTCGCCCTCTGATCCACCCCTCCAGACCGGCCCAACGGTGTGAATGACAAAGCGAGCGGGAAGCCTATAGCCCCTGGTGATGCGCGCCTCTCCCACCGGACAGCCGCCGATCTGCCTGCATTCTCCCAAGAGCTCCGGTCCTGCTGCACTGTGAATGGCGCCGTCAACCCCACCTCCTCCCAGTAGAGAGCTGTTGGCGGCATTGACAATGGCATCGACCTTCAGTGTGGTGATATCAGCCATGAGCAGTTTTATTTTCTGTCCGATCCTCATTCCTCCTATCCGCCAATTGGCTATCCATATCTAAAAGAAATTAACTTTTCCATAATCATCTCGCTGCATCATAATCTTTTGAAAAAAATGTATATTGATTATATTCCACCGAAAGCTTTTTTTCCTTTAGCAGCTTCGCTAATGCCGATAGTGATCAGGTGGATTGTGGTTAAAATAATAAGATCTGCAAAGCGCTCACAGGCTCCATTATTTCTCCCTGCTGCCATCATATCTATCCTTATTTTGTTATTTCAGACTATTCTAATGGAGATGATAGAGGATAAAAGGTCGATCCTTCTCATGAATGATTTGCTTCTCACCTCATGCGCAATAGTCGCCTTTCTATGTTTATTATATGCGGCAAAGAATACGGAAGGGAGGTCCAAGAGAGCCTGGTTGATAATGGCTGTTGCCATGCTTTTCGAGTCTTTTGCAGAGGGAACCTGGACATTTATAGAGGTCATTCTCCGAGAGGATCCATTCCCTTCTGTGGCAGACTTCGGCTATCTGATGTTCTATCCTCTCTTTGTAGCAGGCATCTTTCTGTTGCCCAATGCCCCTCTTTCTTCTCGGGAGAGGCTCGGGGTCATCCTGGATTCGGCAATTGTAATAATATCAGCTGCTCTGGTATTTTGGATATTCTACTTTGCCCCTATAGTATCATCATTGAATACGATCACTTTGGAACTGACGATTTCTTTAGCCTATTCTATGATGGATATCGTCCTGTTCGTTGCCCTTATCCGACTGCTCTTAAGTAAGCTTGACGCTCCAACCATTACCCCTGCCCTTTTCCTGGCTGCTGGAATGGCTGCAGTACTGGTCGCTGATGCGGTGTTCTGCATCCAGACACAAAAAGGAACCTACATCTCAGGCGGTCATCTGGATATGTTCTGGATCTCAAGCAACCTGTTTATAGCATTGGCAGGACTGCTGCAGGCAAATCCTTATCCCTTTGATCCATTAAAATTTTTGAGCCGAAGGATTTACAGCAAATCCCCACTTATGGCCTACCTGCCATACCTGGGAATTGGTGCCACATTCTCTCTTCTCATCTGGGGATATGAATACTCCCGAGCAATCAACCAATCCATAATAGCAGCCTGCGTAGGGCTGGTCATGGGGCTGATGCTCGTTCGCCAGAAGATAGTCTTCGATGAGAGGAATCAACTGCTCACCACAACGCTTACCGAGATTGAAGAACGCAAGCGCATAGAGAAGTCATTGCGCGAATCAGAGCAGGAGAAGGCGGCAATTCTGGGCGGTTTGAAGAATGTCGCTGTCGAGTATCTCGATCCTTTTATGCGACTAATCTGGATCAATGATAACCTGCAAGAATCAATCGGCCTCTCTGCTGATGAAATGCTTGGCGCTCGTTGTTATGAGGCGGTATTCGGTCGCAGTGAGCCCTGTTCAGGCTGTACAGTGGCACGAGCTATCAATATGGGCGCATCCCAGGAGGGCGATCTGATCACTCCGGACGGGAGGACCTGGATCTCTCGTAGCAGTCCTCTCAAGGATGCAGATGGCAAGATCATCGGGGTAGTCCATGTGCTGATAGATATCAGCGCCCGCAAGAGTGCAGAGCGAGCTCTGAAGGAGTCTGAGCGTCGGCTGGCGGATATCATCGAATTTCTGCCTGACGCCACATTTGTGGTTGACAAAAATGGCAAGGTGATTTCCTGGAACCGCGCCATTGAGAAGATAACCGGTGTTAAGGCCGAGTTGATCCTGGGCAAGGGAGACTATGAATATTCTCTGCCATTTTACGGAGAACGAAGGCCTACACTGA
>MVRL01000121.1 GCA_002067705.1 Methanosaeta sp. PtaU1.Bin112
AGGAACCTTCATTTTCTGAGCAGATGCCAGAATGACTTGGGCGCGCTTAACTCTGAAAGAATCATTTGAACGCCTTAATATTCGTTTGAGCTGAGATCCCTCCTCATCTGTTATCTCCCTAACGTATATGCACATACTCTTTCCCCTTCGAAATCCCTTTGCTGAATAAAGAGTATGTTTAATAATATAAAGCTTATTTCCAAGAAAAATCAAGTTGAAATGGCACTAGGCAGAGGATGGATGCCCCCGGATACAGATGGAGTTTCCTGCCATATAGGACAATAATTGCATTCGGCCATGCCAGATACTCTCATTTTACGGCATTAAATAGATAGCTTGGCCAAATGTAGCTAATAGACCAGAAATTGAAGAAAAAGCTAGTGGGGCGACGAAATATGGTGCGTTTGCTGTAAAGATCATCATATACATACCGCGACCACGGACAACTTAGGTACTATGTGTTTTTACTTGGGAGGACCTTTTACCGCGAAGGGAGCACAAAAATATATAGAGAATTTTTACCCAGATTACAAATGTTAGGTCCTGAGCTGACGCATATCCATATCCTGGGGGCGGCTCCGGCCCCGCATCTCGCCAGTTCGCTGTGCCGGTCGAGCATCATTCGTGCTCTGGCTCTAGAAGCGGCTTGGCTTTTCGCCAGGATCACCGCGAGGTCCTGGACTATTGCCAATCCCGCCCATCCGTAGTGTCACATTGTTTCCATGATTCCGTAGTAATGTGACACTGCTTGGCGGCGATAGGGGAAAAATTGGGGGGCCTGCTCACACCCATGCGCCTATATACATTGCTGGATCTTCGTATTCATCGGATTAAACCTGCTCGAAAGTCTCGAAGGTCACTGGTGGCTTCATATTGAATAGGAGCTGAGATGGCCGCCTTTTCGTAATCCTTATAGTCTAAAAGCGAGGAGTCTCTATCATGGCAGGAGCAACAGATGAAGCAGCCATCCAGGATGCCAACGAGGCCGCCATCAAGGAATTCAAAGAAGGGGTAAAAAGAAGCATCAGGCAAGCGGACGCGGGTTTAGTTAATACTTTCAAAACGAAGGAAGAGTTCTTGGACCACCTGAAGAATCTTGAGTAAGATCCATGGATTACGAATCCACTATAGAGTTCAGTTTTTATATGTAGATCATCACGATTCAGTTTACGAAAGATCAGCCGAGATCCTGGAAGAGATAGAACGAGAAGAGGCTCATGGATCTAATCAAGGATAGCGGATCTAGCGAAAGAGGTTTTGGTAGTCTGCATCCTCACCGAGATTGCTGCGAGGTCCTGGACTATTGCCAGCCCTGCTTGTTCGTAGTGTCACATAGTTGCCATGATTTCGCAGTAATGTGACACTACCATTGGCAAATGGCCGCCTTCGCAGAACGAGCATGCTTCCTGCTAGGCCGGGCGGAACTCCTGGATTATAGACTCCTAATGCTTCAATGGGGCCATGACCATTTCAGCCATCCTAGAGCATCCCTAATCTATCTTTTATGGCTCGGATGTCGGCCTGTACCTGCCTAAGGGTCATCCCATACCCCGGCTGGATGTCTTCCCTCAGGCCCTTGATTTCTTCATGCATCTGAGGGATTATGTCAGTGTTTTTGCGCACTGCTTTGATATCGTTTTTCATCTCCTTGAGATCATCTCTCATATCAAGAAGGACAGGGATAGCTTTGTTCAATTGGACTGTTGAGCAGAATTGAGCATATTCTCCTATCTTCATAACATCGCCTTCATAATCTTCAAAGACAATGCTAGATACCACAGAGCGAGCGGGCCGCTTTGTCTCAGCTAGGACGCGAAAGGCTTTGATGGCTTCTTCATCGCCTTCAGCAAGGACCAGAACCTCATCTCCGTCGTTACTTTCTATATTGTGGGCCTCAAACATCCTGATCCTATTGGACATGGCCATGCTCATCAGGAAGTATCTGTAACCTACATCATGCACTTTGGGACCGGCAATCTTGGCTTTCAGCTTCATAGTCACTCATTGATAGCACCGGCAAACTATTTGGCTGTTTGCTTATGCGTGGGCAATTCTTGCCGCTGAGGCTCACGATCGCCTGAAGGCCGCCTTCGCAGCGCAAGCTTGGTTGCTGCCTGGTCGGGCCTGGACTCTTGGATTATAGACTCCTAATGCTTCAATGGGGCCACGACTTTCAGCCGTGGAAATCTTATCGTTATGAAAACGCATATAAATCCTTTTCGAGATAGAACATAATAATATCTATTAATATGTTTATTTTTATTGAATCTATGCAAATTAAGTAGATAATCTGACTGAATTAAGACAATAGGATTAAAATTGAAACGTAAATCCGCATTTAATCACGGATATAAATAGCATACATTGATCATATTCAAAAGATGGGTGATTAGATCAATTAATCATTTCATTTATATTATAATATAAGATTGATTGATTAAATGGGCACCTTTATATACATTAATCGGATACCCATCGTTGATATTTATTGCTATCCAAATTGCAATAAATATCATAATATGTGAGGATATATAGATGATAGACAAGTGTTGGTTGTTGGTATCGTTAGCATTATGCACTATGTTAGCGATGAATCTCGCAAACGCCTCGGATACTCTGCTGGAGATATACGGAAATGCAGATATGGATGATATGATAGACGAAGATGATATTACATATGTAGAGGGCGTGATTAAAGGGACAAACGAACGAACTCAATTCTCTGATGCGAATTACGATGGGCAAGTCAACGAAAAGGATATAACCCAAATTAAAAAGATAATAAACGGGGAAGAGGGCAATATAACAATAGTTGATAGTGCCGACAGAATTGTAACCTTAAGTAAGCCTGTTGATAGGATAGCTTGTTTTCATTACGGCGCAGTTGAGGCAATCCAAACCCTCGGGGCTGCGGATAAAATAGTCGGAGTTAACAGACAAACAGTAGATAAGACTGATTTTTATAAGATCGATAATGTGTCTAACATCGGCTACGTAGATGATCCTGACTACGAGGAGATACTGAATCGCGATGCCGATCTGGTCATACTATTCGCCAGCATACATACCTATAATGCCGAATGCGCAAAGATTAAGAAGACTCTAGAAGAGGCAGATCCTAATATCACGGTATTGTCATTTGACTTCGTCACCATAGACGGCTACTTGAATGAGCTAAAAAAACTAAGCTACATTATAGACAGAGAAGACAAGGCTCAGGAATTCGCAGAGTTCTATAACGGATGGCTGGATGAAATAAAGAACAGGGTGAAGTCAATTCCAGACGAAAACCGAACAAAAGTATATTTCGAGATGGCAACGTGGCCAAAAGCTTACAGCACATGTAGTGAGGGATCTTTTGGATTGCACGAATGCATTATCACAGCAGGAGGAATTAATATATTCGGCGATCGCAATGAAAGCTTCTTTGACGTAGACCCGGAGGCTGTAATGATGCGAAATCCCGATGTCATGCTCAACTATGGGTTTGGGAATTATGCTGAAACAGGTAAAGGTCTTGGTGGCAATCCAGAAAAGATGAAAGAGATTCGTGATGAGATGTTAAACCGCAGCGAACTTAAGGACGTAAATGCCGTAAAAGATGGCAGAGTTTACATAATCCCATGGGATGTCACCTGTGGCGGAGGAAAGCACCTTATCGGCATAAGCTACATGGCGAAGTGGTTCTATCCAGAGCTTTTCACTGACATCAGCGTTGATGATATCGAGTCGATCCATCAGAAATACCTCACAAGATTCATGGGTTTGGACTATGATCTGAGTGATCTTGGAACATTCGTATACCCTTCAATGTAAAAGGCGACTGTTATCACATCAGACCGAAATCGGTATGATTGACCTGAGTATCTCTTAATCAGGAATCAGATAGTAGGGACTGCGCGATCAAGAGATGGCGAAACCCACCTATTCTGATCTATTTTTTCTATCTTTCGCCTAACGGTTTGAAAATTCAAGAATTTAGATAATTCACATAGGTTTAATAAAATTGTGAAGTCCATAGAAAATCAGGTGAACTTTCTATGAAATGGCACTAGTTCTTCAACTGCATAGGAGAATGTCCGATCTTCAAGATCCAGGTTTAACCATGCCTCTATAAGCCGGGGCTCAATGGCATTCCATTCTTCAGCGGTGCTGGCCGGTAGTCAAGATATGGTGCATTACCGACATTATCGGCCTTGCCGTCCGAATCTATCTCAACAAATGGCATGCGCTTGGAGAACACTCGATATTCGCCTGATAGATCCACCCTGGCATCCTGAATGGAGTGCTCCAAATAGGCCCTTGCCATGATCCCGGTCCCGCCAGGTGCGCTGCTGAAACATTGGCTTGGCGGTTGGCGATGCATATGATTCTCAGGTATGACTTTGATCATAGATACAAAGATCCTTTGGAACTGTTTCAAAGCAGTTCATCCTTCGCGAGGCAATTTCTTTAGAATATTTGCTTGCTATATTAGCGCTAGTTTTTGTAGCAACACCAAAACATCAAATATCTTTATAATTATTCACTACTTAGTAAATAATGTTACAATATAAATACAGATATAAATCAAACCTTCATCAACTGATCAGTGAATTCAGTAACAATGACTTGTATTTATCTCATTGTCCTTATTGTTTTCTTCGTTTTAAATTATTACAGCCAAAGGATTCTTATATAATAAATTCTATTGATGGAATGGAGTGGGAAAATATGTCATTAAGCGTCTTGGTAGTGGATGATTGCGAGGTCAATCGGAATGTAGCATCACTCATGTTGAAGAAACTCGGTCACCATGTAGACCTTGCTACAAATGGCATCGAGGCGATTGAAGCCCTCGAACATCAGCCCTATGATGCCATACTTATGGACATCCAGATGCCTGTGATGGATGGAATAGAAGCAACAAGAATCATACGACAGCGATGGAATAATGGGCCACGGATCATAGCTGCTACCGCACAAGCTATCTGGTTTAATGCTTGTCTTGAGGCGGGCGTCGATGATTTCTTGATCAAGCCACTTGGAATAGATAAGTTAAGAGCCTCAATCGAATACAACATGGCAATACCATTATTTATGAATGGCGGAATGGCGGAAATTTCAGCTCCGTGTAGCCTCTATGCATCGCAAACCGGTTCAGATTGTGTGGTATAATACCTCTAAACGGCGTGTGTTGTGATTATATGGAAGGAATAATGGTTGAAATAGCACATGCCGTCCATATATCAAACTCATGCACATCCCCGCCCCGTGCCAGGACCGGAGCCTGCCTTCGCCAGGAAGCGTGCCCGTGCAGTCTGCCGCACCGACACATCTTGGACGGCGAGCTTGCCAGCCCCCGGGCTGCCCCTCATCCCCGGCCATGAAATCTTGGGCACGGTGATAAGATGCGGCAAAAACGCGGATTAGTTTGCCATCGGGCAGAGATTAGCGATTCAGCCCTGTATCACAGTATGCACTGGCCGCAGTCTTGGCTGCCGCACTCTATGTTGGAGATCTTCCATTTAAGAGCCCATCTCTTCATATCCTTGATGATCTCGATGATCTCCAGGCCGCTCTCTGTGAGGGTATACTCGCTCTTCACAGGAAAGGTGGTGCAGTCCACTCTGTTCACCACGAGCCCCTCCTTCTCCAGCTCCTGCAACCGAGCCGATAGCACCTTCTGGGTGATGCCGAAGAGACAGCTCTTCAGCTCGGAAAAACGACGGGTGTGCTCTTTTCCTTTGTAAAGCTCCAGGAGAATGAGCAGCGTCCATTTTCGGGCTATGTACCTTACGGTCTGGTTTACAGTGCATCCTTCCTGCATGGTATCTTTGTAGAAACGCTCTAGGCTAAATACTTTGGTATCCAATGTATACTATAACAAAATATTAGAAAAAATAATCAGTTAGAATGAGGCAGGGAAGTGTTAAGGCTCGTTAACTGATCGCAATCTGCGGATTTCAGGTCGAGCCGTCCCTGCTAATATCCAGAGAACTATCGAGAAATTATTTGTGTAAATTGAGAAACGCAATATGGAGGAAATAGCAAATGCCTGCAATTGAAAAACCCAATATGTTTTGCTACCAGTGCTCCCAGACCGCGGGAGGCACTGGCTGCACCGTCAGGGGAGTTTGTGGAAAGGAAGCGACCGTCGCCCGCCTGCAGGACAACCTGCTCTTTGCCATCAAGGGCATCAGCGCCTATCTCTATCATGCCAGGGAGCTGGGCTACACCGATCCGGAGGTTGATGCCTTCATAGAGCTGGGCTTCTTCTCGACCCTCACCAATGTGAACTTCGATCCCCAGGAGTTTCTGAACCTGGCGGTGCAAGCAGGAAGGATGAACATCAAGACCATGCAGCTGCTCAAGAAAGCTCATATCGATGCCTTCGGAGAGCCCACGCCCACCATGGTTCAGACGGGCACGGTCAAGGGGCACGGCATCCTGGTCACCGGCCACGACCTGCATGCCCTGGACATGCTCCTCGCTCAGGTGGAGGGAACGGACGTCTTCGTCTACACCCACTCAGAGATGCTGCCTGCTCACGGTTATCCAGGCCTGCGCAGGTACAAAAACCTGGCCGGAAACCTGGGCCGGGCCTGGTTTGACCAGAAGAAGCTCTTCGCCCAGTATCCGATGGCCCTTCTGGGAACCTCCAACTGCTTCCTGATTCCCAGAGAGGAGTACAGGGATCGCATGTTCACCTGCGGGCCGGTTCGCCTGCCCGGAGTAAAGCACATCGAAGGATATGATTACTCTGAGGTGATCGCCAAGGCCCGGTCACTTCCCGAGCTTCCTGATGCGCTCGGCGAGTACGTGCTTACCACGGGCTTTTCCGCTTCTGTGCTTCTGGGCCTCGCTCCCAAGATCAAGCAGCTGGTTGAGGCTGGAAAGATCAGGAGATTCTTCCTGGTGGGCGGCTGCGATGCGCCTCTGAAGAGGTCGGACTACTACCGGGAGTTTGTGCAGAAGCTACCCAAGGACACCGTGGTTCTCACCCTGGCCTGCGGCAAGTTCCGCTTCAACGACCTAGACCTGGGAGAGATCGAGGGAATTCCCAGGCTCATCGATCTCGGCCAGTGCAATGACGCCATCGTGGCCCTGGATGTGGCGACCGCTCTAGCCGGGCTGTTCGGCGTGGGTGTGAATGAGCTGCCTCTGACGCTGGTGATCAGCTGGATGGAGCAGAAGGCAGTGGCCATTCTCTGGTCCCTGCTGGCCCTGGGAATCAAGGGCATTTACCTGGGTCCGATCCTGCCCGGCTGGATTAACGAAGATATGCTCAAGATACTGGTAGACAGGTACGATGTCCGGCTGATTAGCACGCCGGATGAGGATATCAAGAAGATGATGGGCTAGGGAGCGCTGGCGCATTGGGCGGGTGGAATTTGCGGCCGCTCATCTGCTTATCGTGAAAGGGGCAAGGTCCGGGTTTGGCCTGACCCTTCCCATTTGAGTCAGGTAATGGCCACTCATCAATCGCAGTTTGGAGGGTCGGATCCGACTCTCCCTCTGCAACAAATCCATTTGTCTTCTTAAGCTTCTGTCCGCAAGTGTGGTTTAATCAAACCTGTCTTTTTTTATGCAGTAGTTGATACGTCCAATGGTCCCGATAATGGTAATCTAATGACCAATGGGCAGTATAGCAATCGGGCCTCTTCATTGTCCGGAATATTGGACACTTTGAACAACCGCAATCGTCTATATCTTCCTGCAACATCCATAATAAGTTAGAGAAAAAGGCGATATCCGTGATAAGAGGCTAAGGCTGAATTGAGATGTCGCCTGGCTCTAGTGCCATTTCATAGAAAGTTCACACGATTTTCTATGGACTTCACAATTTTATGTTCATGATTTTTATTTCTC
>MVRL01000122.1 GCA_002067705.1 Methanosaeta sp. PtaU1.Bin112
GCGTTGATGGCCTCCAGCGGCAGTGCGACCTCGATGAGCTTCTTATGGTATGGCGTCAGTCTCCCTCCTTCGCAATACCTTCAGTTCCAGTGTGATGAGATATCAAACCTTTGCAGCATGGAATAGATGGATGAATATAAATTCAATATTATTCTCTCAATTTTTCGGCTTCGTCCAATTTATGCATCAAGAGGCTAATCAGAAAAATATGATGAATTGCTCTCTCAGAACTGATTTTTACATTATTATGAGCTTTTGGATTCCTTATTCCGGATACGGTTCCAGCAAATAAGTACATGTAACCATCTTGAATATTCTTGCCGTTTTCGGTCGATAGATCATCAAGACGGATTACTGGATCAGGATTGCTTTTATCAATGCGAAATGCCTTGAACATAAGGTCTTTGCCATCTAGTTCTTCCCCCGTTGCATCTTTATGAGATTTCTTAACTCGATGGATGAGTTCTTTGCAGGCTGATTCTACGGCATCTGCATAATATCCGTCTTCAAATCTTTTTTTGGCATGGACTACAATATCTTTATGAATCAATGTCCAAAAACTAGCATTATCCCAACCAGGATCTTTTTTTGAAAAATTTTTCTGAATAAATATCATCTCGTGATGACTCTTTAGCAATTTATATTTGTTTATGTTCTCTCGGATTAATCTCAAGAAATCAGCTTCATCTGGATCCAAAGGATATTGCCTTTCACCGTTCGCTACATACATTTGTTCGATCTCACTGAGGAATTCATTGGATGATTGCTTTCCACCACAATCCCATTCTCCTTCCGGGTAATCGGAGTCTATGTTTCTGAGATTATCTACTGGCCTCCAAAAAAATTGAGAGCCTTCAAAAGGTGGTTGACTCAATATCTCACTCATTTTGTTGCAGATCCTAAAATAAGTGAGACTAATTTCATCAGTTGTTGTGATAAGATATCCGCTGAAAAAGATATTCAATAAATTGACAAATTCGCTGTAAAAAATTAGCGCCCGGTAAATATTTTTTTCTTTATCCATGGAGATCAACCGCCATCTTCTTTCAGCGTTCCTCAATAGACTGTCTCAGCTCATCAAATTCAGAAAAATATAAAAAATCACATTCCCATTCCGTGCTCTTCATATCTTCTAGATATTTTTCTCTTGGAGTGCAAAATAGATCCGTGTAGATCTCGATAATAAGCTGCATCATGCTTTCCAATCGGTCAACCTTATCCTTTAGATTGCAGTTCTTCACCATGAGCTAGTAGATCCCGCAGCGCGTAATTCACGCTCTCAACTCCAAAGTCTGGCTCCTTGCCAAATGGCCGCTCAATATACCACAGCTTTGTAGTCTCGCCATCGACCTCAACCACTGCCAGGATGAAATCCTCAGGCTTGTTCAGCCCTGTCAGGATCTCGTTCTTGGTAATTGTAACTGTCTCTGCTCCAGCGGCTCGACCCTTAACCTCTATGAACCTCAGCCTTCCAGCTCCTGGGACCTTGGACTCAATGTCATAACCCCTGCTTTCCCCGCTCACGTCCTCCGGCAGATATCCCAAAGCAACCTCTGCCTCCATAACCGCTTTCATAGCTATCCGCTCTACCCTGGCTCTTTCAGCCTGATCTATGCAAGGCCCTACAGAAATGCCTTTGATTTTGTCCAGATAGCCTTGTGGCACCACCAGAGCACCGCCTGCAACTATTGGTGGCATAGGGGAAAGCCTCCTCTCCTGCTCTAGCTCAGCCATGCGTTTTTGAAGGCGGGCCTCAAGGTCATCCGCCCTTTGTCTTGCCTTGCCTGAGTTGATCCTGGCGTTGACCTTTCCGGCCAGCTCTTGATCCTTTAACTCGTTGGCCCTGTGGTCCCAGTAGTTGATCTCCTTGGTGAGACGGTCTTTGACCGCAACAATGGTCTTGGAGATCAGCTCTTCCCTTCTTTGCTTCACTTCACCCATATGCAGAGGGACCAAGTGTTCCACCGCGTAAGATAGCGCCTTCTCTTCAAGATTCTGGCTAAGCCAGCTATTTTTTAGCAGAGACTCGATGCTGCTGTGCACTTCTGAAGTAGCCGGGCGATAATCAAGATATGGTGCATAGCCGGCATTATGCACCTCTCCCTCCGAGCTGATCTCTACAAATTGCATCCTCTTTGATACAACCCTGTACTCGCCTGATCTGTCGGTCCTGGCGTCTTGTATTGAGTGCTCTAAGTAGACCAATGCCCTTGGCTCGTCTCCAGAGTCATTTGTGTCTATCAGAACCGCGCCGCTCTTCATCAGGTCTCTGTATCTCTCCAGGATGATGTCTATGGTGGCATCAAGGAGGGGATGACCAGGACAGACGAATGCCGCCATAGGTTTTCCGGGCACGCTGATCAGGTCCTTTTCAAAGCATATTCTCTCATATCTTGTGAGAACAGCCTCGCCCGTGCCAATCAGTCGATCCCTATTCCTGACGACTGCCGGAACATGAGCTACTTCATAGCGCTTCGTCTCTCGTTCTCTGACGCTTCCTCCTAAGTGCCTGAATGCTTCCAGGAAGAAGGATGCAATGAAATGGGGCTGCAGCCTCCGGGCCTCTGCCCGATCCATATCCTCCTTGATCTTCATTACCCTGGAGACGTCCATGCAGTCATGGGAAAGGGCCCGCTCTTCTATCAGCGCCACAAGCTGTTGCCTATCAAGAGCCTTGTCGACCACCTGGTTCAGCCTGGCTCGAACATCCGGCCTGTCGCCGTACCTTATGGCCTCCAAAAGAAGCTCACGCAGCGGCTTATTGTCGAAAGTTACCTTTCCGAGAATGTCAAAGACCTTTCCGCCCAGCGCTTCTCTTTCTTGCTCCAGCTTCCTGAGC
>MVRL01000123.1 GCA_002067705.1 Methanosaeta sp. PtaU1.Bin112
GAAATGAAGACGTTGAAAATAGGGCCTTGGATTAAAAATATAATATTATTGATAGATCTTGGATTTTACAAACATCAACTCTTTAGCCGGATAGTTGAAAACGGTGGATATTTTGTCTCTCGTCTCAAGAGCAACGCGAATCCCTTGATAGTAGGCGCAAATCAGGTCCGAAATTGCCACGGCATTGATCTAAAAGGAAAATATTTAAAAGATATTAAATTAGAGAAGAGCGATGATATTTTTGATGTAAATGTTGAAGTGTCCTTCGATAGAAGATCCTATCGCGGAGAGAGCAAAAAAGATAGCAAGATATTTAGATTGGTTGCCATATATAATCCAGAATCAGAAGAACACCATTTCTATTTAACTAATATTAATCAAGAAATATTAAATCCTTCAGAGATAGCATCAGTATATGCTGCAAGATGGGAGGTTGAACTTATCTTCAAGGAATTGAAGAGCAGATACGAGATGGATCATATAACGACAAAAAGCCCTTATGCTATTGAAGCCCTAATTTGGATCTCAATTCTGACATTGCTAATCAGTAGAAAAGTGTATTCTGTTGTGCGAAAACTGAATCCAGGTGCAAAAATGGTTCGTTTTACTCAGTTGAGATGGAGCAACATCTTTGTCCAAAATTCTTCGCGCCTCCTATCAGCGATACTAGAATTTCTCGGAATTGAACAAGACTTCTCTACAGTCTTAAATGTATTTTCAAGTGAGGCACTTGATCCACATGTTAATAGGGCACGGTTTAGGGAGGGATTGTGGTCTTAACCGAAGACGCATGAGAGGAATTATAACCATATTGAGAAAAAAGGGCGAGCCCTAATTGGCGAGTCCTACATGCCCAATATGCAAGGAGGGATCGCCTATCTCCTAGGCAGCGCCGCCGTTCTCTATGACTCTGCAGGAAACATATTCGGGGCTATAGAGTCCATCCGGGATATCACCGAGAAAAAACAGGCAGAAGATCGTCTCATTGAAGCAAAAGAGGCTGCGGAAGCGGCAGCCAGGTCAAAATCCGACTTCCTGGCGAATATGAGCCACGAGATCAGAACACCCCTCAATGCAGTATTGGGGCTGACCGGACTGCTCCTTAATTCCGACCTGACTGCACAGGAGAGAGATTATGTAGAGACCGTGAGAAGCTCCGGAAATGCCTTGCTTTCGGTGATAAACGACATACTGGACTTTTCCAAAATAGAAGGCGGCAAGATGGAGCTGGAGAGCCAGGCATTCAATCTAGGAGAGTGCATCGCCGTTGCAGCGGATCTTGTGAAGCCCTCTGCGGACCAAAAGGGGCTGGTTCTGAATTGCGACCTAGATGAATCGCTTCCGGCGTACATTAAAGGAGATGTCACCAGACTTCGGCAGGTATTGGTGAACTTGCTGGGCAACGCCGTCAAATTTACGCACGATGGGACGATCGGCCTCTCCGTGATAGGAAAGCCATTGGAGCCCTCAAGAACCTCGGATGCCTCAAGAACCTCGGATGGCAGAAAATATGAGCTCCATTTTTCCATTAGCGACACCGGCATTGGAATTCCTGAAGAAAAACTGGACAGACTATTTCGATCATTCTCTCAGGTGGATTCCACTACCACGCGCAAATATGGAGGGACCGGCCTGGGACTGGCCATCAGTCGCAGGCTGGTAGAGATGATGGGTGGCGAGATCTGGGTGGTGAGCAAGCCAAAATTAGGCTCTACCTTCCATTTTACAATCCTGGCAGAAGCCTCGGAGGAAGAACCAAAGCCAGGAGATCCTGGCCTCGTTGTGCCCAGAGATTATGCCGGGCAGGAAGAAGTCAGGCCATTGCGCATCTTGCTCGCGGAAGATAATGCAGTCAACCAGATGGTAGCCATTCAGATGCTCAAGAGGCTCGGATACAGCGCAGATGTAGCCGGCAACGGCCTTGAGGTCTTGCAGGCATTAGAGCGTCAACCATACGATGTGGTTCTCATGGATGTGCAGATGCCGGAGATGGATGGCCTGGCAGCCGCTCAAGAGATCCGCAAACTATGGCCCAGGGGTCCCAGGATCATAGCCATCACTGCCTACGCACTTAAAGGCGACCGGGAAAGATGCCTGGCAGCGGGCATGGATGATTATATCAGCAAGCCCATAGTAATTGAGGAACTGAAAAGGGTCTTGGAGAAGGCCGATCATCTTAAAAAAATCACCACTAGTTAGGAAAAAATCATAATTGGAGAAGACATCAGCGATCAAGGGATTCTGAGCAGGAGGTTTACCCCCTTCTCCATTCCTCCTGCTCAGGCGGTAAGGATAAGTCCCCACTCTCCTATCCCGCCGAATATTGATTATCGGGGAAGTTAATAATCCTTTTTTTCATGTAGATGTTATGTAGACCTGATCTAGGTCGTTTATGATGAAGATGAATTGATGCAAATTGGTTAAATAAAGATACTCCATCTTGCCGAGCGAATCCTATTTCTACAGTTACTAAAATATTTATATGTATGGACAGGCTATTGCATTGCAATCGATCACTAAGTCTCATTATCATTATCTTGATCTTTCTTCAGATGAGCACATTGAGTTGTACCGGTCTTACCGATCTGGATTATCGTCTAAGCAAGCTCAAGCATGCAGATGCATCCCTTTCTGATCAACAGGGCTTTCACGGCGAAAGCTGTGCAGAGATGACTGTAGAAAGTGAAGGCAATTACGCCAGGATCTATATTTATTTAGACCCGCCACTTCCGGTTGAGGATCTGGATCAGTTCAGCATGTGGTTGTATCCGCAATCTGGTGATGGATCGATGGAGGTTGAACTCTATTTCGACGGCGATGAGGACGATAGTTACGACAGCAAAAATTCAATGGATGCCAGAATCATCTCCCAGAAAAGATCATGTTTACAGGCAGGAATGTCAAACAATACCTGGAATGAGCTGGATGGATTTGACCTGCAATATGATAAGTATAAAGACAATGATTTTCCTGCTGGAAGCCTTGACGACTGCAAGAGCCGGCTGGAAGGCAAGAGTATTGTGAAAATATACATTTCGATTTATAAGGACGCCAATGCATCTGAAACATCAGCTCTTATCGACTACATCAAGATTGGCGACGAGATAATAAGTTTCGAGACTCTGGAAAAGGAAGATATCAAAGATGGCCCGTCATCCGCGACCCCCGGCGGCCTTATCACCTATACCATAACCTACGGAAACAATGGACTGGAGCCTATCGATTTGGTTGTCAAAGAAGATTACGACCCAAGAACGGCATTTATCACATCCTATCCTTTGCCTGACCCAGGAACCTTCGACACCTGGACCTTCTCGGACCTTCCTCCCGGAGCGCACGGCCAGATAGTGATCAAGATGAGAAGCCGCAAGCCATCCGCGAATGGCGTCATCGACGGCCACGTTTCAGGCAAGGGATTCATCTCCCGCGAAGGAATGCTTTCTACTGAGTTTGAAAGCTATCTCATAACGAACAATGTGCGTATCCTGGCGGGCGAGTTCAACTACTCGGCAGCAGCCACTACCAGAATTCGGCCGATAATTGGATCGACTCTTGCGTTCTCAGAACATGGATCAGGCTACTGCCGGGCTGATGAGAAGCTGACATACAATTCCGTCAGCATAAGCGCGGAGCGCAACATCCTCGCCGAATCATCGCCCAGCGCAATAAATATCTCCAGAGAGAGAGGGCCTCTCTCCCTGCAAGGGGATTGGTCGGCAAATCTGAGGGCTAAAAACGATTATAGGGACATTCGCTGGAGCGAAAGATACTATCAAGGCAAGGACATCAACCTCAGCTATCGGACGCAGCTAGGCAAGACGCTCTCTTATCTGCAGACTGCTGCTACCTTCCGGGGGCAGGCCGATCGAACAGCCATTTGGCCGGGCGGAGTTAGCGATACCCATCTGGCAGGAAACTTCACCCTGGCCGGGCAGGTAAGATGGAGGTGGGCTAATAAGACCATAAGTCCTGAGAAGGAGTGGCTGGCCTGCAGCTGTCCGATCGAGGATAGCCTGATATCCGCATGACCGGAAACGATTAGAGCAAACAAGCTCGGTAAAGAAAAGAGCAAATGAGCCAGGCGAAAACAAAAATTGCTAGTCCTTCGCCCGGCTCTGATATTTATTCTAAATTCATTCTAAGCTATCAGCCTGGGGCCTGGGAGAACACATCCACAATGATCAGGTTGCTTGGCTGATTGTTCACCACGAAGTAGAACATATGCCTTCCCGTCTGCCCGGCGATGAAGCTCATGCTGCTGTATCCAGGCTCGAACTGAGCGGTCTTGTAATCTGTGCTGACTGCGTTGGTCTGGATCAATTTGAAGAAGGTGCCTGCTCCGCCTGAGGGCACACTTGCCACCAGTTGAAGCGATGAGCCCAGAGGTATTGCCGCATACTGGGTCCAGTTGGTCTGGCCGGATATCCAGAGATCATTGCTCCGGGCGGTCTGGGAGGTAGCATAGGTAGCATATGGCAGCCACAGGCCGTTTCTATAATAGACTCCAAAGGGCATCTGTCCGGCGATATTATACGGGATCGGGCCACTAACCGTGTCGCTCACCGCAGGCATTACTGGCGTTACGACCATCTTATAGTATTCTCTGTAGGGAATGAAGGTGGTGCCGGGAACGGGCAGGTCCATCCACTTTACCATGCCAGAAATTCCCTCATCCATAAATGAAGAGCGATCGAAGCTTCCTACATATCCGCCTCCCAGGTAGTCTTCTCCGCATGCGATGCCGATCAGAAAACAGGCGGCGAGCGCCGCCACACACATCAGAACACGTGAACGATTCATATTCTACACCAGACCAATCTTATTCCATTATTTGCCTTTACATTAATAAAGAGGGCCGGAGGGAGGCCCTCTCTCGAGGAGGTCTAATGGCGATCCCCCAACTCCCTTCTCGCCATAATGTATTAATCTCTATCTTAATTTATAGCTTTTTTTTTCAGGTACAGGTCATATTGATTCCATCTAGATGAGAACAGACGAGAACGAATCATAACCGCAAGCCTATTATCCTCAAAGCCGGGGATGCTAATTATGGCCATGAATGTGCAACGTTTCATAGAGGATGCCATCGCGGAGATCAGGCGCGATGTATCGGGACGCGCCATCATAGGATTATCGGGTGGCGTGGACAGCTCGGTATGCGCCATGCTGGGCCATCGCGCTATTGGGGACCGCCTGGTTCCTGTTTATGTGGACTCCGGCCTCATGAGGCAGGATGAGTCGGAACGAATCGAACAGCTCTTCCAGGACATCGGTCTGGTGCGCGTGAATGCGCATGAGCGTTTCCTCAATGCTTTGAAAGGGGTCACAGACCCGGAAAAGAAGAGAATGATCGTGGGGGAGACCTTCATTCGGGTCTTTGAAGAGCAGTCCCGCAAGATCGGAGGCGACTGCCTCATGCAGGGCACCATTTACCCGGACAGAATCGAGTCTGACGGCGGAATCAAGGCTCATCATAATGTGGGGGGCTTGCCCACCTGCATGGATTTCAAGACCATAATCGAGCCCCTGCGCGATCTTTATAAAGACGAGGTTCGCGAAGTGGCGAGGGCTCTGGGCCTGCCCTCTGAGATCAGCGAGAGGATGCCTTATCCTGGACCGGGCCTGTCGGTGCGTATCCTGGGCGAGGTTACCGCTGAGAAGCTGGATGTGGTACGCAAAGCCAATACGATCGTTGAGGAAGAGGTAGAGAAGTTTCATCCCTGGCAGGCTTTTGCGGCACTGCTTGGCAAAGCCACGGGAGTGAAAGGCGACATTCGAGTCTACGGCTGGGTGGTGGCGGTTCGTTCCGTATCATCCCGAGATGCCATGACTGCAGAGGCAATGGAGCTACCCTGGGAGACGCTCAAGCGCATCTCCAGCCGCATAACCAGCGAGATTCCAACGGTTGCCAGAGTGGTTTACGACTTAACTCCCAAGCCGCCGGGAACGATTGAGTTCGAGTGAAATACCCGCAGACGTCTCTGTGAGACACCGGCCAAAATACTCTTTTTGCCAGCTCTCCAATTAGACCAAGCTCATGAGCGGATACTTTTTCTCAGCGTCGTACTCCAATTTGGCATTCACTACCTCGCCCTCATACTCTATCTGCACCTGAGCGATTATCATGCGCCCTTCCAGCTCGCCGTAGCCAAAGAAGTTCCTAGACAGCATCCTCCGGTCGATGCGGACGCTCACCTTCTTCACATAGGGCTGAAGGGAGATGCTCTTCTCCATAGCCTCTTCCAGGATCGCTGCGGTCTTCAGGCTAACCGGAGAGCCCACGAACTGATGGTAGAGAGCTCCCAGCTTAATTCCCGCCTCAAAAGCGGCTATCTCTTTTTTCGTAGGCGTGAGATCACCACCGGACTGCCGAGATATAGGGTTATGAGAATTATGACCACAAGCGTAGCCTCCAGGATATCATGCTGGCGGAAGAGGAATAATCCCACCACCAGAAATATGCTGCCCAGGATCGCCATTACGCGAAGGTCTCTGATCTTTGGATAGGAGATGCTGCTTACCATGAGCAGCGCCAAAAAGAGCATCAGAGCGTTGGAGAGCGCCGGTCTTCCCAAGAGAACGCTGGCTGAAAGTGCTATGCCCGCTGCCGGAATGGGCAGCCCCTCAAAAAAAGCATCGCTTTTGCTTGAGATCACATTGAACCTGGCCAGGCGAAGCGCTCCGCAGAGCAGGAAGAAGATGCCCAGGACCCAGAGGCCAGGAGGCAGGTGAAAGGCGGTGATGGCGAGAAATGGAGGTGCTGCACCAAAGGAGATCAGGTCTGCCAACGAGTCAAGGTTAGCACCAAGGGGGCTGCCACCAAATTTTCTCGCCAGGAATCCATCCAGACCATCCGCCATTGCTGCCAGAAGGATGAACACCACTGAATACTGAGGATAAATGCCGCCCCAGGCCCCTCCCGCGGCAAGAAGTGCCAGGAATCCGAAAGCGACGTTTAAAAGCGTGAATAAGTCGGCAAGCCGGATAACCCGGAGGACATTCATGAACTCCTCACCGCGACCACTGTCTCTCCTGCCCGAACCTTATCGCCTTTATTCACGAGCAGATTGTAGCCATTGGGAATGCTTACCTCTACCCTCGAGCCGAAGCGGATCATGCCGATTCTCTCCCCTCGCGATACCTGATCACCGGGACGAACGTAGCAGACGATCTCCCTGACAAGAGTCCCAGTTATCTGGCGCAGCTCCATAGCTCCGTCTATGGTTTCCAGATGCATCCTGTTCTGCTGGTTCTTGCAGGCCTGTCCCATGAAAGCAGGGAGATGAGTGCCCTTCCGGTATTCGATATTGCGAACATATCCATCCAGCGGAGCCCGGTTGACATGCACATTGGATGGGCTCATAAAGATGGTGATTCTGTTCGGCTGAGCCTGGATGACCTTTCCGTCTGCAGGCGAGAGCATACCATCCCCGCTGGGAAGGCGATCCGGGTCCCTGTGAAAAAAGATCATGAAAACAAAGCCCGCTAAAGCCACGGCTGACAGAAGCCAGATTCCTGCGGCTGCGAGCCCTACCGTGAGAAAGACGGGCGCCATTACCCATGCGGTGGAATTCCTCGCTAGCTTCATGCGGTATCTCCTCTCCTTGGTTTGATCTCTGCTGCAAGATCATCTATGATTGATAAAAGCTCCGGCAAGAGCAAAAATACCAGGTAGGATATGGCCAGAAGGGCTATGGTAGACCCTATCTTGGCAATAATATTATGAGCTATATCGAAGCTGCCCTCTCCAAACCAGCTCCATCCATAGGCCATGAGCACAAATCCATTTCTCATAATGTTCAAGAGATAAATGGATAATGTAGATGCCGCGAGAGCTGCAAGCTTGCGGATCAGAGGTGCCTGAACCGATAGAATCACTCCTGCAAAGAGGGCAATGCTCTCAATGGCCGTGCAGGCCAGGATGATCTGCACCGATCGGCCGTTGAGGCTCATTATATTCCAGCTTTCCATGATCACAGGAACGGAGAGAAATTGCAGTGTCCTTGCGGTTATCTGAGTTGTAAATCCAATCAACCCCATCTGAAGAGCAGAAATCTCGGCAAATGGGAAATAGACGATCCCGCAAACAGCTGCTGCATAGCTAGCCCAATAGAATGCCCTGGATGAAAATTTCCGGTTCATCACCATCCAGGCCATATAGAAGCTCAAAAGGCCTGCTGCCGAAAAGAGAGCCACATTGAAATAGTCCTCTATGGCCAGATAATGGTCTATCTGACCAAACCAGAAGAATGCAAAGAGGGCCCATCCAGGGACTGCAATACGGCTGATCCGGGTCAGAGCCGATGCCAGGAGCAGTGTCAAGCTAATCCAGAGCAGATAAGGAACCAGCCAATCCAGCATCATCCATCCTAGAAATACCACAGGTTTATTTAGCATTATCTGCTTACACTTATCAGCAGCATCTTGGAGTGGGCCGGGGGATAAATCGTTAGATGGAGTTAAGTTAGATATGGCTCGAAGCATTATGATTTCTATTTCTGCGGCATGCATAATTATGCCCATCTTATTTTTGTCCGTCTTATCATTTTCACAGACATCATCAGCGCAGGCTGAAATGCACGCTCTTTCTGCCTATCAGAAGATTGACTTCAGGCTGGAGAAGCTCTTGGCTGCGGATGCAGATGGGCGGACAGAGGAGAAAAAGGTCCCTGTGATCGTTATGCTCAACGCCAGTGGTCCATATATCTCGGACCATCTCTTTTCTGATGATCAAATCTCCAAAGGCCTCTCTGTCAAGTATCGATTTCATCTGATACCCGGTCTCGCGGGGGAGGCATCCTGCAAAGCCATAAGAAAGATGGCGGAGAGCGAATGGGTATCGGGAATTTATTTTGACGGCAGCACACATGTATCATCAACGGAATCCTCAAAGGAAAACTCAACAGAATCGTCGGCGAATAATGATGGATATATTTCACCTGCCCGAATAATAAAAGCAGACAGGCTCTGGGAGGAGGGGATCAACGGATCGGGAATAACCGTGGCGGTGATTGATTCCGGGATCGACAAAAACCATCCCGACCTGATTGGAAAAGTTGTGGCCGAGAAGAATTTCCTGGCAGATGAGATCACTGCAGAGGATCTGCTGGGGCATGGGACAATGGTGGCCGGGATCATCGCCGGATCAGGTGCGGCCTCCAATGGCAGCTACAAGGGAATTGCCCCCGGAGCAAAGCTGATCAGCGTCAAAGTAATCGATGGCAATGGGGACGGCAAGGTATCGGATATCATCGCGGGGATTGAATGGGCGATTTACAACGGAGCTGACATCCTCAGCCTAAGCCTGGGCGGCATAAATCTGGGTGAGACAAATCCGCCGATAACCATGGCTGCGGATAATGCCGCAAGCGCAGGAGTGGTGGTCTGCGTGGCGGCTGGCAATCGCAACAGCAGCGAGACGGCAGGCCAGGTATCCGGATCATCCAGCAGCCAGGTAAGAGAGAACCAGATAAGTAAAGGTCAAGCAGGCGATAGCCAGGCAGGCAGTAGCAGGACACCGGCTAAATTATCTCAGAGCGATGCCTCCAGAAAGGATGTCTATTATCTTCTCGTTCCTGTAGTGCTGGCGCTGCCGCCGGGTTTGATCGACTCGCCTGGCGACGGCATAAAGGTAATCACCGTGGGAGCGACAGACGAATCAGGCCGCATTGCCAGCTTTTCAGGTTCAGGGCCCACCAGGGATGATAGGATCAAGCCGGATGTTGTAGCACCGGGCGTTGATATCATCTCCATTGTGCCCATGGAGGTAAAAAGGCCAAGCCCCGTGGGAATTTATTACTCTGAAGAGTCCGGAACCAGCCTCTCTGCACCGGTAGCAGCAGGCCTGGCTGCGTTGCTTTTGCAGGCAGACCGAAATCTTAGCGCTGCCGGTGTCAAGGCGGCCATGACCCGAGGGGCGAAAAAGCTAAACAACACCCTGGGCGAGAGCTACGAGGAGTTCTATCAGGGTGCAGGAATGCTGGACGCCCTCTCTTCCTATGAGCTGCTGGCAAATAGCAGCAATATCTGCGGAGCGATTCCAGATCGCTGGACTGCGGGCCGTTGGGCATACTTGCCCGCGGGAAAGGGGGTATATGTTGGGCTGGATACGGGCGCGGACAGGCCCCAAAAGAAGATTTATGCTCTGGCTCCGGGCGATGAAGACTGGAGCCTGCGATTCGTTTTCTTTTGCGATCGAGATATAAAAGAACTCAAGACTATATTGCAAGGAGAGGTGGCTGATTGGGTAAGTCTGCAGCCCTTGCCAAAGAGCCTTATGGCCAATGATCAGAAGGTCTTGGCCGCGTCGATTGCTGTGCCGCAGGATGCCGCACCTGGGCGCTATAACGGCACCATCGAGATCGCAGACGGAAGCGAAACCCTTCTGCGGATTCCCATCAGCGTGAATGTCGCCCATCCCCTGAATATCTCTCGGGGTCTGGCCAATAGCACAGGATCGATCAATGGAAGCGAATGGCGCTGCTACTATCTCAAGATGGAGCCCGGAACGGCAGAGGTTGAAGCAACCCTGAGATGGCAGCAAGAGGAAAACCTTGATCTCTTCCTGCTCTCTCCTGCAAGCGAATATTATACTGGTGAAGTGAATATTGGTAATATTGATAATAGTGATAATAATGAGAACAACACCAGTGAGACATCTGCCCCAATGGCATCTCAGGCATATAAGAGGATAAGCGAGCCGCCTTCAGGCAGATGGCTCATTGCCGTTCACAGCGAGAATGCAACCGTTCCGGTTAACTACACGCTGCTGGTAGAGAGATCTCAGCTTGAGACATCTCCCCTGCGCTGGATCCTCAAGTCGAGAGCATCCGGCACCCTCAGCAATATGCAATTTTCCATAAAAAATCTCGGCCCTTCTCTGCAGAACCTCAGCTATACCGGGATGATTGAGAATACCACCATTCGGGAATTTGATGGCCAGGTTGGGTACAAAGAGATATGGAATAAGACCGTAAGGGTAACCGAGAGCATAAAAAGAATCTCAGCAGAGCTGAAGAGCCTGGATGGCCATAACGAAAGCGAGGTTGCCCTGGTCCTTGAGAATCCCAGGGGCATCGCCAGCGAGGAGAATGCAGATTTGGGGACGGATGATCTCGGTCCCCTGGAGATCAGCAATCCTGAGCAGGGCAACTGGACGGTGAAGGTTTACGGATACGATGTCCCTCTGGAAGGAAAGCCCTTTAAGGTCCGCATCAAGGAGTACGCAGAGGAGAACTGGAGCTGGATAGCAACCAGTGGACCGGATCAATTGGAGAGCGACGGCAACGGAACAGTGCTGGCGACTCTGGCCATTCCAGAAGGGACATCGCTTCCCAGGGTCGACGGATACATAAAAATCTCTTCCGACCGGCACACCTTTGAGATTCCGGTGAGCGTGACCATTGCCGGAACCAGTCTGACTGGGCTGGCAGAGGAGCATGCAGTTGACCTTGACGGCGACGGCCTCATTGATGTGCTCTCCCTGGGATTTGGATTGAACATCAGCGCTTCGGGAGAGTTCCAATTGAATGGGGCGATGGTCGATTGCCGCGGAAACTGGATTGGGAGAATTGACCACAGCTTCTCGCTCCAGGAGAGCGGAAGCATAATGATCAATGCCAGCGGCACCGATATCTGGAGGAATGGCAAATGCGGACCGCTGAGAATTCAAAACCTGATTCTTTACGACGAGAGGAGAAGCTACATCGACCGGTTCGACGGAGATATCATCATCGACCGGCTGCCAAAGGAATTCCAGCCGCCCGCCGCCTATCTGAGCGGCGAGTTTTCTAACCGCACCACCCCGTCCTCCATAGCGATCGGAGCAAATGTGACCGTCACCAAGCCAGGCAGGTATGAGCTGCAAGGCGTTATCCTGGATGATGCCGGAGACAAGGTGGGAGAAGCAATTGCAGAGGGCGATCTGGCTATAGGGAACACCACAATGCTGCTGCAGTTCGATCCCGCGCCTTTCATCGAGCAGGGAGATCTCTCGGCGGTCCATCTCGCCGATCTGGCCCTCAGCCGAGAGGGAAACCTGCTGGAGAGGAGAAATGATGCCTGGAGTTCGGAGAAGATGGACCCGCAGGCGTTCGAGGCGGAAAGGGCGGCAAGAAGCAGTCTCACCGGAATTGCCGTGGTCAAGCTAGGCGGAGCCGATGGGGTAAAGCTGTAAATGGTCGGTGCGATCGTTTGATAGGTCAGCCAGCCAGGGAAATGGTAGCGCCGGACCAATGGGATTGCGGTTTCAGGCGATGTGAGCCATGTAGCAGCTTTCTGCTATATTTCTACTATTTCTTTCTATGTAGCTCCCGGATCATCTCCCGGTGCATGGAGGCCATCATATCTCCCTGGACCCCGATCAGAAACAGCTGGAATCCGACTATGATCAGAATGGCGGTAAGGATCGTGAGGGGAATATGCTCGATGCGCCAGTAGAGCCAATCCCTGGCCACAAATAGGCCGATGAGAAATCCAGCCAGGCCGAAGAGCGATCCGAACAGGCCATAGTAGAACATGGGATTCTCGGTCTTGGCCATGCGGAAGATGGTGAGGATGATCTTGAGTCCGTCTCGGAAGGGATGCAGCTTGGTCTTGGTGCCTGCCGGCCTGGGCATGTAGGTTATAGGCACCTCGATGATTCGTAAGCCCTTCTTCACGCTCTCGATAGTAATCTCCGATTCGATCTCAAAGCCGGGAGTGGTGAGATCGAGGTGGCGAATGCCTTCCCTGGTAAATGCCCGGTAGCCTGAGAGGATGTCGCCGAGTTTTATGCCATAGATGGTGGAGAAGAAGAGATTGATCATCTTATTGCCGAACATGTTCAGGCCTTTCAGGGCCCCGGGCTTTATGTTGATCAACCTGTTGCCCACAACGTGATCTGCTTTTCCGCGCAGTACCGGACCTAAGAGGATAGAGGCTTCCCTCGGCAGGTAAGTGCCGTCACCATCGATTAGAAGGATATAATCCTGCTCAATCTCCTCGAAGACCTCTTTTAAAGCCTGACCTTTGCCAGATCCTGACTGGATAAAGATTCTCGCTCCGGCGGCTTTCGCCCTGGCCACGGTGCCGTCGCTGCTGTGGCCGTCCGCCACCAGGATGTTTTCAAAGCCCAGGGCGAAAAACTCTCGGATTACAGGCTCGATGGATTCCTCTTCATTGAGGGTGGGGATGAGAACGCAGATGTCTTTGTAGCTCACGCGAAGATCAGCTCTGTACAATGGTTATCTGTCAACATGACAGCGTCGGATTAAATAGGTTGCTTAGAAAAAAAATTGAATTCATGTCTTCATGGCTCGATGAATGATCTTCTCATAACGATCCTGCAATTCGGCCATATCGCCTGCTGCGGTCTCAATATAGAGCCTCAGTATGGGTTCAGTATTGCTGGGACGGATAAGAACGCTATAGCTATCGGTGGTGATCTTCAGTCCGTCCAGGGTGTTCGGCTCCATTCTGGCGAGGTCGTCCGCAAGCTGCCTCATTACTCCGGCCGGGTCCTCGCTGAGGCGAATGCTGATCTGTTTGTAGGGATAGTCGGGTATCTCGTCCGCGAGAGAGGAGAGCTTCTCTCCCTTCGATATGATCTCGGCAATGGACAGGCTCATGGCAAAAGGATCATCCGAGTACTGGAATTCAGGCAGGAAGAAGTGGCCGCTGCGCTCCACACCTAAGACGGCATTCTCATTTTTCACCCGGTTGGCCACGAAGACATCGCCCACCCTCTCGCGTACTACCCGGATGCCGTCCTTTTGCAGCTCGCGCTCCAGCATCATAGAGCAGTCAAAGCCGGAGATGACCAGATCGCCGCGTTTGTATCTCCTCCTGGCTATGATAATTGCCACCTTCTCAGGCGGCAAAACCCGTCCCAGGTCATCGATGACGATGCCTCGATCGGCATCAGGATCAAATCCAACTCCAAAATCGGCCTTCGTCTTTCGCACCTCCTGGCAGGCAGGCTGCAAGGACTCATCATTTGGAGCCGGGCCGCGACCCGGGAAGAGGCCGTTCATGGTGCCGTTTATCACAGAGCATTCCATGCCCAGTCTTTCGTAAAAAGAACTCATAGTGCAGGCCGAGCCGTTGCCCATATCCAGAACTGCTCTCAGCGGATTGCCTATGTGCAGCTTGTCTGCCACATAGCAGCGGTAATCTTCGATGGCATCCCCTGAAGAACGATCCTCTACTCGGCCCTTCCCTGAGAGAAATCCGCCTTCGCGATAGAATTTCATAATGGACGACTCCTGGTAGAGCAGTCCGTATCCATCGCCGGTTCTAAACCGCACGCCATTGTACTCCGGGGGATTATGGGAGGCAGAGATGTAGGCTGCAGCCTTCAGCCTCATCTTGCTGGTAATAAAGCTCAAAACGGCAATCGGTATTATGCCGTAGCTCTTCACCTGGCAGCCTGTAGTCAGAACACCTTCTAAAAAGGCCTTCTCCAGAGATGGGCCGCTGATTCGCGTATCCCTGCCCAGAGAAACGCTGCCCCCTTCTGCAAAAGATCCGAAGGAAGCGCCCACTCGCCTGGCCAGATCCTCTGTCAAATCGGTGCCATAGACACCTCGAACATCATAAGCTCTAAAGACGGTCACAATACTCTCCAGGACCCAAACGCTTAAATTATTTTCTGCAAGGCAAAGTCTTGCTGAGATCCAAGAGTCCAAAATTATTTCCCTAAAATTCAAGGAAAAATTTATCATTCTAATCTGAGACAATAATAAGCAGAGAGAATAAAAAAAGAAAAAACTAAGCTTCAGAGATCGCCTGGAAATCATTTGAAGGACACAATATTATGATTGCTATACATAAGATGACATCATTATCAACCACCCTGGCGGCGGCAATTGTCTTTGCCATCCTTCTCCCAGCAGCCGTCCAGGCGGAGGAGACTGATATGAAAAGCCTTGTTGTCAAATTGGGCTTTGACAGGATTGCTGATGAATCCACCTGTCAGGGAATGGACGTATCGCCAAAGATCGAAATTGATGGGCTCAACGCCACATCCGTCGCTGTGATTGTCGACGACCCGGACGCCCCGTCTGCTGTCTTCACCCACTGGCTCATCTGGAACATCCCTCCGACGGATATCATTCCCAGGGCCATAGCCAAAAAAGGCAATGTCGAGGAGCCCTTTATCGCTGTGCAGGGCACAAACGACTTTGGAGAGATAGGATATTCCGGACCCTGTCCTCCTCCCGGAAAGCCGCACAGATATTTCTTCCGTATCTTCGGCCTGGACCGGATGCTCGACCTGCCAGCGGGCTCCTCTGCCAAGGAGCTAAAGAAAGCAATGCAAGGCCATGTGATACAGAAAGGAGAAGCCGTCGCAACCTACGGAAGATGATTATTGGGGGCTTTGCCAATTAGCCATCTAAAAAAAAAAGAGTGCGGCCCGGTTAGACGGGTCGCACTTCGGGGGGAGGGCAGGAGTTGTCCCCAGTTCTCCAATTCTAGGCCCGGTTTATAACGGACGCTCCCTTCACCAGCCCGTTTATGAGCGAGAATCCAGTGCCGGACGCTCCCGGATTTATAGGCTGGATCACTATTGCCCAGCTACCTGGGGCTGCGTTTCTCAGGAAGTAGTAATCATAGTTCGGACCGATAAGGTGTATCACATTCCGGTTGTCGCCCTGAAGGGGTAGAGCAACTCCGTTAGGCTGAATAAGCGTCATAGAAAAGCTTGCATCCTTCCAGGAGAGGCCTATCATCTCCGAGCGCTCCGAGATGGATTGCGCTGCTTGGCCTACCGATGTGGCCTGAGATTCCAAGCCCAGCTGCCTCACATACTTCAGGGGTGACGCGCCCGGATATGCCACCGCGTTCTCCACATTCAGAGCATTAAGAGCCGTAACCTTTCCCTCCCAGGGCAGAGTTATGGCCGTCCCGGCTGGAATCGTATAAGTTTGGGCGGCGGGAGCAGCACTGGCTGCCGGTGCAGCATATGTCGGATAGTAGGGATAATAGGGAACCGCATAAGGATAGTACAGACGCTGGCATAATCCATCGATGCAGGTCCTTCCCGAGCCGCATACAACAGGCCTATGCAGGCATCCGCGGATCGAATCGCAGTAATCTTCTGTGCAAGGATTGCCGTCATCGCATTTCCAGGTGCTGATGCAGCTTCCTGTCTTGGGATTGCATTTATCTGATGTGCAGGGATTGCTATCATCGCATTTCTTGGACTTATGCACGCATTTTCCATCCTCGCAGCTATCAATGGTGCATGCATTATGATCATCGCAATTCATGGGCGTATGTACGCAGGCGGTTCCATTGAAGGAATCGATGGTGCAGGGATCGCCATCATCGCAATTCGTTGTGGTACTGTGGCAGACTCCTTCATAGCAGTAATCATATGTGTTGGGATCGCCATCATCGCAGACCTTCGGCTTATGCTCGCATTCTTTGCCGTTGAAGGTGTCTTCAGTGCAGGGATCGCCATCATCGCAATTTGGAGGATGATGAGCGGCCAGAGGCGATTGTGATGCAGATAGGTTTGTGCTATTATTTTCGCTGATGTCAGTTGTGAAGTCTGCGCTTATCAGGGGCTTGTTAATGCAGGTTCCATCAACACAGGAATCCTCTGTGCTGTCCTTTCCGTCATCACAATTCAATGGCACATAAACGCAGTTTGTGCCATCATGAGAATCAGTCGTGCAGGGATTGCCATCATCGCAAATCAGGAGCGATTGCGGCTCATCGGTGATGCTTTGAGATCCATTGATTATCATGTTCTCATCTGAAGCTTCATTTTTAATCTCTGGTTCTATGGAGCCAGAAGATTGCGCTAATTGAGTCTTAATGCCAGGCAAAGGCATATTGATGCAGCCGGATGAACCGCAGCTGTCCAACGTACTGGCATTTCCGTCGTCGCAATTCACCGGATCGTGAACGCAGCCATTGGCACCATAGGAATCTCTGGTGCATGGATTGCCATCATCGCAGCTTTCCGGTATGCTGGATGCTTGATTTGATGATGAAGGCCCCTGCGGACTCTGAACTGGGATCTCTGGGCTCTTCGGAGCACTGCTATTTGCGAAATTGCCTAGCCACCCTCCTGCTGCAAAATTATCGTGGCTGCATTCCAGAGGAATATGCTGACAGGTCATTGATTCGCACAGGTCCATGGTACAGGGATCATTATCATCACAATCGCCGCACTGGGCAGAAGCCAGACCTGAAGATAATATTATATTAAATATTAAGATAACAATAGACAAGCAACGCTCATCTCTTCTGATTTGTTTATCCACACATTTCACTCCCAGCAAGTCGATGAGCTTCGTTTTATATCAATTTATCCCTGATCATAGCATTATTTTCGACCAAGTTATGTGAAGGAGCTCAACGTAGTCTGGCGGGATTGAAGCTGCTCCTTTAATAGATCGCTCTGCTGAATGAACCGCTTTAAAGGCATCCTTAGCTTGCCGCAAATATACCATAGTGCACTCTTAATATCCTCAAAGGGAAGAGCCGTCTCTTGCATGGCATTTCTGACATTCTCCCTAACATTGAAGACGCCCAATGGTACATAACCGGAATAGGCTTCTCGAAGGATGATTGCACCCGCCTGTTTCTGCTCTCGTGCCAGAGCCTCCAAGACCGCCATTTTACAGGAATAGTAGCATCCACCCACTCGGGAATATCCTTTCTTGCCGGCATTCCTCTCGTAGTCGGAGAATAAAAGCTCCTCATCCCCCAAGATGCGATGGAAAGCCTCCATCCACTCATACTGCCAGGCGGTCGGCAGGAGAAGGACAGCGTAATAATTATTCAGACTGGAATACTCCCTCACCTGGATGCTGTCGAGAGGGTCATACTCTCTGACCTTCTTAAGGAGACGGTTGGCGAGGATGGTATCGCATGCCGTTATAGACCAGCGGGTAGGTACCAGGCGTCGTCTCCTTCCAAGCCCCATCGTTCCCACAGAAAAAGCTTTCTCTATGCTCGAGAAATTCCGGCCCTTCTTATGAAGATCAAATACCGCATCTGCTGCCAGGAGGTCAGTGTCATAATAGACCTTCTCTAAATTCGAATCCCATCTACTGCTGCTGATCTCCAGCTTCTCCAGTGGTGCACTTGGTCCGAATGGTGTGTGCTCATCGCTAAACGACATGCCTTTCGGAGAGTGGGAGAATTGAGCCTCGCTCTCAATGGAGCTGGCAGATAAAGAGATGTCTCTAAGCTTATCTATGTAGCGATTTTGCAGCTGTGTGACTCTCACTGGCCTCTTGCCTCTTATAAGGCTCAGTCTGTATCTTATGATCTCCTCCTGGGTCTTTTTCTCAGGTATCCACGATTCGGGTTGGTCCATGATTGTGGTGTCCCCATGCAGAGGTGCAATCATGGGACCGGCATAGACCCGAGGATAATTCCAACTGCCAATGAAGACTGAAGGCGGCGAGCTGCCATCAAGATTTGTGCCTACCTCCTGAGAGGGGATATACATGCCGGCAGTCAATTTTTTCAGATAGGCTTCTTTGCCTTTGATCACTCATCGATCACAACTGCTCAGGACGGCAAATTCGAATAAAAGCGTAATGCAAGCGGGGCGAAAGTGTTTTTTAAAGATTTCTCAGCTCTGCTTGCATCCCTCAATCGGCAGGGCAACATATTTACATCCAGCAGGCCAATAAATTGCCGAGGTGTCCTCAGATGAAATGGACTGTGTTAATAATAGCATTAATGATCATGCTCTGTGCCAGTGCGTCTGCACAGCCGAACGCTTATTCCAGCAACGTGGCAACCGGCGCACCTACACCTATGACGCCCAGCAGCGCCCAAGCATTGGGACTGCAAGCACCAACGGACGTAGTCGGATCCCAGCAAGCTCCAAGCGCCCAGGAGAGCACGCAGACTCTGATGATGGCAAGCCAGGATGCAGCGTATGCCTCCGCACCGGTATCAAGAGCAGTCACGGCCAATGCAGTTTACAATCAGATGATCATTCCCACGGGTGGCTCTGCACCAAACAACCTTTATATCTCCTATGCACCGCGAACCATAGCAAGCTGCAATCTCTATGCCAATCTGCCTCTTTGGATGCAGATATCTGGAAGAGGAAACATATGGTTCTATGAATGGTACCCAGAGGGTTGGCTAGATACCCAGTATGCCGGATATGTAAATTACCCGGGATGGTTCAAGAGATGGTTCTTTGCTGACACTCCGGGCTGGCACATTCTCCAGTATTATTGCGGCGGATGGAGCAATTATGCATACATCTATGTCTCAGGCCCCAGCGGCCACTGGATCAATCCAAGACCGGAACGCAATCCTGTGCCATATCCGTATCCCTACTGGGACAGCCAGATAACCTATTCATATCCTCCCACCGGCCACACCTACTACTCATATAAATCTACCACAACAATTGGCAGATGATGAAAAAGGGAGATCTGACTGCAAAAAGATGTGCCGCAAGCGACAGCCTTAAGACCTTTTCCTGTCCGGCAGGGAAAAAATTTTTTTATTTTTCCTATAATGTTTCACCATCAATCGGTGGCAATCATCACATGGCCGGACAGCCTTAAAGGCTCATCATCTGAGACTTGTGGCTCCCGCCAGAAAAAGATCCAGCAGTCTCTTGACATCTTCACGCAGATCTTGCAGGCTGCCATCATTTCTCAACTTCATGTCAGCGATCTTCATGGCATCGCACATCCCCCATCCCATCTCCCGGCACTCCCTCTGCTCGAGAGCTGCCGCTGCCTGATGATCCGGATCCCGGCATGAGGATACGATCTTGATATCGGCATTATTATCTGCAATCGTTCCTTCTGAGATCATATGCCCGCCATCTTTTGCCTGGCCCCTGCCCGGATCATCGGGCCGGCCTCTGGCTGCCAGCCACTTCAGCCGCGCCTGGGCCGGCGCACAGACCTCCACCAGATAAAATTCCTCGGCATGGGCGCGAAAAAAGTCCGCCTCTTCGCGAGAGCGCAGACCATCTACCACGACTATATCTTGTTCAGTAGATAGGGCCATCTCAAAGGTTCTCCTGGCCACAGCATCAGGCCCTTCTGCCGCTCGCAAGGCATTTCCGATGCGACCCAAATTCTGGTCGGTGGGCTCCAGACCTTGACGGGCTGCCTCCAGGCGTATCACATCTCCCATAACCACCACAGCAAGGCCCATCTGCCTGGCAATCTGAGATGCTTCTCCCTTTCCTGAGCCCGGCAGACCCACAAAACCGATGATCTTCATGTTACTCATTAACTGCTGCCATACTGTGCAATTGAATATTAGTTTTTCCAGCTCATCTTGGGGATGGATCGAACAGAAATCCGAAGCTTTCTACCGCAACCGGCCTCGCAGGCCCTGGCCATCTCATGCAGAGCTTGCTCAGCAACCGGTTCAAACCTGCTCTCTCCCTCGCGCGGCGTTCCCTGTTGCAGCAACACATAATCCAATCGATTATCCGGATATTGCCCCATCAAGCTGCAGACCGTTTCGGCGATATCCACCAACTGAGAGATAGTGGGCATTCCTGGAAAGATCGTGCAGCGCACATCAAATGCCACCTTCGATTTAAAGCAGATGGAAAGGCTTTCTGCCACACGGGCCGCCATGCCGGCTCTGCCTGTTGCCTTCTCGTAATCCGGCTCCATGAGTGCCGATTTTATATCTAGAAATACCTTGTCCACCAGACCTTTTTCCAGCAGCCACTGCAGACCATTGGGAAAACAGCCCGAGGTCTCGATAGCGGTGGCCAGCTTCAGGCTCCGAGCCAATCGAAAGAGACGGCGACAGGCCTCGACCTGGAGGAGCGGCTCTCCACCGGACAGGACAAGCGCATCGACAAAGGGCTTGCTGCTCGCTCGTTCTGATGCATCTTCCAGGTCGATCTGCAATGATGGCTCGAGACCGCTTCTGGCAAGGGAGGCAACCGGCAATCCCTTGACCACAGAGACAATGCGAGACGAGATCGTATGCATTGAGACCAGATGCTCTCCCGTTTGCAGATTTTGGTTATGGCAATGGGGACAAGAGAGAGGACAGCCCCGAAGAAATACCACCATGACCGCTCGCCCCAGCCAGTCCACTGTGGAGAGGGGGACAATTCCCCCGAAGTTAACCTTCATCTGCTTGCTGAAGAAAGATCAAGCTTGATCGGACTTCCGGCAATCCTGGTCAATCTCTCTTCCAGCTCCTTCTCATCGGACGCAGCCTTTTCATCGAGCAGGACCAGATCCTTTCTGGCCTGATCCAGGGCCGCTTCCAGGATTCTTTTGCTCTTTTTCGCCTGACTCATTTCCTCTTTCAGGCGCAGGCCCTCGAGACTGCCCGCCTCTATTTGGGACTGTGTCTTTAAGATCTCCTCAGAGACCGCTTGCAGCCTGGCCCTGACATCTTCCAGAGACCTTCTCTTTATGAGCAGGTCGATATGATCCAAAACCTTCTCCTTCTTTCGATCCTTCAAACCCAAGACTTCCAGATGGCTCTGCAGTTCCTTCAATGCTCCGCCAATCTCCTTATCCTTTACTGAGGATGGAGATGCTCCGAGCCTCTCAAATACATTTTCATGCTGCAGAATAATTCGATCGCTCGATCCCTGCTTCTTCATTCTGGCAAGTGCCTTGTTCAGAGGAGAGATGAGATCATGAAGCTCTGCTTCAGCCTGTGATCTTTCCGCCATCCTCTTGTCCAGGCTGCTCTTCAGCTCTCGGATCCTCATTCCTTCATTGCTTGCTTGCAGCCTTTCCGCCTCCTTCTCCAGGCTAGACAGCTTAGAAGACAGCCCCAAGAGAGCCGCCTCGTCCTGCTGCGTTCTTCCTCTCAGCTCAACTATGCCAGATAGCTCTCCTTTCAGCCTTTGAGCGGTCTCTCGACAGTACCAGCTCTCCTCCTGCACCTTTCTCTTCTCGCCGATCACCTTCTCCAGATCGACCAGCAGACGACTGACCTCAGTCAGGTCGGAGTTGATGCTCTCGATGTTCCTTGGAAAGAGGGCGGCAACATAACTCTTAGCTCTGCCGAAGGTGGTCACCGTTCTCTCCAGTCCCTTGACCAGCGCCCAGTGATGCTGAGATATGCCGTCCAGATCATCTCTTTTCGGTGGCTGCAGCTTCAAGGAGAGAGTTTCCAGCTGTTTTATGACCTCCCCCCTGGCTGCCATCCCCGCCCGCAGTAGCTTGGGTGGAGATGAATCGTCTGCCCTTGCCGACTCAAGAGAGGATATGTCCTCTTTGAGCCTCTTTGCAGCTTCATCCATGCGGCCGTAGACCTCATGGCAGCGCACGGAAAAATCGGACTCCTTTGCCCTCTCTTCCAGCCAGGATTCGATCTCTGCCAGCGACAGAGAGACCGGCTCCACCCGGGACGACCTCAATTTGAAGATATCTTTAAGCCACTTCAAGGCGGTATCACCTCAGTCTTCTCCTTTTTTATCTGAGAGACTATCTTCTCGGCGATCTTGGGGCCGAGGATGGAGACCAGCTTTGCCTGATCTGCAGCCATCAGTTTCTCTAAGCTGGTTATTCCAGAGGAGTGGAGCTTTCTCGCCCGGACGCGGCCTATTCCCTTCAGGTTCAGCAGAGCAAGGAGATCCTGGCTTGCACCATAATGAATGCGCTCTGCCAGCTGCTCACTCTGGAAGGTTATGCCCAGTTCGAGGTTCTTGGACAGCTCTGCGAGCGAGTGCATGAGCCACTCTGCCGTTTCCGCAGATCGGCGAATGTCTCCCGGCCCGATGTGATATCTGGTGGCAATCTGCTCCTCATGAACCTCATCGATCCAGTCCATGAGCATAGCAGTCGTCTTGGACTCGCGCAGCAAATAGTCGTAGTTGTCCTCATCATATAGCTCCAACTGATGCTGATCTATGAACTCCTCCACCCAGGCGTCTGCAGACTGGATGTAGAGCAGATTCATATCAGGAGTCATGGTGATGAGATGAAGCAGGCTGAGGTCCGAAGGCTTTTTCTGCGCCTCCCGGTCGGATTGCAGAGCATCCCGAGCCGGATCGCTCCGTCTCCGTTTCTTCAGGTTTTCGAGCATTATGACTGCGCTCAGCGGGTCGATGTAGAGCTTGCTGACCAGAGAGCCGAGCCTGGTGGGATGCAGATCTCCGTCGGCGCTCTCCTGGATCATGCCGTTGTCTATGAGAAAATCTAAAACCGCCTCGAGCGTCACATCCAGATGCCAAGGGTCCTGCTGCTGGGCATAAAAGGTAGTGGCGATAAAAGCCTTCAGCTCACGCTCGTTTCTGGCAAAACCGGCAGCAAAGGTGGAGAGCAGATGAGTTCTCAGAGCGCTCTCGCTGGCAAGCTTCGACCAGATCTCCTCGGGCTCGCCGTTGATGTAGCGCTCCATGAGATTCTGCATCTCAGAGACGTTCTTGGCCAGAAGAAAGGACTCGCCATAAGGGTCGAGTCCAGGCCGTCCCGCCCGGCCGGCCATTTGGCGGTACTCGATAACGGAAATTGGAGCCATTCCCCGGCCATACTCGTATCTCTTGTAATTCTTGATGAGAACCCTTCTCGCAGGCAGGTTGAGGCCGGCAGCGAGAGTGGGAGTGCTGGCGATGATCTTGATCTTGTTGTCCCGGAATCCCTGCTCCACCAGCTGCCGCTGCTCTGAGAGAAGGCCGGCATGATGGAAAGCAACGCTGCGGGAGACGCAGTAGGCGAGACGCTTTGCGGTCTCGCTCTCTCCGGTGGCCAGAATGCTGGCCGCAAGACTCCTGGTGGCGGCATCTTCCGCAATCAGGTCGCAGAGCTTGAGAGCAGCCGCTTCGGCATTCTTGCGGGAGTTCTCGAATATCAGTATCTGGCCAGACTGGGTGAGGGTGTCTTTGACCAGAGCCAGGGCCTCGTCTTTGCCATCCGAGAGAGAGGTCTGTCCATCTGGAAAGACCATCGTTTTATTGCAGATGATTCCCTCTCGCAGTCGAATGGGCCGCCAGTCGCTGCTCACCATCTCCGCCCCAAGCCACTGGGCGATCTCCCTGCCATTGGCCACAGTGGCCGAAAGGCCGATGACCTGCAAGCTGGGGTTGCAGTGGCGCAGCTTGGTGATGGTCATCTCCAGAGTCGGGCCGCGACCCACGTCATTGAGCAGGTGTATCTCATCGACCACCAGAACCGCCAGATCCTGCACCCAGGAGGCACCGTTTCTCATGAGAGAGTCAGCCTTCTCAGATGTGGCGATTATTATCTGGTTTTTTCCCAGGCGCTCGTCTCTCTTGTCAAAGTCGCCGGTGCTGATGCCGATGGTGACTCCCAGATCCCTGAATCTCTTGAAAGAATCGTATTTCTCTGTGGCCAGGGCGCGGAGGGGGACGATGTAGAGGGAACGCATCCCCTTCAAGGCAGCCTTGAGCATGGCCAGCTCCGCCAGGAGGGTCTTTCCGGAAGCGGTTGGCATGGCCAGCAGCATGCTCCTGCCGTCCAGAAGGCCTCTTTCCAGAGCTTCGGCCTGAGGAGGATAGAGTTCTTTAAAGCCGCGGTCCTCATATTGCTTGACCGCCTCGGCAGGAAGCCACGAGGCCAGGTCCTTTATCTCCAGCATTCGATTCTCCGGAGACTGCCACTCATGCAGTCATCCTTATGCATTCTCGTCTCCAATTGCTCTTTTCAGGCTGTGCGAATAGTTCCACAATTGCAGTCATCTCATCAGCGTAACTCCGTTAATCTGCGGTCTTCATTCGTTCAGTGCTCCAACCGATCCTTTTTGCTTTTCGAATATAGGCCAAAGAAGAAAAGCTTTCCGATAGTTGCTGGCAGCAGGTGGGAGGAGGCAGCTGTGCTGCGGCCAGGCGAATTTGATGCAAGCAGATATCTCAGTGTCTGCAATGGCGTGGAGATAAACGAGGTAGCAGATGAGTACGGATTAAAAAGAGAGTATGTACTTGCTGCCCTTGGATATGCGGCAAGGTGAGCTTCACGAACTGCCTCCGCCTCCATTTCATCGAATGCTTTTGCAGGACGGCCAACTTTTTCGCCCAAGACTGACTCCTGCCCGGGTTTCCTTGTATTGCCTGATGATCTGCTGAACTTCTGCGCGGAGACACTTTGAGATCCCGAGCAATCTCTTTTGTGCTCACATGCTTGCGGTGCTGACGAAGAATATACCGGACCTTCGTCTTGTTGAGCTTCATATCCTGGACTAGATGTCCAAGCTTAGATGGGGCACGCAATTAGTACAGTACATCTTTAAATAGTATGAGCGCCTTATGATTACTCATGGCGAGGAAAGAATTTCGGGGCAGGACTGCAACGGTCTACCTTCCGGCCGGGGAAATCCTTTCAGAATGGCAGAAGGAGGCGACTCAGGGCGGCGCCACTATTTCTGAATACATCTTTGAGATGGTCGAGAAGGCTCGCCGGCCGGTCGAGGATGCGGTCCGGCCGGACCTCATCCGTGAGAACTCGGATCTGAAGACTCTAAACCGCAAGCTAGAACAGGAAGTGAACCTTTTAAAAACAAACCTTGAGATCATGCAGACGGAGGTCTATAAGCAGCGATTCGCAGGCTTTGAGCAGGTCGATGCGCCGGGCATGCACAACTACGATAGAGTCCTGGTGGATATGCTCAAAAGAGGCAAAGTCCTAGACTCCCAGGAGATCCTTGGCGGCCTGGGTATAGACCCCCGAGACAGCCAGGCGGTTAAGCTCGTCTCGAACCAGCTTGAGGAGCTCAAAAGGTTCGGCCTGATCAGGGAGTCGCCTCATGGATGGCGATGGCTGTGACCCTGCTGGAAGATTTCAGGGCAGACTGCCAGCTTCGCAATATCGACCGCCTTGGATCGTACTATATGCATGCCAGCAAGTTCTGCAGCTTCCTGGAGTCTCGGGGCAAGGATCCGCGCCAGGTCGGGAAGGATGATCT
>MVRL01000124.1 GCA_002067705.1 Methanosaeta sp. PtaU1.Bin112
GTTCTTCCTCGATACTTGTCTGATGGTTTTGGCGAACCACTATAAGGACTTTTCTCGACGTTTGCCGTGATCAATGCAAAAGAATTTGGATGCATTGTCGGCGGCAGCCAAAGGCAATGGGTACTCTCTTCAGGGATTGGAAGGATCGATCCGGCCCTCTAACGGATCATCGTCCGGCCCAGGCTCACAAGGAATAATGCAAGGAGCAGCCAGCCCAGGATGGATTCCAATGTGGCCAGGTAGCGGTAGACTCCTACTGGGTACCATTTAACCTGGGTCTTGGCGGTAAAGACCATAGCGCTGAAATAGAGATTGTCCAGGAAAGTGAGCTCCTCGTTTTGCCCCTGGATGTATTCAGATCCGTTCAGCGGCTCCACCACAATTCCCATTCCCTGCCAGTAGAGAAATGCGAACAACAGGATGAAAAAACCGCTCAAGAATACGGTGTATCTGGGTCGAACCCCATAACCGCAGGAGATCCAGGCCAGGCCGTCCAAGAGCTTGGACCAGTTGATCTTTCGGGCCTGTTCTTCCTGGATGGTAAAGCTCTTGGCAGCCTGGCTCGCGCGACGGTAATGGTAATAGCAGTCGTCTGCATCCTCGAACCACTCCAGGTTCCTGTAGTTCCTGGCCAAAGAGAGGTAGGTTTCGCCATCATATCTCAGATGATTGCAGAGAACAGGCCATCTGGCTTCCAGACGGTTGAACTCCGCGTTTTGAAGGGATATTTGACTGCTGATCTGCGCCTTTAAGAGGCGCATCTTATCAATGGTGGCGCCGGCAAAAGAGATGCCTTTCTGGAAGATGGCTGTGGAATAGTCTGCCGTCTTCGCGAATACCGTCCCCTCGAAGAACGCCTCCTCCTGGAAGCGGGCTGAGGTGAAACTTACCATTGCCAGAAAGGTGGCAGTAGGGAAGCTGGTCCTGCCCAGGAACAGAGCGCCATCAAAGCCAGCATCCCCTTGAAATAGCGATGCCTGCCAGGACGATTTGCCCCCGAACTGTGCCCCCTGGAAATCTGCCTGGCCGAAGATTGCCTCGGAGAACTGAACCATTCCATTTAAAGTGGCATCCTTGAAGCTTACATTGGCAAACCTGGTGCGAAAGAAGGTCGCATCACCTGATATGCATGTGCCAATGAAGATCGCATTTCCCCGAAATTGGGCGAACTCCATATTGAGGTCCTCTTGAAAGCTGGTAGCTCGAAGGTCGGCGTTTCCGAGGAGCAGGACTCCCTGAAAGCTGGCATAACCGGCGAACTTCGCCCCCTGGAATGAGGCTTCGGCATTGAAATACGAGTTCCAGAAGCTCGTCGATCCCCCAAATGAGGCTGAATTGAAGTTGGCGGTCCCAGAGAACCTGGATCCGGTCCAGTCCGCATCATTCCGAAAGGAGGCCTCCAGGAAGTTGGCACACAGCTCGCTGAAGCTGGCAGAGACGAAGTTGGCAGGGCAACAAAATAGAGCTCTGCCAAAGTTGGCTATGGCAAAGAAGCTCGCCTCCTGGAATTTTGCTTCCTTTAAGAATGCTGCATCTCTGAAAGACGCATATCTAAGGAAGCTGGCCCCCTCGAATCTGGCACCGCCATCGAATGTCGCCCATTTAAAGCTCGCCTCCTGGCGAAAGGTCGAGCCGCTGAGGTCAAGAGGCTCGCGGAATATAGAATTGACGAAATTGATCCGCCCCAGAAAATCTGAGTTCCTGATCTCGATGCGAGAGGCCAGGACGTGGGCTAGAGTGGACATATCCCCAGACCTTTCATTATGAATGAAGGGCAGATCAAGTCTTGACAGGTCAATATCGCCAGCTATTGCCACGTGCTCATAGATGACTGGCTCCCCATGTTCGATCCTCTCCAGGATCTCGCTGGCCTCAATCACGGGGAGATCTGATCCTTCTACCATGTGGTTGCCTCTCTCAATCCTCTATCTTAATCCTTTTTGAAAGCTACTCCGCCCAAATCAGCAACGACTTTATACTCCTTCCGATAACCCCTAACACACCGGGAGGAACTTTAGTTGAAGGATTATCTCACGATGGAAGATGTCAAACTCGATAATAAAAGGGTCCTGGTTAGAGTCGACTTCAACTCCCCCATGGACCCGAGCGGAAATATCCTGGATGACAAGCGGATCAAGAGCCATTTAGATACTTTGCGCGCTCTGGAGGATTGCCGGGTGGTCCTCATGGCCCATCAGAGCAGGGCGGGAAAGAAGGACTATACCACCATGGAAGCCCATGCCCGCTCTGCCACCAGACTCCTTCGACGCGATGTTGCCTATATCGATGACATCTTCGGCTCTCATGCTCGAGAGGCCATAAGATCCATAATGCCAGGGGAGGTTCTTCTACTGGAGAACACCCGTTTTTATGCAGAAGAGAACATGAACCGCACGCCTGCCGATCATGCCAAAAGCCATATGGTGAAGAGGCTGGCTCCTCTATTCGATCTTTTCATAAATGACGCTTTTGCCGTCTCCCATCGCTCTCATTGCTCTGTTGTCGGATTCACCGAGGTCCTGCCCAGTATTGCCGGCCTTCTGATGGACAAAGAGATCACTGCTCTGGATAAAGGGCTGAAGGGCGATGAGCATCCCACGATCTACTCCTTGGGAGGTACCAAAGCGGACGACTCCATCAAGGTGATAGAGAATGTGCTGCGGCGCGGCGGAGCGGATAAGATTTTGACCTCGGGGGTTGTAGCTACTGTTTTCTTGATGGCAGCAGGAATCAATATTGGTGAAGCCAATCGAAAGTTCGTAGAGGATCAGGAGTATCTTGAGCAGATACCGATTGCAGCTAAGCTTCTGGCAGAATATCCGGACAAGATCGCAATGCCGGTGGATGTGGCCCTGAATAAGAATGGAGAGAGGATCGACGTCGCAGTCTCCGCCCTTTCCAACGATCTGCCTATAGCGGACATAGGTCTGGAGACCATAGTCGATTATTCCAAAGAGCTAAAGGATGCTCGGGTTACAGTCATGAACGGGCCGGCAGG